>JBKGYE010000115.1:0-2591 GCA_046546255.1 Halorhodospira sp. | reverse complement strand
GCTCATGGAGACAACCGACTTAACGGGAAAATTGCGCGGACACCTTGAGCGGGAGCGTGCGCTAATAACCTGCGCCTATCTCTATGGCAGTCACGGGACCGGACAAGCCCGGGACGATAGCGATGTCGACCTCGCCGTCCTCTTCCGCGATCCACAGGAGCCTGCGCTGGTCAGCCCCGCCGCACGCTTGGCCCAAAGACTGGAGCAAGCCATTAGGCGACCGATCGACCTGATTGACGTCGAGCAGGCGCCGGTCGATCTGGTGCACCGCATCTTGCGCGATGGGATCCTGTTGCTCGATGCCGTGCCAGAGCGACGGATCGCTTTCGAGGTCGACGCGCGGAATCGTTACTTCGACCTGCTGCCTTACCTGCGGGAATACCGACGGAGTTCAGCCGCATGACCGATCACCCCCTGCTCGACAAGAAACTGGCCTTTATCGAGAGCCGGATTCGGGAGCTTCGGGAACTCGCCCAGCCCGAGCTGGTCGGCCATGACCTTCGAGAGACGCGCTTTGTCGAGCACACGCTGCAGCTGGCCATCCAGGCAGCGCTAGACGCAGCCTCCCGGGTCGTCTCCGCGAAACGGCTGGGAGAACCTGAGACCAATCGCGCGCTCTTTGAGCATCTGGGCCGCTACGGCATCATAGAGGCCGACCTAGTCGAGCCCCTGGCAGCAATGGCCGGTTTCCGCAATGTACTAGTCCACGGTTACCAGGAAGTCGATCCGCGGATTGTCCGGGATGTGGTGGAAAACCACCTGGATGACCTTCTGGCGTTCGTCGAGGCCCTTCGAGGCTAGCCGCTCTGAAAGGCTTTCAGCTGAGTGCGCTCCGCGCCCGACGGTTGCCCCCTCACTCCACCTGTGGTTCCATACCCGCTCACAACCTGAACACCTCCGCCCGGCGGGCCTGCCCAGTCGTCACCGCCCCGGCGGTAGCGTGCCCGAGCGCCCCGACCGCGAAGGAACCCGTATCCGCAGCCAGTGCCCCGGATTCAACGAATGAGTGACTTGCTTGGCAAAGCTCTCTCCGAGTCCCTGCATCGCTGAGCGAAGAACCAGCGTGACACCCCCACTGACCCACCAAGCCCTGCACAGCCAGCTCGCCACCCTCCTCGCTGATCAGGACGCCGAGGGGCTGCGCTCGCTGCTGCACACCATGGCCGATGGCTGCCATCCGCGGGAGCGGGCGGCGTTCCTGGAGCAGATTCGTGACGCGCTTGGCGGTGAGAGCTCCCGCGGGGACTCCGATGGTCGGCCCAGTGATCGTGCCGTTGACCTGGACACCGCGCTGCAGGAGCTGAGGCGCGCGATCGAGGCGGCGAAGCGGGAGGCCGAGACGGAGCCGCCGTTCCCCGAGGAGGAGGAGGAGGACGATGCGCTCGGCCCGTTCGGCGACGTCATCCCGCTGGTGGACAGCACCCTGGAGCGGATCGGCAACGAGCTTGAGCAAGGACGTACCGAGGCCGCACGCGCTGGGTACGAGCAGGTCTGGGCGCTGATCGATGACGAGGATGAGTACGGCCGCGCACCGAGGCTCGAGGACGAGGAGCCGGAGCGCGCGCGAGAGCACGCGGCCCGGTATCTGCGCTCGGTCTACCTGGCTGCCGCCCCGGATGAGCGCCCGACCGCCCTCGGCGAAGCAGCAGAGCGGGTCCGCTCCTCCGGATTCCCGCGACAGCCCCAGACGCTGTATATCACCCTACGCGAGATCGCCGAGGCCGGCGGAGCCACCTTACCGGCCCTTCCGGGACCCCGCCAGCGCACCCGCCGCTCTCGCCGCCCTGCTCGCCGGCCGATGGGATCGCGCCGCGGCGCTGGCGCAGGAAGCCGATTCGCTGGGCTGGTCGGGCGGCACCAACGCCCGGTCGGTCGTCTTCGTCTATGCACTGGTGGCCCTCTCCTCCGCGGACGGCGCAGAGCCCGGCCCTGTAACCACGGAGCTCTGGTCCGCGACGGTGGCCGCCGGTGCCGCCCTGCGTGCCGGCATGACCACCACCCACGAGCTCCCCAACGGCGAGCAGGTTCCCCAGCGGCATCGGCCCAGCCCCGAGGCGCTGAACCAAGGCTACCGGACGGCGCTGACACAGGCTCTGGCTCACCGCCCCCTGTCCGCGGAAGAGGCCGAGGCGTGGCTGACGTGGTGCATGGAGACCGCGGCAGCGCGGTGCGAGGGCATCGTCGGCCGTCAGCACCGCGGCGCCTACCCCCGTGCGGCCAGCGCCGTCGCCGCGTGCCACGAGACGGCCTGCGCCCGAGGCCAGCCCCGCGTCGGCGAGCAGCTCGTGGAACGGATGCGCTCCCAGTACCCGCGGCACTCGGCCTTCCAGCGGGCGTTGCGGGAGGCATTGGGTGGGGTGGCGTAGGCGCACCGTCGCAGGAGGGCGGCGGAAAGTTTGTACGGTACCGGCAAGACGCACTTGCTCAAGGCAGCGTACTCGATCCTGGCCGTACTGCGTGAAAGCGCCACTCCTGCCCCCCGGTAGACCTGCTGAGCCGACCAAGACGCACCTGCAGCCGCAACTTGCAAGCAAATTGCATGCGTGATCGGTTAAGCCCTTGGTGAGTACGGTAGCACCCCCTGCTCGACG
>JBKGYE010000114.1:0-2738 GCA_046546255.1 Halorhodospira sp. | reverse complement strand
CAAGTTAGTGTCTCTGCACCCACCGCCTTCGTTTGGCCCTGCCTCTAGACGCCGTGGAACCACCGATACCACGCCGTCGACGATGTCGTCGACGTAGGTGAAGTCCCGCCGGTGGTGACCGTTGTTGAACAGATCGATGGGCTCGCCGGTCGCCACGGAAGATGTTGATCAGCTGCGGCAGCTCGTTGAGCTTGAGCTTGCGCAGCACCCGACCCACCGGCAGCACCCGCGGGTCGTCGGTCACCGTCACGGTGCCGGTCGCCATGTTGGGGGTCACCAGATGGTGTGTTGGCGCCGCGCCGGAGCCGCTTGTGCAGGCGCTCCCGCATAAACGGAGAGCCACGTAACTGCATCGGGCATCTCACTGGCTAGCCGCAACAACCGGTCCATGGACTCGGACTGCGCCACCTCATCGTTCTCATACTTGGAAAAAGCCACCGGGCCGCCCCCGAAGAGCTCCGCAGCCTGCTGCTGGCTCAACCCCAGCTTCTCACGCACCGCCCGCACTTCTTGGCCGGTCAGCAGCCCATCTATCTGCTTGCGGAAGGCAATGGTATCCCGTTTGTTACGCCGTGCCTGCTCGGCGGTCGTTTGTTCCAATCCACAGGCGTCGCAGACAGAGAAGAAGGAGGGGCGCATTTGTGAATGCCCCCGGTGCTCGATCTCGCACTCGTCCCAGTGCTCAGTGAGGCTCCCCTCGCCACAAATCGGGCAGAGCTGCTTGTCGTGCTCGTTCGTCATCTCAGTCACCCTCTGGACAAGTGGCAGGAGACCAGCAGGATCAAGTCACCTTAAGATTACCATCGTGGTAACAAGCGGACTACATCCGGTTATCCAGGTAGCGGCCGGTTGAGGTGGATCCTGATCGTGAGGGTCCCAGTCCGGTTTGGGCGTGGCGACGCGATCCGAATGCTCGGGGAGGGTCCCGACACCTAGACTTCGCTAGCCAGCGCCGCGGGCGGGGAGGGGAGATCCGGCCACACCCGCCACGGAAGGCGGCTCTTGGGGGAGCGGTCCTCTGGATCGGCGGCGGCGTGGACGGCGCGCAGGTAGCGAGCGGCATGCCCGCGGAGGAGCGCTCGGTCGATGCGATTAAACCAGCCGGATCGGTCCCGGATACTGGGCGACTTGATGGTCACTGGTCAGCAAGGTGTAGCCCTCGACCTGGGCTTGGGCAACGAGTATTCGGTCGAGGATGCGAGAGAGGTGCGTCTTGACCTCGTGGATGTTGATGGTCTCAGGCATGTGTATCAGCCCACTGGCGGATACGGCGTTGATCGCCACGGTTGGTTACAACGGCCTCATAGCCGGGGGCATTCCGGACCTGATTGGCAGCTAGCTGCCTGCTAACGGCGTAATGCTCGGTCAGCCTCTGGAACGCTGTGTTCAGGTCGGGTGCCCTTTGAACGCCTGCTAGTGCCACTTCCCGGGGTAGGAGGAGCTCTGCGGAAAAGGCATTGGCACGCTGCTCCAGCCAGAGCGGTGTTGCCCCCCCTAGAACCTCGGCCAAGGGCAAGGAGCTATAGCGATCCAGGAGCAGATGGCAAAGTTCATGGGCCAAGGTGCTGCGACGGGCGCCCGGATGACTGGCCCTCCCCCCTTCAACGGTGTTCAGGAGGATAGCCGGCCCATGGTGCGGCCCCCAGCAAGCAACGGCTTCCAGGCGGCCCTCCGGCTCAAACGCGGCCTCCTCCAGAAGCACACCGTGCCCGCGCAGCCACTCCTCGAGGTCCGGGATAGGCTCGTCCGGTCCAAGCCCCAGGTATCCCCTGAGCTGGCTTGCTGCTTCGTGGCCCAGCCGAAAAGGGCGTTCCTCTGGGGGAAATGAGTCCAGCGCGGTTTGTATCCGCGCCCCAATGCCATCGAGGACCGAGGTATCGCGATGTGGGAGTGCGCGGATCTTGGCCAGCACCTCCGCGAGCACATCGGTCCCCGCGACATCGACCGCCATCCGCGCCGCGGCCATGACCTCCGAGTCGCCGTCAGCCGTCTCCCAGAAGATCGGTTCCTCCTCGTCACCGATCAGCTCCCGGCGCTCCTCGCTTGAGAGTCCGCTGCGCAGCTCGAAGAAGCGCTGTTGCGTGCGCTCCTCTCGCTCTTCCCAGAAACGGGCCAGGCGCTCCCCTGCCTCGCTTTGCTCGGCTACATGTCTAGCCAGGGCATCTCCTAGCTGCGTCAGCGTCTCGACGATTTCCTCCCTGGGACGACAGAGCAGCAGCTCCTGCTCGGGACACTCGAGCCAGTACTGCTCCCCCTCGCGGAGCATCAACAGCCGGGGCAGGATGACACCATCTAGACCAGCCGCCAGGTCATGACGGTGTTCGAAGTGGATCAGGGCGTCGTGCTCGCTGTCGGCCAGTGCCTCAGCGCCGCCGAACCGTCGGTCCACACGTTGCCAGAGCTGGCTGGGGCAAGGTGGCGTAAGCCCCAGCGGATATACCTCTTCCAGCATCAACCATGGCCAAGTACCAGCCAAGTGCTCCAGGAGGGGCGCCCAGTCGGCTTCGATCCCTTGCGAAGCGCCGTCTTGTCCCTCCTCTCCCCAGAGCGTCACGCCCCCAAGAGCCAGATAGAGGCGTCCACGCCCCAACGGTGCATCCGGGCGCACGGGGTTCTTGTCCGGCTGCCAGCCAAGCTGTAGCCCGCCCGACTCACCAAACCGCCTCAATTGACCTTGTATGTCCATGCGTGACCGGTTAGCGCGACTATCTACATGATGGGAAAGTAAAAGGGAGGTC
>JBKGYE010000113.1:0-2790 GCA_046546255.1 Halorhodospira sp. | reverse complement strand
GCCGCTAAAGCTCGGCTCTCCCTCCGAGCGGCCAAAGCCACGATAGTCGAAGGTCAACACCTGAAAGCCGTGGCGCGGCAGCCACCAAACTGCTGCGACATGGGTGCTGATATTCTGCGCGTTGCCGTGGAAATGCACGACCGTACCGTGAACCTCCTCCGTACGGGCAGGCAGGAACCATCCGTGCTGACGCGTCCCGTCCTGCGCCTCGAACCAGAGGTCCTCATAAACGAGATCGACCTCCGTGGCAGGATCCCAGTAGTGCTCCTGCTCGGGATAGAAGAACGCCCCCTGGCATCCGCTCAGCAGGATGCAGCCAAGGGGCAGGAGCCAAGCAGCTTGGAGAAGGGGGTGCACGTACGCCCCCTTTGCCGAGCGCCCCCTCACAGGTAGCGATGGAAGGTCAGCTGCACGCGGTTGGCCCGAACCCCGAAGTCCTCCTCGCGCTCCAGGGATAGGCGCAGGGCCGTCTGCTCACCGAGATCACCAGCGACTGCTGCCTGAAGACGCCAGGTGTCTTCACGATCATGGAAGCGAAGGCCACGGGCACTGAGCCGCCAGCGTACAGCCCGCCCCTGATGAAGGGCCTCAAGCCGGGTGCCGAGACCAGCGCGGTAACCATCCGCCAAGTGCGAGGCGCCACGAAGGGCCGCTTCCCCGCCGGCATAGACACGCGTCTGCCCCTCCGTGCCGAGCTCAACGGCAGGCCCGAAGTCAGCTGATAGTGTTGCCATGAGCGGCCGATCTCCCCTTTCATCAAGGAAGCGCTCAAGACCCATTTTCCCGCCCCACGACCAGCCGGGAAAAGGTCGGTTCCGCGTCGCCATCGAGCGCAGCTCAACGAGCCGCAACCGCTCTAGCTCAACCCCTCCGTCAGGCTTACGGCCCTGATCAGGGCGTTGGTCACGATAGAGGCGCACCGCGGTCTCAAGGAAGCTCACCTGGGCCCCCGACAGATAACCGGCCGGGTTATCGAGCAGATCGTGGTAGGCGGCCCGCCCCTGTAGCTCGGTATACGCCACGCCGGCCAATGCCCCAGCACCGACCCCAATACGAGCGGTACGGTGACCCTCATCCGGACGGCGCTCAGGGCGCGCCGGCGGATCCAGGCTCGGCCCATGAACGCGGGAGCGTGCTACAAGCAAGGCGTGCTGGCGCTGCCGGGCCTCCTCGCCGATCGGCTCGCTTCGGCGCAGCTGCTCTAAATAGGAGGCGGCCGCCTGTAGCAGCTGCGCCTGCTCCGCTTCAGGCCGCTGGCGAAGGGCGCTGCTATCCAGCGCCAGCTCGCCCCGGGCCAGCTTACGCACCACTTCGACATCCGACGCGGGCAGACCAGAGAGCATGTGATCCAGGGTGCGCCGCCGAGAGGGCCGGTAGGTCACCCCATCAATCCGCTCTTCCTCCCGGGTGACCGCCCGTACAGTGTCGCTGGGGATCGCCCATGGCCGGGCGAAAGCCTCCTGCAGGCGCCATTGCGGCTCCGCCACCTCGAGCAGCGACAGCAACCGATACGAGCAGTTTTGCAGGAAGAAGTAGTAAGGCATCCCTGCGCCTCTTAGCTCCCTCAGATGAGAGAGCAGCCGATCGATGGCCGCCTCATCTAGGTTGAGCTCGTATTCCCACAGGTCGCGATGCTCCAGGTCAGTATACGCATTCACCTTGTAATAGTAGGGCATGACCGAGTAGACCCCCTGATAGGAGCCGAGCACACCGCGCATCTCGAAGACCACGCCGTGGTCCTCTCCAGTCTGCGCAGCGTGGTTGACCGCAAAACCAGTCAGAGGACGGTCAAGGTCAGCACTACGATCAAGGCGCAACAGGGTATGACCGAACATCGAAGCCGGATTACCCATGTAGGCATCGGCGTAGATGAGCACCACCCGCTCAACCGCGATACGCTCGCGCCACGCCGAGTAGGCTTCACACTCTGGCTGTGGCAACAGGCCGCGATAGACCAAACGCAGCCGCTCATTGAGATAAGCCCAACGCGCGGGGAAACGGCAGGCCGGGTGTACCGCTTCATTGCCTGCCACAACCGGGGCGTAGAAGGCCGCCAGGGTGGCTGACAACTCAGCTTGAGGATCCTTGTGACCATCCTCGGCGAAGTAGAAGCCATCCGTGTGTACCACCCCTTCACGGCCGGGCCGAAAGGCACGGTGCTCATAAGCTAGCAGGCGCAGCCAGTGCGGATCTTCAGCCAGCTGCCGGACCTTAGCCTCCTCGAGTACCGCTGCGGGTGCAGCAACCCCCGCCGCCGGCAACAGGAGAGCAAGCAACGGCACCCCCCACCCCAGCACAAATGGCAGCAATCTCCGCAGGGAGGGGAGGACGGCACACGTTCTGGCCATGGGCATGGATCCAGAGCACCGACAACAAGGGAAGCGAAAGGGCATCACAGCAGCCCTGGACAGTGCTTGCCCAGGGCTGCATAACCACGAACAATGGTCACGCCGTGTAGCGGCTCAGGGTCTCACTCTGTACCATGGAGGCCTCGAGATTCTCCAGGGCCTGCTCTGCGTTGACCTCTGCAGACGGGAAGATCTGGTCGAAGTGCTCCTGCGTATGGGAGAAGAACGCCTCGTGATCGGCCTCATCAACGCCCATCAACGAGGCCAGGGCTGCCAGCCTCTCGCCACCGCCCTGGGAGGCCTCGTAGGCCACCTGGTCCATGTTTTCCGACATGAACTCACTGGCCTCGGCCGTGATGGTGCCCCCCTGCTCGCAGCCCAGCGTGCCGGAGGTGATCCCGAAGTGCTGGTTGAACGAGATCCCGTTGGTCGTCACAGCCAG
>JBKGYE010000112.1:0-2927 GCA_046546255.1 Halorhodospira sp. | reverse complement strand
AACGTCGAGCAGGGGGTGCT
The DNA here is from genome assembly GCA_046546255.1 of Halorhodospira sp. Taxonomy (GTDB): domain Bacteria; phylum Pseudomonadota; class Gammaproteobacteria; order Nitrococcales; family Halorhodospiraceae; genus Halorhodospira. The sequence continues at coordinate 2,907 of JBKGYE010000112.1, read as the reverse complement.
ACCGTACTCACCGAGGGGTTAACCGATCACGCATGTAGCGTCGAACCTCGTGAAACGATTCACTGGCCAACGCCTGGGGGTATCTGCAAAGTTGCCAGGGTCTGATCAGTACGGCATACTGTACATGTCCAATATAGCGTACAGGAACCGCCCATGGACGCGATCAGCTACACAACAGCACGCGGCCAGCTCGCGAGCACCATGGACAAAGTCTGCGAGGACCATGCACCCATTATCATTACCCGGAACAAGGCGCAGTCCGTGGTCATGATCTCTCTTGAGGACTACGAGGCGCTGCAAGAGACTGCTTACCTGCTCCGCTCCCCGAAGAATGCTCGGCGTCTGCTGGAGTCAGTCGCCGAGTTGGAGCGGGGTGGTGGCCAGGAGAGGGACCTTATGGAATGAGGCTGATCTTCTCCGAGAACGCCTGGGAAGACTACCTCTACTGGCAAAAAAACGATAAGGCGACCCTGCGGCGGATCAATAAGCTGATCCAGGAGACCCAGCGCGCGCCCTTTGAGGGCCTCGGCAAGCCCGAGCCGCTCAAGCACGGCCTTGCCGGGTACTGGTCTCGCCGGATCGATGAGGAGCACCGGATGGTTTACAAAGTCGGGGATGACGGGCTCTTGATCGCTCAGCTCCGCTATCACTATTGATGTCCAACGGCTGCTCGGCGTCGAAGGGCTGCCCGGTCCCTGCATCGCTCACGTCGGCTGCTGCGCGGTGAGGATTTCGACGAGCAGGACCTGCACGACCTGGAGGATCTCGATGATTGACGTCCTCACCGCCCTGAAGGGCGGTGATTCCCAGCCCGGTCCCGGCCGCTTAGGTCGGGGCCGGCTGAAGGGTTCCTGCTTCACCGCCAACAGCCATCCCGGAGGGTGGACTTACGTCGGCTCCACAGGCGTTTAGCCTCTCCCTCCGCCCGAGGGCGAGGATCTCGGTTTGACCCGATTTTTTAATCGTAGCAATGCCCCTGATTCGCGTCTAGGTGCTGGCTCACCCCGCCCTCAACGGCGGGGCTTGCGCCAGCCGTGTGGTCACCCGGCCTCGTGGCGTCGTGGCCGAACGAATCCGGGGTGTCGGTGAAGATGCGGTTAGCCGGTATCCCGCGCCAGGTCGGAGATGTCCGAGTGGGTCTCGGGCACGTCGCCGGGCTGCAGGGGTAGGTAGCGCTTCTCGGCTTCGACGCCGAGCTCCTGCTCGAGGACCTCGACGAAGCGCATCAGCGGCACCGGCTTGTCGGCGCCGATGTTGTAGAGCCGCCACGGGGCGCTGGAGGTGGCGGTATGGCGGTATCCGGCGCGTCCGGGTCCCAGTCCGGGTCGGGCGTGGCCACGTGGTCCGAGGCGCGGACCACCCTCGAGCAGCGCCTCGCGCCCGATCAGGGAAATGCGTTCATCTAGTGTTCCGTGGATAGGTCCAAATTCCGAGAAGGATCAGAAGGACGAGGCCAGGGCTTGTGACGGCGAAGGCGACACCAGCGCCCCCCAAAATCCCTCCAACAGTGGCGCCGACAACCACGACAAAGAGGAGGAACGAGCCAAGAAGGTGGCCGCGCCGGCTCAGCACAGCCTCCTCGGGGGCGCGCATCTCTTGGAGCTCTCGCCGCTTCTCGCCTTCCTCCTCGGCCATGCGGAGGATTCGCTCCGCACTCCCTGGATGGGCGTGCTCGTACGCTTGGAACTCTCCGGCTGGCGGGAGTGGCCCCTGGTGGTGCCGTGTCGCCTGAATCACCCGCTCAGTGGCGGCTACATCGCCTTGACGGGCCCTTTCAAGGAGGGGGTCAGCGGCCTCTTGCTCAGAGTCCGCGTGTTGAGCGGTAGGAGATTGATCTTGGGGGGGTGATGCCGTTCCGTGTTGGCTTGAGTCCTTAATGCCCATCCTTAGGGTCCCTTCCGTGCGATTCGATGCCCATCTGCAAGTCGCTTCCGACGCGCTGCCAGTCCTCTGCAAGGGCATGCTCGTCCTGCCACGGACCACCGTGCTCTAGCTGCTTCTGGTAGGCCAGGAGCTGGAGGATCCCTCCGCCGAGGGACTCTAGGCCAGCGCGGACCGCGTGGATCTTATGCGATTTCAGCATCACCCTGTACCCCATCTTGGTGGATGGCATCATCTCCAATGCCTCTCTTAACACTATGATAGGTCTATAGGCGTCAACGAAGCCATTCCGCAGCTCAACGTCAACACCGACAATACCACCAGCGGCACCGCCACGGCAGGCGGCTCTTGATGCGCCCACATTGCCGCCCTCAGCGCTGGTAGAACCACCGATACCACGCCACGAACCGCCGCACGCCCTCCTCGACGGAGACCTGCGGCCGGTAGCCGGTATCCCGCGCCAGGTCGGAGATATCCGAGTGGGTCTCGGGCACGTCGCCGGGCTGCAGGGGCCGATAGCGCTTCTCCGCCTCGACGCCGAGCTCCTGGAGCCGGGGCTTACAGCGGATCGCCGCCCTCGTTGAGGATAGCGATGTACCGGCGATAGGCATAGACGCGATCTCGGCGGCGGCCCGTCAGCTCCTCGACAATGCCCAGTGCCTCCAGGTTCCCGACAGCGCGTCCGGCGGTTGGCGCCGAGAGGCCTGTACGCTTGCGAACCTCCCGGATCGTCGTAATGGGTCGGGAGCGGAAGACCTCGAAGACTCGGAGGGTGTTCGGGGCGGAGCGGCCGAGCTCCTCGATCCGGGCCTTGTCCTCCTGGAACAGCGTTACGAGCCGTTCTGCGGTATGGACGGCGCTTGCCGCCGTCGTCTGCACGCCCTCCAGGAAGAACGCTAGCCAGGACTCCCAGTCGCCGCGGGTCCGGGTGTCATCGAGCAGCTCGTAGTAGCGCTCCCGGTGCTGCTTGAAATTGCGCGTGCGCGAGCGCGGCCTTTGCAGGTACTCCCCGGAAGGGCCTCGCTC
>JBKGYE010000111.1:0-2954 GCA_046546255.1 Halorhodospira sp. | reverse complement strand
TTGACCACAAGGATGCCCAGTAGCGCGAATCCGCGCAGGGCATCCAGCGTGGTCAGTCGCCGACTTTTCTGGGTCATTCAGACCTTCCTCTTCTCGCCCGCGCTCCTGCACCGTTCTATGAAGGTACCTGCCTCTTACCCATAGTTCCTTTACTCAGCAACCACACCTTGCCCGTCACGCTGATCCCACCTGCACGGAAAACATGGCCTTTAAGTTATGCTAGGCAGTGTGCAACCATGCAAGAAACTAGGATGTACTCGTGTCGCAGATCACTCGCTGGATGTTGCCACCATTTGCTATAGTCGGCTTGCTCGGAGGCCTTGCTCCGAGTCTCGCCAACGAATGGGTTGCAGTAGAATCACAGCTGGAAGCTATTGAAGAGCGCACCCCCGGAAGGCTCGGCGTCTACATAAAGCACCTGGCGAGCGGTGAGACCGTACGGTACCAGGCCAACCGATCTTGGTACCTAGCCTCCACGACCAAGATCCCCGTGGCGATCGCCGTTCTGCAAAGGGTTCAAGAGGGCACGCTTTCCCTAGATCAGCAACTGACTCTAGAAGAATCCGATTTCGTCGACGGCTCGGGGGAACTGCTCTACGCAGAGGCGGGGACACGCTACAGCCTCGAAGAGCTGCTCGCCCAGTCGATCCGCCATAGTGACAGTACCGCCACCGACATGCTGATCCGACTGCTCGGGGAAGATGCCTTCAATGAATGGCTCCAGCGTACGTTCCCAGAAGCGGGCTTCGGCCGCTTAACCTCGATCGTGCAAGTGCGCTTCGATGCCTACAGCGAGATTCATCCCGATGCCCGGCGTCTCAGCAATATGGATTATGTACGCCTGCGCAGCTTCGAGTCCTTTGATGACCGATACAATGCCTTCCTTGAGCGCATCGAAGCGACTCACGGACAGGCGGATGCCGAGAGCCTTGAGGCCGCCTTTGAACGCTACTACGAGCACGGCTTCAACTCAGGCCAGCTGACCGGGTATGGCGCCATGCTCGAGCGCCTCTGGGCAGGGGAACTGCTCGATAAAGAGCACACCCACCATTTAATGCAAAACATGCAGCAGGTGACCACGGGGCATCGACGCATCCGGGCCGGCTTGCCGGAGGGCACGCCCTATGCCCACAAAACCGGGACGCAGATCAACCGAGCCTGCGATGCCGGCATTCTTGCCCCGGAGTCACCAGAGCAGGCCACGGTCGTCGTCGCTTGCATGGAAGGTCATGAGGAGCTGACCCAAGCAGAGGAGGCCTTTCAAGCCATCGGACGAATACTGGGCGACACCATCCTGCATTGATATCCTGCCCGCCCCAAGGGACGGGGATACCTACAGCGCCACCCAGGTGAGATGCTGCCGCTCCGCCTGGGTCGCTTCGGCGGGCCCCTGCTGTTAGCCGCCCACGCGACGCGCCAGAGCACGCCCGATCTGAAGCATCATCGAACGGGCCGTTCGCATGATCATCCGCTGGTGCAATATGGACGGCACGGCGCGAGGGCGCTACGGTTGATCCGCTTCGCTTAGGACCAGAGGCCAGGTGCCGCCTGTTTGTGCACGATCACCAGGAGGGAGCGTCATGGAGGCTGTGACGGAATTCCTTGAAGCGGTTAGCGGTTTCGTCTGGGGGCCAGCGATGCTGGTGCTGCTCCTCGGCACGGGCCTCTACCTGTCCATCGGGCTCCGCGGAATGCCGATCCGCCGGCTTGGATACGGCTTCCGACGCCTGTGGTCAGGACGACAGGAGCGGCGTGACGACCCCGGGGAGATCACCCCCTTCCAGGCGCTGAGCACCTCTCTATCGGCAACCATCGGCACCGGCAACATCGCCGGCGTGGCTACAGCCATCACCCTGGGAGGGCCTGGAGCCGTCTTCTGGATGTGGGTGACGGCCCTGGTGGGCATGGCGACCAAGTATGCCGAGGCGGTACTCGCCGTGAAGTACCGCGAGACCGACGAGCACGGACGCTACGTTGGCGGTCCCATGTACTACATCAAGAACGGCCTCGGGCCGCGCTGGGCATGGCTGGGGACGCTGTTCGCAGTCTTCGCCATGGTCGCCGCCTTTGGCATCGGTAACACGGTGCAAGCGAACTCCGTTGCCGACGTGGTGCAATCCAACCTGGCGGTACCAGCCTGGGCCACGGGCCTGGTCCTGGCAGCCTTGGTCTTCCTGGTGATCATCGGCGGGATCCGCCGAATCGCGCGGGTGGCGGAGCGGCTCGTACCCACGATGGCCGCGTTCTATGTGCTCGGCGGCCTGCTGATCATCGTGTGGAATGTCACCGAGGTCCCAGCTGCCCTAGGGCAGATCGTGACCGATGCCTTTACGGGCACGGCCGCCACCGGCGGCTTCGCCGGCGCCGCCATCTGGGCGGCGATCCGCTTCGGTGTCGCTCGCGGGATCTTCTCCAACGAGGCGGGGCTCGGTTCAGCGCCCATCGCCCACGCCGCAGCGCGGACGCACAACCCGGTGCGCCAGGGCACGGTCGCCATGCTCGGCACCTTCATCGATACCATCATCGTCTGCACCATCACGGCCCTAGCTATCGTACTCACCGGCGTCTGGACCAGCGACGAGACAGGGGCCTCGCTGACCTCTATGGCCTTCAGCGAGGGCCTGCCCGCAGGGAACTGGATCGTAACCATCGGCATGCTGCTCTTCGCCTTCACCACCATCGTGGCCTGGAGCTACTACGGCGAGCGCTGCGCGGCGTTCCTGTTCGGGGTGCGGGTGATCCAGCCGTACCGCTACCTGTGGGTGGTGCTGCTGTTCATCGGGGCCATCGCCGAGCTGGGGGTCGTATGGATCATCGCGGACATCCTCAACGCCCTGATGGCGATCCCGAACCTGATCGGGCTACTGGCGCTGTCGGGTACGGTCTTCGCCATCACCAAGCGCTATTTCGCCCCCGGCGGGGCAAGCGAAGAGCCGATGCGATGACCGGCAGCG
>JBKGYE010000110.1:0-2962 GCA_046546255.1 Halorhodospira sp. | reverse complement strand
GCCTGAAACACAACAGGAGCGCAGCAACTCGTGGATCACCTCGAGCACACCTCGGGGCGGCTAATGCGCCTGGTGCGAGATCCTGGAGTAGCGCACCGAGCAGTTGCGCCCGTTGCGCTTGGCGGCGTAAAGGGCCTGGTCGGCGTGCTGCTCTAGGATCTCCAGGGTCAGCCCCGGAGCGACCGCGGCCACGCCGAGGCTGATGGTGACGGTGCCGACGCCCTCGAAGGTCGTGCGCTCCACGGTGCGGCGGATGCGCTCGGCGAGGGTCTCGGCCCCTGCCTCGTCGGTCTGGCTCGCCAGGACCAGGAACTCCTCGCCGCCCCAGCGCCCCATGTGGTCGGTCTCGCGGAGGACGGCCTCGATGCGCCGGGCCATCTCCCAGAGCACGGCGTCACCGGAGCCGTGGCCGTAGCGGTCGTTAACGTGCTTGAAGTGGTCCACGTCGAACAGCAGCATGGCGTACGGGGTGCCGTGGCGCTGATAGGCCGCCTGGGCGGTGCGAAGCAGCTGCTGGATCTTGGCGCGGTTGAACAGGTCCGTGAGGGGGTCGTGGGCGGCGCGGTACTCCAGCTCGTTCTGCAGTTCGCGCTGCTCCGTGATGTCCTCGTTGGTGCCCACCAGCCGCGCCGGTTGGCCGTGTGGGTCCTCGATGCACTGCCAGACGGTCCGAATGTGGCGAAGCTTCCCGTCCGGGCGCCGGATCTGAAACTCCACCTCGCGCCGCTCGCCGTAACCGGGTTGCTCCTGGTGCAGGCTGCTCAGGCGCTCGTGGTGCTCAGGCAGCACGAGCGCCGCCCAGTCCTCGTAGGTGACGGGCCGCTGGGGCTCCTCGAGCCCGTAGATCCGCATCATCTGTTCGTCCCAGTGGTGGACGCCACGAATGAGGTCGTATTCCCAGACACCGATGCCGGCAGCCTCGGTGGCGAGTTTGAGCCGCTGCTCGCTCTCGCGCAGGGCGCGCTCGTAGTATTCGTACTGCTCGGTGAGATCGGTTATCGCCACCACCACCCGGCGGGGCTCCTGGGGATTCTCGGGCAGGGGGGCGGCGTTGATCGACAGGATGCGGTGGTGGTTGTCGCTATCCTCGATCTCGCAACGGGCGTCGAACAAGGGGGTTCCGGTGAGCCCCACCCAGCGGAAGGCCAACAGCTCCGGCGGCGTCGTCCCCTCGTCGGGGATATTGAGCAGCCGCTGGGCACCGGGAGTGGCGAAGACGATGTTGCCGTCGGTGTCCAGTACGGCGATCGCGGTGGCCTCCGAGGCGAGGATCCGGGTTGGCAGGGTCAGCCGGCTCGCACGGTCCATGCTGGCCTCGTGGAGGCGGCAGGTCCGGCTAAGTCGCTCCAAGGTCTCAAGCATCGCTTGATGGCCTTCGTCATCACGACCGCCCTCTGACGCCATCCGGAGTCTCCCATCTCGAACCTTATCGCCTTGCGTATCGCGGTTAACAGGAGGCGAGCACTAATCCCTGGTAACCGTCAGGAATCCCTGGTAACTGTCAGGGTAAATTCCTATAGAATAAGCTACCAGCGTGGAGGCGTCTATGGGCGTTGCCAGGAAAGGGGGAGGGCCTTCGCTCGTGCTGGGCGCACGCTGAGCGACCGGTGTGCAGCCATGCGGTGCCGGGAGCAGGACCGGGTGGTGCACGGTCCTGCCCGCTGCGAGCACGAGGCGGCTGGCTACTTGATGATGCCCTTGTACTGATAGATGACGTAGCTGTAGCCGGCACCTACCACCCCGGAGGCGATCAGCCAGTCGGCGGAGATCAGCCGCGGATCGACGGCGATCGCGATCACCAGCATGTAGAGCACCGCGAACACGACTCCGGTGAGCCCCACCAGGGCCACCTTGCCAGGCAGTGTATCGAAATCCATTGGGTCCTCCTGATCGTCACATTGCTCTTCCGCTCTGGGAAAGGTACGCGCGCAGGCCCTTGAACACAATGGTACGCGCCGCCACAGATCCTGCAGACAGGCTTGACCCGCCGGGGCAGGGCGAGGAGGATACCCCGCAAGTCAGCAGAAGGGAGTACCGCTATGTCCAGCGCGGGAGTCAAGACCGACGAGAAGAAGCAGCATTTTGACGACATCTATGTTGCCGATTCGCCGGTCCCTTTCAAGGAGCAGATCCTCGATGCACTTGACTACGTCTCCGATAACTTCAATCGCCAGACCTTCGACCGCCTGATCCTGCCCTGGGCCCAGGAGCAGACCGCCGACGGTTCGCCGCTCAACTTCGCTGATCTGTGTGCCTGCTTTGGCAACACCACCATGGCCACGCTCTACGGGATGGACTTCAACGCCATCCGCCACAACTGGCGTGATCGCGAGGCGGCGCTGCAGATCGATGCCGAGCGGCGCTTCCCGGCGAAGGTCTCGGCCATCGACATCTCCGCCAACGCACTCGCTTACGGCAAGGCGGCAGGGCTCTATGATGAGACGGTCCAGGCGGATCTGAATGCGCCTTCCCCCGAGACGCAGCAGGCGGTTGAGCGGACCATGGCCGAGGCTGATGTGGTGATCTCCACGGCAGCGTTGGTCTACCTGGAGCCCGAGGCCATCGCCAAGCTCCTCGACGCCTTCGCCAGCAAGCGCGGCGAGGGGTACATGCTGGTGAACTTCCTCAACCCCTTCGCCCTGGAGAAGGCCGACGCCACCAAGCGGATGCTGCTGGAGCGCCTGGAGTTCGTCGGCAGCATGGCCTCGCGCCACCGCCGTATGTCGCAGCTTGAGCAGGAGAACTACCCCGGCGAGGAGTGGTCCCTGCTGGAGATCTGGGTGCTGCGCCGCAACGGCTGAGCGCTCGGACGCGGCGGTGTGCCTGTCGGTATCCGCCTGCGGCTGCGGAAAGCAGCGGGGCTATCTTAAACAGTCCCCCGTCTCGGCACGAGACGGGGGACTGCTGACACAGCTAGGTTGCTCCTGAGGCGCTAGAAGGTGTAGCGCAAGCCGAGACCAGC
>JBKGYE010000109.1:0-3009 GCA_046546255.1 Halorhodospira sp. | reverse complement strand
GAAGGGGTCCGGGCAACCCTCGCCGTGGCGCTGATCGAGCATGAGCTGGTCCCGGACGCTGACCATGCCGATCGGCAACTGGCGCAATGGGAGCAAGAAGGGCGCTTGCGCTTTGACGTCATCGACTGACCCCCCCACAAGGCCGACCGGCACCCGTAGCCCGATCGCGCTAGAGCGCGAGCCGCTAGGTCCCGGAGGTCGCCGTGACCACTGACCAGCACAGCCGGACGGCAGAGACGGCAGCTGCCCTGCGCGTGTGGCACACCGTGGTCGACGATCCTCCGCTGATCTTCGATGACCGGGCCGTCGCCCCTCTGCTAAGCCCCGCCACGCGTCGGCTCCTCGCCCGCCCCCCGGCTGGGACCCTGCTCGGGCTACGTGCCCTAGAAAACGCACAGCCTGAGCTCGCCGCCCTGCGCGGGCAGGTGGTGACCCGGGCCCGCTTCGCCGAGGAGGCTATGGACCGCACCGTGGCACACGGCTGCCAACAGCTGGTCGTGCTCGGCGCCGGCCTGGATACCACCGGCCTGCGCCGCCCTGAGCTGCTTCAGCAAGCCACCCTGCTGGAGGTCGACCGCCCGGGGCTCCAGGCGTGGAAACGCAAGCAGCTCCCGCCTGCCCCCGAAGCGCAGATCCGCTTCGTGCCGATGGACTTCTGCAGCGATCGCCTCGATGAGCGCCTGCTCAAGGCCGGGCTTTGCGCGCACACCCCGCTGTTCGCCACCTGGCTGGGCTGCACCTACTACCTAACGCCGGAGGCTATCGATACGACACTAGCGGCGCTCGGGCGCATGGCAGCCCCAGGCAGCGAGCTTGTGCTCGACTACTGGCTACCGGCCCACCAGCTATCGTGGCGGGGCCGCTTCTTTCTGCACAGCCTCGGCCTGGCCCTCGCCTCCCAGCAGGAACCCCTGCGCGGGCTGATGACGCCGCAAGCCTTGCATCAGCGGGCCGCAGCCGGGGGCTGGCGCGTCGAGGAGGAACTCACCGCCGCTGACCTGCGCGAGCGCTGGCTCCTAGGCCGGCGCGACTCCCTGAGCGTCCCCGCCTTCAGCCGATGCGTCCGCCTAGTCCGCCGCCATGCGGAAACAGGCCCACCGTGCCCGCCTCACGACGGCACAACCGCCGCCTAACCACCCGGGAGGGGCCCCGCCCCCACCGCCAAGCGCGTTTGAAATTCCAGGATAGATCCCCATAATGCGTGCCGTCCTTCGCAACCCGGAGCAGGCATGACGACACAATCATCCGATCCAACCCAGCACGAGATCCCCTTACCCAGCCTCACGGTCGCACTCCTGCCCATCCTCTTCACCATGGGCCTGATGGTCATCCAGATCATCGCCTTCGACGACTTCGTCCCCCACGTTCCCCTGGCCCTGGGGATCGCCTTCACCGGCCTCATCGGCTGGTACAACGGCATCCGCTGGTGGCAGATGGAGAACGGCCTCTACCATGTGGTGCACGTCGGCCTGCAGTCGGTGGCCATCCTGATCACCGTCGGCATGATCATCGGCACCTGGATCCTTTCCGGGACCGTACCGTTGCTGATCTATTACGGCCTGCTGCTGATCACCCCGGAGCTCTTCCTCCTAGCGGCCATGCTGCTGACGGCGGTCGTCTCCATGGCTGTAGGCACCTCCTGGGGGACGGTCGGCACGGTGGGCCTGGCCCTGGTGGGCATCGGTGAGGGGCTCGGCATCCCGCTGGCGCTCACCGGCGGTGCGATCGTCTCCGGCGCCTTCTTCGGCGATAAGATGTCGCCGTTATCGGACACCACCAACCTGGCCCCGGCAGTAACCGGAACCAACCTGTTCAGCCATATCCGCAACATGATGGCCACCTCGATCCCGGCCATCGTCATCGCCGGAACCGCCTACTGGGTGATCGGCTTCAGCTTCGACACCGCTACGCTCGACGGCGGGCGGATTGAGACCATCATCCAGGGGCTGGAAGCACAGTTCACCCTGCACCCGGTACTCCTGCTCCCGGCACTGCTGGTCCTCGTCCTAGCGCTGACCCGCTTCCCGGTCCTGCCAAGCCTCTTTGCGGGTGCCCTCGCCGGCGCTGTCACAGCGGTCACCGTCCAGGGCGCCGGCCTGGTCGAGACCGTCATGGCCATGCAAGACGGCTTCACCAGTGACACCGGGGTGGAGGCTGTCGATGATCTCCTCTCCACGGGGGGCATCCAGTCCATGATGTGGACCATCTCGCTGGTGCTCATCGCCCTCGCCTTTGGCGGGATCCTGGAGCAGACACGCAGCGTCGAGACCATCCTCAACGCCATCATCTCGCGAGTTCGTGGCAGCTTCTCCCTGATCACCGCCAGCACGGGCGGGGCCGCCGGCACCAACCTCATCTCCGGCGACCCCTACCTGTCCATCGCCCTGCCAGGGCGGATGTTCGCGCCGGTCTACCGGGGCCAGGGGCTATCCACCCTGAACCTCTCCCGGTCGGTCGAGGAAGGCGGCACCCTGCTCAACCCCTTGATCCCATGGGGTGCCGGTGCTGCATTCACGGCAGGGGCGCTAGGCATCCCGACGCTGGTCTATGCCCCTTTCGCCATCGTCTGCTGGCTATCGCCCCTGATCGGGCTGCTCTTCGCCGCCTTAGGGTGGTACATGCCACGGGCGAGCGAGGCCGAGCAGCAGCAGTGGCAGGAGAACCATGAGCCGATCATGGTGGCCGGCGGCGTGGTCAACTCGGCGGACCTCGAGCCGGAGGAGATCCAGCGGGCCTTCAGCCGCTACCGCAGGCGATAGGCAGGCCCTCTCAGGCCCCATCGCTGCACCACCGGTTCCCCCCGCTGTCCTCTTCCAGCGGGGGGGATCCGTATACCCCTCGCTCCGAGCCTAGAAACCAGACCGCCCCTTCCCAGCTGCCTATCGTCTAGCCGGCGCACCACCGCTCTCGGCAGCAGCCCTGCCTCGGGGAACACGCCACCTTTATCCATCCAGCGGTCCCTCAGGCACCTGCTCGATCCCGTACGCCGAGGCCGGGCGAGCGAAAAAG
>JBKGYE010000108.1:0-3162 GCA_046546255.1 Halorhodospira sp. | reverse complement strand
GACCTCCCTTTTACTTTCCCATCATGTAGATAGTCGCGCTAACCGGTCACGCATGCTCCATCGAAGAACTCCAGGCGATCCCCCATATCGGCCCGGAGCGCGCCGAGGCGATCGTCGCCATGCGGCCGATCCAGCGGATCGAGCAGCTCGAGTCAGTCGACGGCATCGGGCCGAGCCGTCTGGCGGAGATCGCCGATCAAGTGAAGGTGTGAGTGGGCGCGGGAGGATGGGCTGCGGCAGTAGAACTGAGATCCCCTTTCCACGAAATCACAGTCTACGCGTCACTGTTTGTCGCTACCTTCCGGCACCCTGGCGCGTTCAATGAGGAAGACGTGCCATGGCGTGACAGGGCGCCGGGGCCCTGGGTGTCAACCTTGCTGACGACAGAGGACGCCAAGCTCGTAGGGGTCGAAATGGCCGTTGCGCCAGGGGATGCCCTGGTAGTCCACGTGCTCGTCGTGGGTGGGGAGGGGCGCCCGAGGCTAGCTCGAGTGGTCCAGGGCGTAGCCTTCGAGGATATCCAGCGGGATGATGGTGAGGGTTTCCTCATGGGTGGCGCGGAGGAAGATGCCAGGGGCGCGGCCAGCCTTGTGGGCCTCGAGCCAACGTCCGGCGCAGAGGCACCAGTGGTCTCCGGGCTTGAGGCCTTGGAAGCCCATGATCGGGTTGGGCGTCATCAGGTCGTTGCCCTGGGCGCGGGAGTACTCGAGAAACGGCTCGGTTACCTTCGCGCATACGGTGTGAATGCCTTGGTCCTCGTAGCCGGTGTTGCAGCAGCCGTCACGATAAAAGCCGGTTACCGGGGGGGTGCCGCAGGTGGCTATCTGCTCGCCATAGACGTTGCGAGAGGGAAGCGACTCATTGAAGGCATCCTGGGAGTTGGCAGTGATCCTAGTTCATCATACAGGTTCGGAGCCCCTTCCTAGCTACCTCGACCCGTGATGTCTGTGGCATTACACCGAGCTGAACTGGGAGGTGGTGGAAGCGCAGGTGGGGATCGCCGGTGACCTGGGCCAAGGCGCGGGTGCTAGTTCAGAAGTCGCGTAATATCATTGAGTCAGGTCTGACTCGGCTCGCTGAGATCGGCTGAAGTGACTCCCTCCCGAACTGCACAGGGTATAGGGGAGGCGAGAGGAGGGAAGCGATGTTTACCAGAAACGCAGGAGGTCGTATGAGCCGCTCCCGCAAGCGCTCGAAGGGCACTAAGACCAGTAAGGGCGCCGCCACCGGTACGGGTGAGGAGGCCCGGGCGATCGAGACGCTGATCCGCCAGCTCGAGGATGCCCAGGCCACCGCGGAGGCCCAACAGCAGTGGGGCGGGGCGCTGGAGGAGCACCTCGAGCGCTGCCTGAACCGCGGTCGCACGCGGCCGCTGCACGAGGCCCTCGGGCGGCTGGCCGCGCAGTGGCGCTGGGGGGCGCTCGAGGAGCTGCGCGCCTGGATCGAGCGGCTCAGCAGCCAGGAGCCGATCACCCTCGCAGGGGCGGACGGCGAGCCGATGCCCGGCGAGGCGGAGCTTTTCCTCGTCCCCCTCGTGATCCGCCGCACCGAGGTGCTCTCAGCCGAGAACAGCCCGCTGGTGCTGCCCGAGGCGTCCATGCAGACGCTCACCGAAAGCTTCCGGCGCTGCGGCGTCGTTGAGGAGGATGAGTCCATCATGCTCGCCTCCCTGCTGTTGCCCCCGGAGACGCTCTATGGACTGGAGTGGCTGCAGGTGCGGCGGCTCAACCAGGCCTTGCTGGCATTGCTTGGGGACGAGGAAAGCGAGGCGTCGCTCGACGATCTGCTCGGCGCCGAGGCGCCCGCCGGCCCCGAGCAGGGCGTGCGCCTGGCGATCGGCTTGCGCTTCGGGCCGACGCCGCTGGCGGGCGGCTTCTTCGGGGGAGTTGCGGACGAGAATGAGCTCGAGGCGGCGGAGCGCGCCTGGGCCCGCGCTTTCGCCGAGCCGCTCGATACCTGGCTCGGCGTTGAGGAGCCCGTGCGCGAGGGCACCCTGGCGCTAGTGCCGCAGCCCTTCTACAGCGCCCTCGAGGAGGGGCTTTCCCAGGCTGCCGATCTCTCCGTCATCCATCAGCTTATGGCGTACCTCGAGCGCGAGCACCGCGGCGCGGCCTGCTCTCTCCAGGTGGACCTCTCCGGGGATGAGACGGCGCTGGTGCTGCGGGCCTTCGGCGCGCAGGGTGATGAGCCGCTGGCCGAGGTCCGCCGGACCCTGTACCCCCACGAGGATGCGCTGGAGCGGGCCGACGGGCTCGAGGCGACACTCCCGGCCAGCGACGAGGCGGAGCCCGGCGAGGAAGAAGAGGAAGCCGAGCTGCCAGCGCTCTTGCGGGGCAGCGGCTGCTGTTCCGGCGGGAATCCGCAGGGATCGCCGCGATATCACTGAGTTGAGTGAGGCGTAGGCTCAACCCTCAAGAAGGTCTGAGGTTAGATGGGCGATGAGACGAGCGAGCGGTACATGATCAGCGCGTCGACGTAGCCGTGACGCGGATGGCGGAAGGCGCCGGGCAGGCGACCGACCACCGTCATGCCGTTGCGCTGCCAGGTGCGGATGGCCGGCTCGTTGGTGGCGACGACTAGGTTGTACTGCATGGCTCGGAACCCGAACCGCGGTGCCACGCGCTGGGAGTGGCGGCACAACGCGCCACCGATGCCACGTCCGCGGGCGGACTCGGCGACGATATAGCCGCAGTTGCAGACGTGGTCGCCTAGGTGCGGCTGATTCGGCTTGAGGTAGTAGGAGCTGAGCAGACCCTGGTGCTCGTTTTCGGCGACCCAGGTGGCGGTAGGTGTTTGCACCCACAGCTGGTAGGCCTCTTCCTCATCGAGTTCCGGTGAGAAGGGGAAGGTTTCCCCGGCCCGCAGAACAGGCTCGATGACGGCCCAGACCCGGGGCCAGTCGTCATCGGCAAACGGTCGGATGGTGAGTTCACCGGCTGGTTCGCTCATGGTTATCGGCGCTGGGCGCTAGTTGTCGGCGAAGACGTCTTCGACTCGATCGGCATCCAGGATCCGGTCGAGACACATTGCCAGTTGGCCGGTAGTCGCGTGCTCGCTGCGCGAGCGCCAAGCCTGCTTAGCATGCGCTCCGAACTTGCGCTCAATCAGTAAATATTCGGTGAACGGGTCGGGGGTTCAGCGGCAAAGTTGCTTGGCGAAGTC
>JBKGYE010000107.1:0-3165 GCA_046546255.1 Halorhodospira sp. | reverse complement strand
AGCCAACCTCCTCGCCGGAGCGAGCCTACGCAGCTGGCCGGAAAAGCCTGCCGCAGCCACTTAGGGTAGCCCGCGACCGGTGCATGGGGCTATCCTTGGAAAACCTAACCGGCCCAAGAGAAGCAAGCCCATGCGCATACAAAACGTCGAGCGAGGGCCGATCGCCCGAGTCGCAGGAGCCATCGGCGCCATCGCCGTCATCGTCCTGGCGGCCACGCTCGGCATCGCAGTGCTCGCCGTAATGCTCGGCCTCGCGCTCATCGGCGCTGTGGTGATCGCGGTTCGTGTCTGGTGGCTGCGCCGGCAGCTACGTCGTGCCGCCACAGAGGCCCGGCAGCAACGCTCCGGCTCCTCCTATACCGGCCACGTGATCGAGGGGGAGATTGTCCGCGAGCGCACGGACAGGGAACCTCCGCAGCGCTGAGCCACCGCCCACGGAATCGGCTGTCCCCCCGTAGGCGGCGCGGGGGTTCGCCGCAATACTCGCCACGAGGGAGCCGGCTACCGGGTGAAAGAGCGTCTCACGGTCACCATCACCGACTTCCGCGGCGCGCGCCATTACTCGCTGCACCAGATCGCCAAGCGCTTCGCGCTAGCAGTGGCTGGCAGCGTCCTCCTTGTGCTACTCGCCGGGGCGGGTGCGATCTATGCCCTGAACGAGAAGCTCGAGGAGCTCGACCGGGCCCGCGCCAAGAAGGCCGCTGCCGCGCAACAAATTGAGCGGCGCAATGAAGAGTTGCGCGAGCTGGTCAGCCAGCGCGAGCAAGAGCTCCAGCGGCTAGACCTGGAGCTCGGGCGCATCGAGAGTCTCGTCGGCCTTGAGCCCAAGCCGGAGCGTGACCGCGAGGAGCGGATCGACACCGCTGGCCAAACGGCACTAGAGAAGACGCTGATGCTGCGCAACATCCCCAGCGGATGGCCGACCGAGGAGGCATCCCGCATCACCAGCGGCTACGGCTGGCGCACGCACCCTGTCACGGGCGAGCGCGCCTTCCACGCCGCCGTCGACCTGCGCGCGCGCGTCGGAGACCCGATTGTCGCCACCGCGGACGGCGTGGTGAACTACGCCAGCAAGCACCAGGACAGCGGGCTCGGCAACCTCATCATCCTTGCCCATGAGTTCGGATTTCAGAGCCATTACGCGCACCTGAGCGCATTTGAGGTAGAGCGAGGCGAATTCGTCGAGCAGGGCGAGGTCATCGGCCAGGCTGGCGCCACCGGTACCGTGGAAGGCTCGCACCTCCACTACGAGATCTGGCACACACAGCACAAACTCAACCCGGAGCCCTTCCTGGATTGGAGCCTCAAGAACTATGAGCAGGTCTTTGAAGAAGAGGGGCGCGTAAAATGGGAATCCTTGGCAAAGGGGATCAGTCGAAAAGCCGCAACGCTGAAACAACAGTTATCAGTGAAGGGACCCGACTGGTTGGGGAATTGACCCTCGAGTCCAATCTGCACCTTGATGGCCAGATCAAGGGCACCATCATCTCCGACCACGATGTCAGCATCGGCAGCAGCGGCCGCTTCGAGGGCAATATCACGGCCCATCGGCTGCTGGTTAGCGGTTACGTCGAAGGTGTGATCGACTGCGCCAGCCTGGAGATCGTCGCCGACGGCCGTGTTTTCGGAGAGCTCCACAGCGACGATTTCATCATCGAGGCGGGTGGGCAGTTCCTCGGCGAAAGCCATCCACGCCGAGAGGTCCCCTTAGCGGCCCTACAGCACGAAGACGCGGATGCCGCGCGCCGCCTGTCCGGGCCCAGCTCCCAGGAGGAGGAGCCGGAGGAGCGCTCGCAGGCGCCTCACGCTCCCCCCCCACCGCAGGAGCCTGCTGAGGCCACCGCTGCTACCGCCAGCCGCCACGGGCCTGAGCCGCAACCCCACCCCCCGGAGTCGGACAGCTCCCAAGAGAAGGCAGAACACGAGGCACAGAGCGAACCCGAGGTCCCCGCACACCACGAGGAAGAGGAGACAAAACCTGCTCCAAGCCGGCCGCAGCCCCGACAAACCTTCTGGGGGCGACGCTAGCCGGCGACAAAAACCGCTGCTAGCATGCAGAAACATGTTCGGAGATGTGGATTCACGAGCACTGGATCCATAGGTGCAGGTGCACGGGTCATCGGAAAGCAAGGGGGACAACGCCGTGGAACGTTGTATTGGCTTGGATATGGGGTACGGCTTCATCAAGGTCGACGATGGTCGGGAAGGACACGTCTTCCCCAGCGTTGTCGGTGAGGGGGAGTCGGGCATGCCGATGTCACTGGGCGTCGCCCAGCGCAGCGGCAGCAGCGAGCTGAAGATTTCCTATGGAGGGAAGAACTACCTGCTCGGGGACTACGCCATCCGCCACTCGCGCCTAGCGCACCGGGGTCTTTCGCCAACCCGAGCAGAGGGGAATGACTTCAAGATCCTCTTCCTCGGCGCCCTGAGCCTCTACGCGCGTGAGACCGTGAACAACTTCCATGTGGTCACTGGCCTTCCCCCGGGGCGAATGCACATGGCTGACGACCTGGTCCGGCAACTGCGGGGGGATCATGAGGTGATCCGCCATCTCGGCGCC
This sequence comes from Halorhodospira sp., assembly GCA_046546255.1. Classification (GTDB taxonomy): domain Bacteria; phylum Pseudomonadota; class Gammaproteobacteria; order Nitrococcales; family Halorhodospiraceae; genus Halorhodospira. Next base: position 605 of record JBKGYE010000107.1, on the reverse strand, counting down.
AGCCGCTTCGGGGTGAGCCTGCGGCTCGAGAACATCGAGGTGGTCCCACAGCCAGTAGGCAGCTTCTGGGCCGAGGTCCTCGACGATCGCGGCCAGATCCGGGGCGACCATCCACTACTCAGCGGCCGGGTCGGCATCATGGATATCGGCTTCCAGACCAGCGACTTCGCCACCGTCATCGATGGCGAATACTCGCCGGGCTTCTGCAAGACGGTGCCACTAGGCATCTCCTTTGGCTACGAGGAGATAGCCCAGGAGCTCTCCACCCAGTACGGGCTCGAGCGCGAGCAGTACACCCTCGACGAGGCGATCATCCAGGGGCAGGTCAACGTCAACGGCCGCCCTGTGGATATCGTCGAGCTGCGCGATCGCATCTTTGGCGATATCGCTACCAAGATGCTCGTCGAGGTACGCTCGATGTGGCAGATGCAAGCGTATGACTACGTCATCATTACCGGTGGGGGCGGTCGTGTCCTGGAGCGCTACCTCCGCCCGGAGCTACCTCAGGCCCAGCTCGCCCAGGATCCGGTCACGGCCAATGCCCGAGGCTACTACAACTGGGCCTACTTCAACGCCCAGCAGCAAGCAGCGGAACTGGAGCCCGA
>JBKGYE010000106.1:0-3342 GCA_046546255.1 Halorhodospira sp. | reverse complement strand
TCTTAGCGAGCACGCATAACCACTTCTGACGGGACCGAACAGGCGCCGGGGTGCAACACGCCGCCTCACCCCGGCGCTCGATGAGCGACGCGCGCCAAACCGGGTCCTTACGGCTCAGCGATAGCGCCGCCGCTTGAAGCTCACCTCTGCCACTAACGTCTCGTGCTTTCCTAATCGACGGATCTCTCCCCAAGCACCTTTATAGTAAGGCACGACATTCTCATCGACAGCAGGCGTCGTTACATCCCCGACCACATTGTACGGATAGCCAAACATCATAAAGCCCTGCCCCTGAGCCACATCGGGCTCGAGATAGGCCATGGCATGCACGGCACCATAGTCGTTCCGCACCTCGACCAGATCACCGTTCTCGATCCCGAGCTCCGCAGCATCGTCGGGATGGAGCTCGATCGGTGCCAAGGGGTAACGCCCCTGCCGGAACTCGATGTAGCGATCGTGATAGGCCGTCTGCCAAATCTGGTTGGTACGACCGTTATTGATCCAGAAGGGGTACTTATCACGCTGCTCGGCCGCCAACTCCAGGAATCCCTCCCAAGGCGCAGGGAGGAAGCGTGCCTTACCATCCTCTGTGTCAAAGCGATACTCCGCATACGGCATCTCTGTACCTTCGAGGACGCCGTCACGATAATCACGGACAGGAAGCTGCACGCCATCATTGCCCATGGCACGCAGGCGCTCGTAGGTAACCAGGTGGTTATTGGCGTCGCCTTGCCCCTCGGCCTCGCTAACTTCCTGATTGGAGCGGCGAAAACCATCTTCGAAGGCGTCTTCAGGGGTCTTCCAATCGAACCCCGAGAAGCGCTCCGCCATCGACTCCTCACCTACATCGGCATAGAGGGCCTGCAGCTCGGTAGCGATATGAGCAGCGATGAGGCAGTCGGCCTTGGCACTGCCCGGGGGATCCATGAAACGCTCCGACAAGCGTATCCGCCGCTCACCGTTCATTGAGGTCAGATCACGCTCTCCGGGGTGAGCGGCAGGCAGCATCAGGTGACCGTGCTCAGCGAACTTGGTCGGGTAAAGATCCACGGTCGTGATAAATAGCCCGCCCTGCTCCGTGACCGCGTGATCGATGGCATCGACCAAGCCCTCAAGATCGTAGGGGTTCACCTCCCGCATGGCACGCCGCACGATCTCGCTGCGACGGATCAGCTCCTTGCGATAGCGCTCCGCGTCATTGGTGGTCTGGAAGGCATTGCAGGCCCACACTGTAAGCATGCGCCCCTCACCGTCCTGCAGGGCTTTATCGATATAGGGCGCCGGCCGCTCCCCCGGATAAGGCGGACGGGTGTAGCCTTCCTGATGGCCGCCCATACGCACCACCCCGGTGCCTCGCCGGTTGATGTTGTGCGTGGCCAGCGCGAGGTCAACCAAGGCAGCCTGGGTGCGATAGTTGTTGTTCCCCCAGATGATGCCCTTCTCGTAGGCGTGCAAGGCACGTGGTCGGTGACCGGAGGCCTTGGGACGGTAGGCCCACTCAGCAGCCTTGCGAAGAGCCGCCTCGTCAATCCCCGTAATCCGGCTGCACTCCTCAAGCGAGAGGCGATTCGCCGCCAAGGCCTCATCAAAGCCGCGGGTATGCGCCTCGATGAGTTCCGTATCGTGCCACCCCTGCTCATGGACATAGGTCAGCAGTCCATTGAACAAGGCCTGATCCGTACCCGGAGAAGGCTGCAGATGGAGCACCCGCTCTGGACCGGCAACCTCCTCGGCAACTGCCACGGTCGGTGTGCGGCGGGGATCGATGATGATGATCCGCCCCGGCTCCGCATCTTCGTCCTCCTCAAAGTACTCGCGCTTCTTGTCGTTAGCCGCTCCTTCCAGGTTCGGTACCCAGTGCGCCAAGAACCAGTTGGTCTGCGTCTCGTAGGAGTTGCCGCCAATACAAAGGATCACGTCAGCCAGCTCGGCATCAAGATAGCTGTTGTTGAGCTCATGGATGCCCATGTCACGGGAAGCATGGCACTCGGAGTTATACGCTGGCCGGTTATGGATCCGAACCATGCGCGTGCCAATCCCTGAGAAGATCAGCTTGCCGGTGCCCCAGGTGTCTTCGAAGCCGCCGCCAGCACCGCCGTGATCGAAGAGATTGAAAAACAGCTGATCCGCTCCGTCGCGGTCGAGGACCCGCTTGGTCAACCGCGCGTAGAGCCCGACGGCCCGTTCCCAGTCGAGATCCATCCAGTCGTCACCCGTATACAGGCGCGGATGCGTTAGGCGGTGGGCCGAGGCCCCCTGGCCGTTATACATGAGGCTGGCAAGCTGTCCTCCCCGTGTTGAGCTCAAGCCCTGGTTCACCACGCAATCATGATCCGGGACGATCATGATGAAATAGGCGCGCCCATCATGATCCTCGATCACATTGACCATCGACGAGCCCAGGCTCGACTGCATCGCTCCAACCTGGACGGTGAAATCTAGCCCTAGCGCGTTCTCCTCCGGTTTGCGCCCTCCCTCCTCGGAAATCGGCCACTTGTAAACGTGGTAGCCGCAACCAACGATGCAAAAGTGGCAAACCATCTGACGCTGCTCGGCGGAGACCGGCGGTAGCGGGATACGGTCCGTGATGCTCTGCATGGCTCTTGCCCCCTTGTAGGAATCCTGCAGGCTAGAGGATGTTGCTTGCCCGGCCATAGATGAGGCCTGCCAAACCGACAGCGCTCAGCTCATCCGTCTCCTCGTCGTAGGCAAGCTGGACGTTCGGCAAGCTCTGGGTCGACTGCCCACACACCTGCTGGCCGCGAAGGTCGGGGTCGAAGATGCTGAAGTGCTTGAAGCACTTGAAAGTCTGCGCCTCCGCATCATAGACCAGCGGCATCCCCATATGGGGGCAGAAGGTGCTATAGGCCACGATATCCTTCTCCGGACCGACGCCACCGACAATGGAGCGGCCAGTCTTAAGCAACGCGCAGGGAGACTGATCGTCCGGATAGGTAAACTCCACCGGCTCATCGACTTCTAGCTCGGAGGCACGGGCAATGGCGGCACGCGGGTAAGGTAGCGTTGCCTTCAACTCGGTCTGCTGGCCTGCTGCCTCCTGCTCCTCGGCCTTTACAGCGCAGCCAGCTACGGCGAGGCCAGCAGCAGTCCCGCCGGAGGCCTTGAGGAAATGGCGGCGGTCGAGTCGGCGATTCAGCCAATGACGCATAGCGGGCTTTCCTTGAGGCTTTTAGATATGGACATAGACATATCCGTATAGCAAGGCGCAACCCCACTCGGAAAGGCTCTCTTTTGGGGTACTTCGCACCGGCCTGAGGCGCGCAATCCCCCTGCTGCACCTACCGTCATCCCCCGGGCTGCGTTAAAGTCTCCCCAGCGTTT
>JBKGYE010000105.1:0-3522 GCA_046546255.1 Halorhodospira sp. | reverse complement strand
CAGGAGCGGGCGGTGCCGCGGCTCGAGGCGCTGCGTGCGCGCCTGGATGAGCAGGCTCTTCGGGACGCCGCTGACCTTCTCATCGAGGCGCGCAAGGGACGCCCCGTCCGCCAGCGCCAAGACCAGCACGGCCAGCGCGCCACCTGCCAGGGACCCGGTGGGATGGCCATGGGTCAGCGCCGCCAACTCCGTGCCCAGGCGAAAGGCCTCCTCCACCGAACCGCGCCCGAGGTGCGGCTCATGCCGGCGCCAGACAAAGAGCCCGACCGGTGCCATCCGCATGACACCGCCGCACCCCTTGCTGTCGTTGTCCGCCGGCCCTGCGGAATCGCCCATGGCCCGCAGGGCCGATAGGCACGTGTTCCCCGGGGCGCGACGGCGGTGCAGCCCCGGGTGCTGGAACAGCCAGCCGTCGAGGCCAGGCTCCATCGGCTCCTCCGGGCGCTCCCGCTGGGTCTGTAGCCAACGCCGGTAGGCATTCGCAGTCACCCCTGCATAGCTCGTGATGCCTCGGCAGCAGCCGCGCACATAAGCCGGAGCAGCCCCTCCGCGGTGAAGAGCGTCATCTGCGTGTCATCGGTGATCCGGCCGAGGCCACCGTAAGCCGGCGCATACCGGGTGACGCCCTCCGAGCCGAAGCGTCGGCGGATCTCGTCACGCGAGAGGAACTCCACCGGCGCCCCCAGCGCATCACCGACGGCACCAGCAAGCAGGCAGCCCAAGAAGCGCTCCTGCGCCACGTCACCCGACTGGCGATTACTGCGCCAAGGCCACGTGGGCGAGGACCTGTGCCTTTCAGCGGCGTTCATCGATCACCCCCGGCTCTCTCTCGGCGCTTCAGGCCTCACCCCGAATCAGAGCCTGATTGACTCGACGCCGCCGCAGCCCCGGTCGCCGGCCCCAGTAGCTCGCGAATGCCGCCTACAGACCCCATCAGGCTTGTCACCTCTAGCGGCAGGAAGACCCGCTCACCGTCCTGTGCAACCTTGGGGAGCATCTCGATATAACCCTGAGCGATCAGATAGCGCATTGCATCCCGCGACTCAAGTCCCTCGGCGTCGTCGGCGGCCTCGAGGATCTGCTTGATGGCCCGCTTCTCGCCTTCCGCACGCTGCACGGCGGCCTCTTTATCCCCTTCCGCCTTGAGGATCTCCGCCTGTTTGTAGCCTTCGGCCTCGCGGACTTCGGCGCGCCGGGCACGCTCGGCGGCCATCTGCTTATTCATGGCCTCGCGGATGTCATCGGGGACGTCGATGTCCCGAATTTCGACCCTATTGACCTTGACGCCCCACTTGTTGCCCGCCTCATCCATCGTCGCCTGTAGCCGACTGTTGATCTCTTGGCGTGACTCGAAAATTTGGTCGAGCTCCATACGCCCGATCTCCGAGCGCAGTGAGGTCTGAGCAAGGGTCTGAACCGCGAGCACGAGATTCTCGGCGCCGTAGATCGCCGCCTGCGCGTCCATGATCTGGTAGTAGAGCACGCCGTCGATGCGCACCCCAACGTTGTCGCGCGTAATCACCTCCTGTTTGGGGAAGTCGAGCACGACCTCACGCAGATCAATCTGCTTAGCGGTATCGATGATTTTCTGATCATCGCGGTAGCGCACGATCGTGATCGGGCGAGGACGATCCAGGATCGGGATGATCAGGTTCAGCCCGGCCTCCAAGGTGCGGTGATAGCGGCCCAGGCGCTCGATCACCATCGCGTGGCGCTGTGGGACGATCAACAGCCCCTTAATCATGATGGCGATCAGCAGCACCGCTAGGAGCACGACGAGGATCGAGGTTATCTCCGGGATTGCAGCGGCATCATTCATGGTTTCTTACCTTCATGTCTTTATGGAGGAAGGACTACCACCCTTCATCCTCGCGGGTGACAACCGCAGTTGTCCCTTCAAACCGAGCCAGCCGGACCGGAGTGCCGTACTCAAGCGGCGTTCCAGGCGCCAAGGGACGCGCACCGAACTCATCTCCGAAGATATCGACCCGTGGATTCCCATCGGCGTCGAGATGAATCCGAAACGTCTGCCCTTGTAGGCGTGGGTCATCGAGCCCTTGAGAGAGACGCCCCGGGGTCCAGCGCCGGAGTAGCGTCAAAGCCATCGGGATCAGCACCACGCCAGATACGGCAGCACTGAGGATCTGCACCTCCCAGGAAAGCCCGACCAGGGCAGCTCCCATACCAATAAGCGCCATCCCAGCCGCAGCGAGCAGGACTCCGCTTGCCCCTCCAAAGAAGAACAGATCCGCAAGGACAAGAAGGATCGCCCCAGCCAGCCAGAGACTCCAAGCGCTTAGCATATCCGCCTCCCGGTTCCGCCGATCATGCCCCGAGCCTATCTCCGATCAGCGTCCTGCGCACCAAACACAACCAGCGCCACAGACATCACGGGTCGAGGTAGCAAGGAGTGAGCTCCGAACCTGTATGATGAACTAGGATCACTGCCAACTCCCAGGGTGCCTCCAATGAATCGCTTCCCCTCTCGCAACGTCTATGGCGAGCAGCTAGCCACCTGCGGCACCGCCCCGGTAACCGGCTTTTATCGTGACGGCTGCTGCGACACCGGCTACGAGGACCAAGGCATTCACACCGTATGCGCGAAGGTAACCGAGCCGTTTCTCGAGTACTCCCGCGCCCAGGGCAACGACCTGATGACGCCCAACCCGATCATGGGCTTCCAAGGCCTCAAGCCCGGAGACCACTGGTGCCTCTGCGCCGGACGTTGGCTCGAGGCCCACAAGGCTGGCCGCGCCCCTGGCATCTTCCTCCGCGCCACCCATGAGGAAACCCTCACCATCATCCCGCTGGATATCCTCGAAGGCTACGCCCTGGACCACTCGAGCTAGCCTCGGGCGCCCCTCCCCTTCCGCCTTGCAGGCACCGCTGGCAAGCATGTAGTGAGCATCATGTGCAAATTCCCTGCAAGGGTATGGTGAGGGCGAAAGCAAGAGTCGGCCGCTGCGCTCGGATACGTACCATCTGCCCCCCACCCGGGCTCTCGGGCCTCGCTCCCCGGCTAACGCCCAGAGCACGGGATAGTTGGGGGGCGCTCCAGCACCGGGCCGCATAGCCGGTCGGTCATCACCACCAGGACCGCCGGCGGTTGATCCGGCAACCGTTCGAACCGCCCTGCAGGTCCGTCCCGCCGCCACCGGAAACCGGCAAATCCCGCGGCAGCGGCCACCTCGGGGCATGAAGACCTATTCATCCATCACCCGGGTATCGTGCTGGATCAGGCGCAGGCGAAAACCTACAGGAGCAGGTCCAGGCGCTGCAGGCGATTTAGAGAAGACGCGCAGCCAGCGGGACAAGGCGAAAGAGCAGGCGCGCATACGAATTGAGCAATTGCAGTCTGGATCTTCTTGAGATGCAAACAGCCTAATCCTTGTAATGGATCGACAAAGAATTACCATCTCCCATGAGGCACCGGGGCACCACCGACACTGATCTCAACCCAGGAGAGAAGAGGCTTTGGACCCAACGGAGATCGCCCAACAGGACACCCTGCTCCCCATCGGC
>JBKGYE010000104.1:0-3584 GCA_046546255.1 Halorhodospira sp. | reverse complement strand
GAGGCCGAGCACCCCGCGGCGGCAGCTCGGGGTGCTCACCTCCTCCGCTAGCACGACCTTGGAGACGGCACGATCGCGATTCCCAGGCCTTGGGCGGGGGGCATCCCGGGCATTAACTAAGGGGTGCAAAGCAGTCTAGTGCCGAGGCCAAGGCCGCTTGAGCCATTTCCTCACAGCGTGCAAAGTAACCTCAAGGGGCCGAGAGGAAGGGCATTCCCCGCCTTATCGAGCAAAGGCAGGCGAGCCTCTTTCCACCGTGGCCGAAAGGGAGGTCGTTGCCATCTTCGAGCTGACCCTTGACCGCGCCGAGGCGCTCCAGCGGGCCACTCTCGACGCCGTGGACGCCCACATTGTGGTGATCGATCCGCGCGGGCAGATCTGCCTAGTGAACCGCTCTTGGCTGGATTTCGCTGAAGCGGCCGGCGCCGAGCGGCGCGCGGTCGACGTCGGGGCCAACTACCTTGAGCCGCTGCGCCGCGCCCGAGCCGATCGGGATCTCGACGCCTGCATCGCCCTCTCGCGAGTCGAGGCCGTGCTTGCCGGCAAGCAGCCCGCTGCCCGCCACGAGTACCCCTGCGAGATCCCGGGCCGGGGAGAGCGCTGGTTCGTCATGCGGGTCACCCCCCTGATGCTGGAAGGGCGCCTCGAGGGAGCCGTCGTGATCCACCTGGATATCACGGAACGCCGCGAGGCCGAGCGCGCGCTGGCTGAGATCTCCAGCGAGCTCCGCCAGCGGAGCAAGGAGGCGGAGTGCCTCGGGCAGGTGACGATGCGCCTCCACCGGGCAGCCTCGCTCGAGGAGAGCCTCGCCGCTGTTGCGGAGCAGATTCCGTACGGATTCCAATATCCGCGGGGTGTCCAGGTGCGGATCACCTACCGCGAGGCGTCCTTCACGGGGCCGAGCGGCGAGCCCTCGAGGCTCTACTACCGAGCGTCTCTCGGCAGTAGCGAGGAGGCGGTGGGGGAGCTCGCCCTTGGCTGGCGTGAGGCGCCCGGCGCGGAGTCACCTCCTTTCCTCGACGAGGAGCAGCACCTGCTCGAGCGCGTCGGGCAGTTGCTTAGCCAGTATCTACAGCGCGAGGAGACCCAGCGGGCGCTCCGGCAGGCCCGCGAGGCGCAGGAGCGAGAGACCCTTCGGCTGAACGCGCTGCTCGAGGCCGCTGCCGATGCGATCCTCACTGTGGATGAGCAGGGCACCATCCGCCAGCTCAATCCCGCCGCCGAAGCCATGTTCGGCTATAGCGCCGCCGAGCTCCTCGGCACTAGGATCAACCGCCTCATGCCCGAGGCCCACGCCCGCCGCCACGACGACTACATCGCCTGGTACAAGCCTAACGGTGGTGCGCAGGTCATCGACGCCAACCGGGAGGTGGAGGTCGTCCACGCCGACGGCCGCCATTTCCCGGTGAGCCTGAGCGTCAGTGACACGGGGCTGGCCAACCCCCGGCTGTTCGTCGTCATACTCCACGACCTGACCCGGCGCAAGGAGGCTGAGCAAGAACGCCTCCACTACCACACCAATTTCGACGCCATCACCGGCCTCCCCAACCGCCACTACGCCCTACAGCTGCTCGAGGACGCCCTGCGCCGCGGTGAGCGTACGGGGCTCACACTCGCCATGGTGACCATCGAGCTGCCCCAGATCGAGTGGATCACCCAGTGCTACGGCCAGGGGACCGGCGATCGGTTGCTCCAACGGGCCGTCGATAGCCTGCGCAAGCGGCTCGGGAACTGCACCTACTTCCTCGGCATCGGCGGCTGGGGCCGCTTCTGGCTGATCCTTGAGGGGCTCGGGGACCCGGGGCAGCGCTTGCGGGCGCTGGTCCAGGAGCTGCTCGAGGCCCTTGAGGCGGATCTGGCCCAGGTGGGCCTCGATCTGCGGGTTAGCGCCCGCGCCGGCGTTGCGCTCGCCGACGACGACCAGACCGAGGCCGCCGAGCTGGCCGGCCAGGCCGAGGCAGCCCTCAGGCAAGCCATCCAAGAAGACGGGCCCAGCTTCGCCTTTGCCGAGGCCGAAACCAACGAGCGGATCCGCGACCAACTGGCCCTGGAGGCGGATCTCCATCACGCCCTCGAGCGCCGCGAGTTCTTCCTGGTCTACCAGCCGCAAGTGGCGCTGGCCTCGGGGCGGATCATAGGCGTCGAGGCCTTGCTGCGCTGGCAGCACCCGGAGCGCGGCGTGGTCTCGCCGGGGCAGTTTATCCCGCTGCTCGAGGAGAGCGGCCTAATCGACGAGGTCGGGGCGTGGCTCCTCGAGGAGGCTCTGCACCAAGGGCAGGCCTGGGCGCAGGCCGGCTGGCTCCTGCGCCTCGCTGTCAACCTCTCGCCGCGCCAATTCCGCTCCGGCGCACTGCTGCAGCAGATTGATACGGCCCTCCTCCGCACCGGCTTCCCGGGCGAGCGCCTGGAGCTGGAGATTACTGAGGGGCTGCTGCTCGAGGACCGCGGCGAGATCCATGGCATCCTGCAGGCCCTCCGCCAGCGGGGGATCGAGCTGGCCCTCGATGACTTCGGCACGGGCTACAGCGCCTTGAGCTACCTCCAATCCTTCCCCCTGCAAACCCTCAAGATCGACCGCGCCTTCGTGGCCGGCATCGGCGAGCGTCCCTCTGCGGAGGAGCTGCTGCGCGGGATCCTGGGGCTCGGCTACGGGCTGGGGATGGAGATTGTCGCCGAGGGGATCGAGAACGAGACCCAGGCAGCCTTCCTGCGCGAACTCGGTTGCCCCCGCGGCCAGGGGTTCGGGCTGGTTCGGCCCATGCGCGCCGCAGCGCTCACTGAGGTGCTGGCAGAGAGCAAGGGCGTGGCGCCTTCCTACAGCCTCAGCTAGGGGGAGCTGGGCTGCCACATACAGTAGGAGATCCCATCGGATCCGCTCCTGGAAGCGGTCATAGGCGTGGAGCCACTCACGATCCCCGTTCGGCCAAGCGACCTCCAAGGGCTGCCGGTGCGCAAGACAAAGAGGATGCCCTCCATGCACCGACGGTCCGGAACCCGAGGCTGACCTCCGCTGTAGGGGTGTGAGTTCCGGCGTTTAAGGGAGCAATGGGCGGATACGGGCTCAGAACTCATCGGTCAGCTCTGAGTGACGGGCTGTCTGGCAGTGCAAAGTGAGCGCGCCGGGAACGCCACGTAGACGGGCGCTCTGGTTAGCTTTCGAGCACGACGTTCCAGGGCAGGAGGTTATCGAGCCCCTCCGGGTTATCCCGGTCGATGGCGGGCAGGACCCGGAAGAGGTGCTCAAGGTAGGCGTGCGGTTCCAGGCCGTTGGCCCGCGCCGTCTCGATGACCGTGTAGTGGTTGGCACTCGCCCGCGCGCCCCGCGGGGTGTTGCTGAACAGGAAGTTCTTGCGCCCGATCACGAAGGGCTTGATCGCCCGCTCGATGTACGAGTTGTCGATGTCGAGCTGCCCATCCTCGACGTAGCGGACCAGGTATGGCCACTCGTTGAGGGCATATGCGATCGCCTTGCCGAGCAGGCTCTTCGGCGGGACGCCGCTGACCCTCTCATCGAGGCGCGCACGAAGCGCCTCGAGCCGCGGCACCGCCCGTTCCTGGCGCTGGCGATAGCGCTCGGCGTCGTC
>JBKGYE010000103.1:0-3924 GCA_046546255.1 Halorhodospira sp. | reverse complement strand
CCCTCCTCCGCTACCTAGTGGCTATCGATTTGTGGGGCCCGCCTCTCATAGGTCGTGCCGATCGCGCCACGCTTCCAGGGCGGCTGCAACCTCCTCTGGGCATTCCTCCTGCGGGACGTGCCCACACGCCTCAATCTCTGTGCGCTCAGCATGAGGGAGGCGCTCGGCTACGCGCCGGGAGGCCGCAGGGTCGATGACCTCATCCTCGGTGCCGATAAGGACCTGCACGGGGGTCTCGATCGCCTCTAGTGGCCCGCGCACGGCCAAGGCATCGCTCAGGGAGCGGTGGATCAGCTGCCCCCAGGCGCGATCCCAGCCGGCGATCTCGGTTTGCCGCAGCATAAAGGCCTCACGCTCTGGGGTAATAGCATCCTCGTCGTAGTAAGAACGGTAGAGCAGTGCGGTACTCTCGCCCAACCAGCGAGCAGCGAGCAGGCTCAGCCGCTCCATCTGCGGCAGCTCCGCCAGCCACTGCGGGAGCGTGGGGCGGTCCAGACCCACCATGGGATTGATGAGGACCACCCCGGCGATCCGCTCCGGCGCCCGGCGCGCTGCCTCCAGGGCGATCACTGCGCCGGAGGAGTTACCCACCAGCACGGCCCGCTCCCGGCCAAGACGATCCATCAGGGCCAGCAGGTGCTCGACGTCAGCCTCCAGGGTGAAGGGATTCGGCCCCTGCGCGCTGCCGCTATAGTCCGGCTTCTCACTGAGACCATAAGGGATCTGGTCGTAGGCGATGGTATCGCGCGCTTTGCCGAGCATCGGCAACAGCGGTTCCCAGCTGGCAGTGGTGAAGGTGAAGCCGTGAAGCAAGATCCAGGCCGGCTTGCCGGTCTCGTTCTGGGACTCGCCAGAGCGGACGTAGTGAAGCTTCAGTCCGTCCTCGAAGCCGGGGAAGGGGATGGTGGTGAAGCGACTGTCCGCCTCGGCGAGCGCCTCGCCATCGGCAACGCCATCAGCCGGCTCGGTGGGGATCAGGAAGGGGGCTACAAGCGCCACGACGAGGCCTACCAACAAGACCCCACCAATGATCATACCTAAGCCCTTCAGAATCTTGCGCGCCAGAGCCACGGTACCAGCACCCCTTATGCGGATTTGCCGGCCAAGGCTACCATGCCCGTCGCTTGCCGTCGCACCAGGGGGATGGGGGTAGCGCGGCCGCATGACCACGGTACGCTGGAGCCAAGGCGGGAGCGGCCGGTACACTGGACAGGGTTCATCACAGGCGGTATCCATCACCAAGGCCAGCAAGGGGCATGCACACGCCGCCATGCCGGCAGACCGGGATTCCCAGGGAGAGAAGATGACGCGGAAAGTACACTGCGTGAAGCTCCAGCAAGAGGCCGAGGGCCTTGAGCGACCGCCCTATCCGGGTGATCTAGGGCAGCGGATCTACGACCACGTCAGCAAGGCGGCCTGGAACATGTGGCTGCAGCAGCAGACCATGCTGATCAACGAGTACCGCCTGACGCCAGCCGATCCCAAGGCACGGGCTTTCCTTGAGCGGGAGATGGAGAGCTTCTTCTTCGGAGCGGGCTCTGCGCCACCGCCGGAATTCAATCCCAGCGATGAGTAGCCCCGGGCTGCCCTTGACGCAGGCTGGCCTTTTCGCTTCAATAGAGCGCCGTTGGCCGGGTAGCTCAGTCGGTAGAGCATGGGATTGAAAATCTCAGTGTCGGCGGTTCGATTCCGTCCCCGGCCACCAATTCTTGCCCGCCAGCGTTTATTCTCCCGGTCCTTCTTAGGACAGGCCACCGCCTTGGCAGCCTAGGCTGCCCTCGTCCCTGAGATGCAGCTCAGCCATGCCTGCCCGAGGGGATCCCTAACGACGCGGGCCGAACTCCTGGCGAAAGCGCTGCCGCTGTTCTTCGTCGAGCAGGCCGAGCATCTCATTACGCATACGAACGCGCTCGGCGATCAGCTCTCCCTGTAGCTCCGCCATGCGGGCGTGCAGCTCCTCGACCGCCTCTGGATCCGGACGCTCCACGGCCATGAGCTCAGCCATGTCGTCGCGCTTCTCCGCGAGCTCGACCCCGATATGGGCCTCCAGCTCCCGGTACGCTCGGCGCAGCTTACGCATCTTGGCGAGCTTCTCGCCCTCCAGGTCCAGCTCCCATAGCGGCGAACGCGGATCACCGAAGCCGCCCCCGAAACCGCCGCGCATCCAGTCCCAGCAAGAACCGTAGCCCAGCACCATCCCGGCGTGGCGTTGCATCGGTGCCCCCGTGCCCATACCGGGTCCCATCCCCGGCTGCATCATCATCGGTCCGTTCGCCATTCCTCCCATCTGCGCCGCAGCGATCCCGCTGCTGAGCAGGACAGCCACCGCAGCCATGCCCAGGGCGCTGCGAACGGTGGTGCGGACCCGATCTGCCATGTCCACTCTCCTATAGCGGCCTGATTTCCGTCATGCCTTTCAGCAGTATAGGGGGTGGGGCGGCGGACGCCAAAAAGCGGCACGTGACGAGATGCCGCAGCAACGCCTAGACTAGGTACGCTATGAGTGAAGGCAAACAGCAGCGACGCAGCCATCCAGTCCCAAGCAGCCGCTTCGGACGCCTCTACCATCTCGGGCGCGCCTCGGGTGATCTCGCCCTAGGCATCGGCTGGCAAGGGCTACGCGAGATGATGCGTGGCGAAGAAGGCTCAGGGGCCATTCAACTCTCCCCGGCCCACGCGCGGCGGATCACCCAGCGGCTCGGGCGCATGCGGGGCGCGGTGATGAAGATGGGGCAGCTGATGTCCATGGATGGCAGCGATATCCTCGGCCCCGAGGTGGCGGAGATCCTGGGCGCCCTCCGCCAGGAGGCCGACCCGATGCCTTTGAGTCAGCTCGACAGCGTCATGCGTCGGGAGCTCGGTCGAGATTGGCTACAGCGTTTCCAGACGTTCGACTTCACACCTATCGCTGCCGCCTCCATCGGCCAAGTGCACCGGGCAATCACCGCCGATGGGCGTGAGCTGGCACTGAAGATCCAGTTTCCGGGGGTACGCGAGAGCATCGACAGCGATCTCGACAACCTTGGCTTCCTGTTCCGCCACATGGGCGGCCTGCCCGAGGGTATCAACCTTGAGCCGCTACTCGAGGAAGGGCGGCGGCAGCTTCACCAGGAGGCCGATTACGAGGCAGAAGCAGATGCGCTGCAGGCTTACGGGGAGGCCCTCGGGGATGACCCCGAGCTATGCCTGCCCACGGTACACCGAGATCTGACGACCCCACGCGTACTGGCCATGGACTACGTCCGCGGCATCCCGATCGATCAGCTTGCCGAGCAAGAGGCCTCCTCGTCGCTCCGCGACCATGCTGCCACCCTGCTCAGCCGCTTGAGCCTACGCGAGCTCTTTGAGTTTCAGCTGGTGCAGACCGATCCAAATTTCAGCAACTTCCTCTACCACGCCGAGCGCGGCCAGCTGGTGCTGCTCGACTTCGGCGCTACGCACCGCGTAGGCTCGGAGTTGGTGGCGCTGTACCGGCGCATGGGTCGGGCCGCACGCGATCGGGATCGCACAGCGCTGCAAGGAATCTGCGAGGCCATGGGGTATCTCCGCCCGGATGCCCCCCGGGAAGAGGTCCGTTCCATGCTGGATCTGCTGGATATGACCAGCGAGCCCCTACGCCATAACGGTCCCTACGACTTCGGCAGCTCGGATCTGTTCGAGCGGGTCTACCATCGTGGCCGAGCGATGTTTTTCAGCGACCGCTTTGCCAGCACACCGATGGCAGATACCCTCTTCCTGCACCGTAAGTTCATAGGGACTTTCCTGCTCTGCCGCCGGCTACGAGCACGGGTGGACATTCAAGCCCAGCTGGGGCCCTACCTTGAGCCCGCTGCCGAGAGCTGACCGTTCTTGAAGCCATGGGCAAAGCTCCCATGGCACGCTGCCCGGGTGTGGTTGAGGTAGCGGTTCGCGTGCGGGTCCCTC
>JBKGYE010000102.1:0-3972 GCA_046546255.1 Halorhodospira sp. | reverse complement strand
ACTGGCAGATCGGCAAGGGGTTTGCCCAGATCCCCGGCGACGACGGCGCCGCCCTGCGCAACCAGCGCCTGGAGACAGTGGGCGCGCTCGCGGAGCTCGCCCGGACTGAGGCCGCGGCCTCCATCCTAGTAGCTGGGGACATCTTCGATGCTCAATCCGTCAGTGATCACACCATCCGGCAGCTCTTCGAGCGGCTCCGCGCCTTTCCCGGCCCCTGGGTGCTGCTGCCCGGTAACCACGACGCCGCCGTCGCTGAAAGCGTCTGGGACCGGGCTAGGCGCTTAGGGGTTGTGCCAGGGAATGTTCATCTCGCCACTGAGCCCGCCCCCCTGCTCTTGGCAGAAGCGGGGCTGGCCGTGCTACCGGCGCCTTTGCAGCGCCGCCACGAGCCCGCTGATGTCACAGCCTGGTTCCATACCGCCGAGATCCCCTCCGGCTACACCCCCGTAGGCCTAGCCCACGGCAGCGTCACGGGCTTCTTGCCGGCTGAGGCGGACGCCGCCAACCCCATCGCCCACGATCGCGCCGCCACCGCCAGGCTCGCCTACCTCGCCTTGGGCGATTGGCACGGGACGCTGCAAGTCGACGAGCGTACGTGGTACGCTGGCACCCCTGAAACAGACCGCTTCACCAGCAAACACCCCGGTCACGCCCTGCTGGTGACGCTCCCCGATAAGGATCCGGTGCCCACCGTTGAGATCCGCGAGACGACCCGCTACCGCTGGCACCAGATCAGCCAGGCGCTTTACGAGCACGCCGACATCCTCGCCTTGAACGACCGTCTGGCTGCCCTCAACGAGCCCATCACAGACCAGGTGGTAGCCCTCACCCTTGAGGGCATTTTGAACTTCGAAGACCAGGCCGCACTGGAAGAGACACTGACGGCGTGGCAGGGACGTTTGCGATACCTGCGCGTGGAGGACAGCGGCTTGAGCATCCGAGCCACAGAGACCGACCTCACCGCCCTGGATGGGACCGGATTCGTCGCTACCGCCGCCGAGCGCTTGCGGGAAGGCGCCGAGACCGGCGATCCCACGGATGCCACGGCCCTGAAGATGCTATTGGCCACCTACCGCCACCATGTGGGGAGCTGAGCGCCATGCAGATCCAGCGCATCCGGATCACCCATTTCCGCAAGCTCGTCGGCCCTGTGGAGATCGGCGAGCTGCCGCCGGGACTCGCTATCATCGGCGGTGCCAACGAGCAGGGCAAGTCCACCCTCCTTGAGGCGATCCGCGCCGCCTTGTTCGAGAAGCATAGCCTGGGCGGCGAGGCCGCCCGTGCCATGCAACCCCTGGATGCCGCCGTGGCCCCAGAGGT
Organism: Halorhodospira sp.; assembly: GCA_046546255.1. Taxonomy (GTDB): domain Bacteria; phylum Pseudomonadota; class Gammaproteobacteria; order Nitrococcales; family Halorhodospiraceae; genus Halorhodospira. The sequence goes on along the minus strand of JBKGYE010000102.1, from coordinate 2,652 downwards.
GGAGCTGGATTTCTCTGTCGGCGGTACCACCTACCACCTCTGGAAACGCTTCATCAGCAAGGCGGCAGCGAAGCTACACGGGGCGGGACAGGTGTGGGCGGACGACGCGGCCGAGGAGCAGCTCCAGGCCCTGCTCGGCTTCGAGCGCCCCGGAAGGGGACGCAGCAAGACCGAGCACCATGGCCTGTGGGGGTTGCTGTGGGTCTCCCAAGGGGAGACCTTCCAAGCGGTGCACCCCCATGCCACTGCCCGTAGCTCTCTCACTGAGGTCCTGGATACGGAGGTGGGCGAGGTCCTTGGCGGCGACGTAGGCCCCGCCCTGATTCAGCATTTCACCAACCAGCGCAGCCACTTCTGGACCAAGACCGGCAAGCCGCGAGGACCGCTGCAGGAGGCCCGAAAGATCCGCGACCAGGCCCGCAAGGCTCGAGAGGAGGCGCAGGCGCGGCTCGATCAAGAGGCCGAGCGCCGCGAGCAGCTCGCACGCTTGGAGCACGAGCTTGGGCGCATGCGCACAGAAGGGATCGTCGTGGATCTGGAGGCTCGCCTGCAGGAGGCCAAGGCCCGCCAGCAGGAGCTCGCAAGGCGGCGCCAGGCTGTCCACGACGCCGAGCAGCAAGAGCGGCTGGCCATCACCGAGCGGGAACAGGCTCAGAGCCAGTGGCAAAGGCGGCTGGAGCTGCGCGATGCCGTGACCGACCTGCAGCGCCAGGAGGCCGAGCGCGCCGAGGCCGTCACCGCCTGCCAGCAAGAGACCGAGCGGGTGATAGCCGAGCGGGAGCGTCTGGCACAGCTCCTGCGAGATAGCGAAGAGGCCCTCGACCAGCTTCGTGCCCGCGAGCGCCACCTGGAAGGATTGCAGCGTCGCGAGAAGGTGCTGGATGAGCGCACCCGGGTCGCTGACACCCTGGACAAGGCCGTGGCTGCGGAAGCCGCCCTACGGGCGGCGCGCAAGGCCGCCAACGCTATAGGCATCACCGATCAGGCTGTCGAGGTCCTGCGCCGCCAGGAACAGACCCTCGCCGAGGCCGAGGCCCGCCTCCAGGGGGCGGCGACCCAGCTCCGGCTTGAGGTGAATGTGGATTACTACGTCAGTGGCGAGATCCAGGCCGATGAGAGCGACTACCGCATCACCGGCGCGGCCCAGGTAAGCCTCGACGGCATCGGGCATTTCCAGGTCCAGGCCGGCGGTTCCGAGCTGCCCGAGCAGAAGGAGCGGGCACGACGGGCCCGCCGAGAGCGGGACGCCACCCTTGCCGAGCTAGGCGTGGGGACCCTGGCCGAGGCCGAGGATCGGCTCGAGCGCAGGAAGGCACAGGAGCAGGAAGCCAACCAGCAGGCCCAGCGGCTTGCTGCCTTCGCCCCGGAGGAGGCAGGCGGTCTGGCGAGCGTGCGCGAGCGCCTCGACCAGCTCGATGCTGACCTCAACGGCCTACCCACCCCCGCGGCGGATGATCCGGCGGGGGAGGCGCTCAGCGCCGCCTGCGAGAGCGCCCGCCGGGAGCGGGAGAGCGCTGAGCGGACCCGCGACCAGGCGCGCCAAGCCTTCGATACGCAGCAAAGGCTTGCCCAGGAGGCTGAGCATCGACTGATCCAGGCCCGCACCCGCCTGGAGGAGCTCCAGGGCACCCGGGAGCGACAGCAGCGCCTGCTGGAGAAGGCCCGCACTGAGATCGACGACGACACCCTCGCCCGCACCCTCTACGACAAGCAGGCGCACGAAGAGGCTACCGCAGCCGCTGCCCGCCAGGCCCGGGAATCCCTTGAGGACCTCGACCCCGAAGAGATCGAGAGGCAGCTCCAGCAAGCCCAGGACGCCATCACCCAAGCTCGGGAGCGTGAGCAAAGGCTTGAGCGGGAGGCCGAGGGGTTGCGCCAAGTCCTACGCGAGCTCGGGGCAGAGGGGCTCAGCGAGCAGGCAGCCGACCTCGCCCGCGAAGAGGAGGCGGCTGAGCGGCAAGCTGCCGCGGTGGAGCGCGAGGCGGCAGCCGTCTGGCGGGCTACGGAGGTCCTCGAGGAGGCTGCCCGGGAAGCCCGCCAAGCCTACCTCGCCCCACTGAACCGCCACCTAGGTCCTTACCTGCGCTACCTGTTCCCGGACGCCGAGCCCGTGCTCTCCGATACCCTCGAGATCCGGGGGCTGCAGCGAGACGGCCGTGAAGAGAGCTTCTCCCAGCTGAGTATCGGCGCCCGGGAACAGGTCGCAGTCCTCACCCGCCTTGCCTTCGCCGACCTCCTCGCTGAATCCGGCGGTGAGCCCCCTCCCGTGATCCTCGATGATGCCTTGGTCTACGCTGACCAGGAGCGCTTCGAGACCATGAAGCACCTGCTCGCGCGCTCCGCTCGCAAGCACCAGGTCATCGTCCTCACCTGCCGCCCCATGGATTACCTATCGCTAGGCGCTACGGAGTTCCCGCTGAGGGCCTAGGGGCGAGAGGTCCTACACCGGGTGGCGCAGCACCGGTTCTGCTGTTTGCCTCGCCCGCCCTCCAGATGCTGTGCCAGCCTTATCCGGCCTGGCTGGCAGGGAAGAGGCTCAGGGCGTGCCCCGGATCGATGGCGACGTGCACCCGCTCGCCGGGCAGATGGCACTGGGTGTGGTTGGTGCGGATCTGGACGGTGGTGCCGCAGTCCAGGCTGACGCCGAGCAGC
>JBKGYE010000101.1:0-4008 GCA_046546255.1 Halorhodospira sp. | reverse complement strand
TCGAAGCTCAGGGACTTGGTCGCGGCCCTGGAAGACGAGGCACGCCCGACGAAGACGTTCAAGGACTACGTCCCGGGGTTTGTGCACGTCGACATCAAGTACCTGCCGGAGATGGCCGATGAGTCGGGGCGCACGTACCTGTTCGTGGCCATCGACCGGGCCAGCCGCTGGGTCTACCTGGAGCGCCACCGCGAGAAGTCGCGCAAGTCGGCGGTGCGCTTTCTTAAGCGCCTGCAGGAGGCCGCCCCCTTCTGGATCCATACCCTGCTCACGGACAACGACCTGGCCTTCACAGACCGGTTCACGCAGAAGGAGCGCCGCCCCTCGGGCCGGCACGCCTTCGACCGCCTGTGCGCCGAGTACGGCATCGAGCATCGCCTGACGCCGCCGCGCCGTCCCCAGACCAACGGGGTCGTGGAACGCTTCAACGGAAGGATCAACGAGATCCTTCGCACGACCCATTTCGACTCCGGGAATGACCTCGATTCGATGATCTGGCACTATCGCCGGCTCTACAATCACCACATTCCTCAGCGGACCCTGGGCCACGTCACTCCCGTTAAAAAGCTGAAGCAGTGGCACGAAGAGCGTCCCGATTTGTTTCGTAGGCTGGTATATGACCAGTCAGGTCCCGACAAACTGGAAAATAAGCAAGGTTAGCCCTCGACCCCGGTCGGGAGGTACTGGCGCACCATCTGGACCCAATGCGCCAGATTCTGCGACAGACGCTCCTGAACCGGCTCCGGCTCTTGGGTCGCCTCCCAGGGGCTTCCGAGCTCCGAGAGTCGGAAGAGGTCGTAATAGGCCCACCATTGGTCGCCGAGCTTGAGCTTGAGTGCTGGGTTGACGATGTAATGCCCGCGGCGCAGGCGCAGGAAGAGCTGGCGATTGTAAGGATCCGCCCGATGGAGTTCGTTCTTGGCGAGCACGGAGCTGATATATTGCCGGCGCTTACGCCGGGCCGGCAGGACATGCTCCGGGAGCAGCGCGGCGTACTCGGCCAGCACCGGGGCCGTGAAGGCCTCGCCTTTCCAGGCGACCGACGGGCCGAGGTGCCGGTAGAACAGGGCCCCCATTAGCAGGAGCAGGAAGTACTCCATGAGCCGCCGGTCGAGCTTGACCAGCCGGCCCGCTACCTGAACGGAAAGGCTACCAGGGGCCAGCCGGTCATAGAGGAGCTCCAGGCGACGCTCGGGGATTCGGTCCCCGAGCAGGGCCTGCTCCAGGGCGAACTGCACCGGCAGGAAGCCATGGTTGGCAAGAGCGTTCATGTCCGCACCGCGCTCCAGAAGGGCCTCGGCGATCTCCTCGTTGCCTAGGCGCGCCGCGGCCATTAGCGGCGTGAGGTTGAGCCGGTCGCGGTAATCCACGCCGTAGCGATCCACCGCCTTGAGCACCGCGTCGGGCTTGCGAAAGGTGTAGCTCTGGAACCGGTTTTGGCTCAGCTGCTGGCGCGCCTTGCTCTCCGGCTGGCTCGCTGGCTTGAAACCAGCCTGCGTGAGAGCGTTGAGCGTGGGCAAGTGACTGTGGACGAGGGCGTACTCGAAGACCTCGAGCCGGGTCTTCTTGGAGCCGGAAGGGAGCGCCTGCTCGCGCAGTGCCTCGAAACCGGCCCGATCAAGAGGGGTCCAGGGGACCGCCTGCTGCTCCAGCACCCGCTCCCGGATCTCGCGGGCCTGCTCCGCCTTGCCCTGCATCTCCAGGCGGTGTGCCTCCTGTTGCCATTCCTGGGTACTGGAGCGCTCGGAATCGACAGCCAGCTCGCCGGTGCACTGATCCAGCTGCAGCAGCTGCATCACCGGGTGGTCGTGGTCCGCCTCGAGGACATAGAGGTTCCGTACGGCGCGGGTCGCAGCGACGTAAAGGGCGTTGATGTAGAACTTATAGACCTCGAGCGACTTGTCCCGCTTATCCTTGGCGCGGGCGTAGGGCAGCTCATCGCGCTCGAGGGCCGCCGGGTCCACGTCCCGGGCGATCTCGCGGAAGGCAGCGGCCTCCTCGCTGACGAAGTTGAACAGGACGATGCTGTCGTATTCGAGCCCCTTGGCCTCCTGGACGGAGAAGATCAGCGGCGTGTCGAACCAGGCCCGGGCCGTCTCCTTCTGCTCGGGGTGCATGACCAGCACCGCAATGCGAGCGGACTGCGCGGTGCGGCGATTGAGCTCGCGCTTAACGTCCCCGTGATCGGCGAGCAGCTGCAAGCGCCCCGGCTGCTGGCTGACGCTCTTCACGAGGAAGTTGCTCTCCCGATCCACAGAGCCAAAGCGCGCGTGCTTGAGCTTCAGGATCCGGTTGGCCACCTCCGTGACGACCACCGTGTTGCGGTAGTTGGTATGGAGGACGCGGATGACCTCGTTCGCCCCGGCGAGGTCACGCTCCTGGAAGAACAGCGACTTCACCCCCGCCCAGGAGAAGAAGTTGGGATGAACGATCTGGTTGGAGTCACCACCGAGGAGGAATTGTCCGGGATAGCGCAGCAGGCGCAGGATCAGGTAGAGCTGGATATTCGTCAGGTCCTGGACCTCGTCGATGACCACGAAGTCGTAGCGCGGCTCGATGCGGTCCAGGTAGCGGTGGCTGATGATGTTCGGATCGTACAGGCCCGCCTCATCGAGCAGGCGCAGATACCCCTCAAAAAGATCGTAGACCTCAGGGCGTTCCGCCCCGGTGAAGATCGACTGCTTGACCCCGAGGGAGAGGTACGCCTCCCGGCTCAGCCACGGCGCCTCGCCCACAGGGCCGGTGATCACGCCGCGGATTTCCTCGTAGACCTTCTGGGGATCCTTGAGGTGTGTCTTGCCCCGGTGGCGCTGGAACCACGCCTGGAAGTCGCGCATAGTGGCCTCGCGACCCTCCGGTACTTGGACGGACTCCAGCAGCTCCTGGAAGGAGAAGAAGGTGACCTCCTGATCCTCATTGCTATAGCCGTGGGCGTAGTACCACTCGCGAGCGTTGCGCACCAGGTAGGCCGAGAGGCTGACGTAGAGGACATCGCCGATGGCCTGCTTCATCTTCTCCAGCGTCAGCGCCGTCTTGCCGCTGCCGGCAGAGCCCACGACCACAAGCGGCGGCTGCAAGGCATAAACCGCCTCCTGATCGTCATCGAGGCAGAGGACCTTATCAAGCAGATGGAAGCGCTCGCGCTCCGTCGAGAGGTAGGTCAGCTGGCCCGCTTCCTCGGCCGCCTGCTCAGCGGTGTCAAGCGCCGGGATCTTCTCCTCGTCGATCGAGGCCCCGGCGAGGAATCGCGAGCGATCATAGGCGTGATTGCGGATGTGTTCGAGGAGCAGGCAGACCGTCTCCTGGCCATAGCGATAGAGGCTGAACAGCAGCCGGTCACTCTTGTTGAGCCGGGCGCGGAAGAGGTTGTCGCCAACTTTCTTGACCTCGGCTTGTCGGAAGTTGCCTGTCTCAAGCAGCTGGCGCACCTTGGTCAAGCTGGGGATCTGATCCGTGCGTAGCTCATTATAAATCAAGGTGCGCATAGGAATTGTGTCCTTTTGCTGAAGCTCGAAGGAGCGGATTGGCCCCTGCGCCCGTCAGGGCTCTTTGGGCGAAAGTGGGACTGCTTTCGGCAGCCGGCCTTCCCAACCGGCGGCGTCATGCTCAACGCGCAGCAGTCGGGCGCCCCAGGGCCATCTCTAGCCGCTAATGGAGGATACGGGCATCGGCGAGGATCGCCCAAGCCTCTTCTAACCCCTCGCATATGGCGTCACACACAAGCAGGGAGCAACACAGGGACCCTTCATTGATGCTCGACCGCCAGCAAGGCAGGCGAAACCACAGAGCGGGCGCACCCAAGTGCGGGTATGCTACGGTCCGCAGCCGATCGAGTGCGGAGCCCACCCATGGCCGAGCAGCAGAAGCACGACCTCGCCTACAAGCGGCTCTTCTGGGAGCCGGAGATGATCCGGGAGCTACTCGTCGTGTACGTCCGCGGGGACTGGGTCCGTGAGCTCGACTTCTCGACCCTCGAGAAGCAGAACGGCTCCTATGCCACCGAGGACT
>JBKGYE010000100.1:0-4101 GCA_046546255.1 Halorhodospira sp. | reverse complement strand
CTACCTAAAGTTTCAAAAAGATATGAGAGGTTTTGAAGTAGCTGCTCTTACCCCCTTGCCCGGTCAACGCCTGCCAGGGCTACCGAAATGCGCTGCGGCTCGATAGGCCTGGTCGCTCAGCTGCTGGCAGTGCGCCAGCTCTTCGCGCACATCGGCGAGTGCCCGGGAGTCCGTCGCTCGCGCCTCGCGAACCAGCACATGCTCCAGGGCACCGCGGTGACGACGTGCGCCGAGGGCGATTAGCGGCCGCGCCATCATCCCTAAGGCCACACTCACCGAGCCCCCTCCAGCCAGGAGCGCCCAAGGCCAGCTCACTTCACCGATCGCCTCGGGAACCGGCACAGGCGGCAAAGCAAGCCACGCCACGACACCACGGCTGGCAAGCCAACCGGCCCCGAGCCCTGCGGCTGCCTCACCGAACCCGCGCAACATTCCGACCCCCCGCCACCACAGCCGTAGCCGCGGTTCCAGAGGACGCTCTGCCAGGCGCTGACGCAGGTCTTCGGCCAAAGGTGCGGCAGCGGCAGCCGCCAACCGCCGCAGCCGCTCCGCGGCGGGCTCAGGAAAGCGCTCGGCAGCGGCCTGAACCGCCTGCAGTATCCCCTGACGCACCTGCGCCTCGGCCACGGAGGGGGCAAATCGCTCCCCCCCATCCACTGCCCCATTGCCGGTTGGGCGTCGGAGCAGCTTAGCGAGGCCAACGCCAAAGAAACGCCTCAACGGCGACGTGGTAGTCTGCTCGGCCTTGCTGCGATAGGCAGCCTCGGCTTCCGCCAGCAGATCTGTCTCGTTGATCGCCTTCCTCTGCGCAGCGGCCAACACCTCCGCATCCAGGCCCACCACCTCTGAGGCCGGGAGCTCAGCGATACTGCGCGTCACCAGCGCAGCCACATCGGCACGGATTCGCTCCAGCGGCGCCCGCCGCTCGCGAACCTCAACGGCAATCCGTTGCCGCAGGGCATCCACCCCCTCACCCGTGATCGCCGCCACCGGGAGCAACTCCGCCGCCCCGAGGCCATGGCCTTCGAGCAGCTCATGCAGATGCGCCTGGCAAGCATCGCGGTCCGCCTCCGAGAGCCGGTCGACATGATTGAGGACCACCAGCAAGACCTCCGCGTGGTGGGCCAACCGAGCAAAATAGCTCTCATAGGCCAGGGCATGGGCGTATTTCAAAGGATCCATAACCCAGACCAGCAGATCGCAGCGATCGATGAGCCGATCCGCCACTTCCCAATGCTCTTGAACGACAGAGTCCACATCGGGCAGGTCCAGTAGCAGGGCACCCTCAAGATCCGCCAGCCCCCCCTCAGCAGGCAACGTATGGCGATCATAGACCTGTAGCCAATCGAGCAGTGGCTCGCTCCCCTCCTCGGCATCACCGATGCCCACGGCTAAGGCGTGATCGGTTGTGGGCCGGCGCACCCCCGGCGAGGAAAGGGTACGCCCCACAAGGGCGTTGACCAGGCTGGACTTGCCACTCCCCGTGCCGCCGGCAAAGGCCACCACGATATAATCCCGGGAATGAGCCAAACGCTGCCGGGCTCGCCCCAGCGCAGCCGCCATCTCGTCCACGAGCACCGGCGACAAGCGTCCTCGGCCCAAGGCCTCCAACGCCTGCAACTGCCCGAGCGCTGCTTCCCCCGGCTCTTTGCAGGCCTGTGCCGCCACGCCCTTCCGCATCGCTATCCATCCAGACCGCATCAACTTCGCTCCTGCAAAGCGTCACGCCAGGCCTGTATCGCTTGTACCGCCTCCTGCGGCGGCGCCGCAGTCGCCAGCAGCTCTCGATAGACTTGCGCCTCGGATTCGGCCAGGGCCGCCACCCTGCGCTGGAGATCTTCCCGGATATCGTGGATCAGCTGATAGACATTGCGCTCGCCGAGGATCCGCGCGAGCACAGTGTGCGTGGTTGTGGAGCCGGCTGCGGTCAACGCTACCTCGCCGGTGGTCAGGCCGCCGCTGAGCGTAAACAAGACCAGCACCGCCGTGGTGAAGGTGGCATTGATACCAGTCGTAGCACGCCGGGCCCAGCTGAGTTTGGAACGGCCAATCGTGCCAACATGCTCGGCCACCTGCTGCTCCCAGTCCGCTACCAGGCGCTCGGCAACCTCCCGCCGGGCGATACGGCCTTCGGTGCTCGGCAAGGGGTGGCGGAGGAAAACCGCACGCCCGAGGCGATCCTGCTGCCATTCACTCTCTACCTCCACCGCAGCGTGCTCGAGGACGGTATGCAAACGCTCAGCGATCCCCTCGCGGGCGTGCGCTTTCGCTTCATCTTCTACGCGCTGTGGGATACCACCGGGGCGCGGTAGCCAGCGCAACCAGCGCTTTGGCGATAGCTGCCCGGCGGCTGCATAAAACTGGCGCTGTAGCCAGCCGCTACCCACCAGCTCGCTCCAGCGCCGCAGCACCTCGCGGCGCAGGGGCTCCCCTGAGTGCAGCTCGGCGAGCAGGCGCTCGGGAAGCTCAGCATAGGCAGCAACGAGGAGACGCTCCAGGCGTTGCGCCGCGGTCCGCTCAGCCTCTACGGCACGGAGCAGCTCACCCAACTCATCGGGCAAGTAGCGTATAGCACCTAGGACGGTGCGTTCCCGGTGGGCGGCGCGTTGGTCGGGGGGAGCCAGGGCGCGGATATGTTCGAGCACTGGCGCAGCAATGGCCTCAGGCAGACATTCGCCGCTGATCTCGGCGCTCGGCAGGTGCGCTGTCTCCACCGTCCGGTGACCAGCCATACGGAGCTTCTCGGCCAGATCAGGGAGGATCTCGCCCGCCTCGCCCTCGTTGGCTTGGGTCAGCACCACCAGCGTCGAGACATCTAGTTGCGCGGCCTGACGCAAATAGACCATGCCAGCCTCATCGGCGTAGGTCCGCGCGGTGGTCAGCCAGATCCAAACATCAGCGACCTCAAGCAGCCGCTCGGCGACCTCCCGGTTGGCGGTCTCCACGCTGTCCACATCGGGTGCATCCACCACGATTAGACCAGCAGGCACGCTCTCCAGCGGCGCGGTGCGCAGCGTCGCACGGGACGCCTCGGCGGCGAGCACACCGCGGCGCAGGACGGCGTCGAGCTCAGCCGAGCGACCGATCGCCGTCGGCACAGCTGTGGTCGGCCGACGTGGGCTCGTAGCGGCCACAGCGCTACCGGCGAGGGTATTGGCCAGCGTGGACTTCCCGGCACCGGTACCACCGGCGAAGACCACCAGCAACGGCTCATCCTCCCGCTCCAGGCGGGCTACAAGGCCATCAACCCGCCGTAGAAGACGCTCCCAGCAAGGGAGCCAAGGGGCCTTACGGTGACGTGCTGCCACCCCATCGAGGGCGGTCAGGTCTCGCCGAAGGGTTTGGAGGGTCTGCTGGAGCTCTTTGCGATCCATCGCGACAAGATACAGGGAAAAGGGGGGATCATACACGGGGTGGGCGGGCGTGCGGAGGGCTCTTCTTCCAGGTCCAGGACGCTCACGCTGCCAGGATAAGCCGATCTGACCCTGGAAGCGCCACACTCATTCCGAGAGCCGCAGGTCCACAGCCACTGGATCATGATCCGAGGCGCGGAAGGCGTCCGCCTGGACGCGCCCAAGCTCATCGGCATCGTAGGCAAGCATCCGGGGCTCGTCGGCGTTGACCGGATGGAGATGAACCGCCGCTACGCGCTCGGCAAGTGCCGAGACCGCTTGAAGATGGTCGAGATAGCCGGACTCACCACGATAGATGTAGGTATAACGCTCCCGCCACGGCACGTGCTCGGCAATTAGATCCACCTTGCCAGCAGCAGATAGCACCTCCACCGGGTCCTCACCGCCGTAGGCGTTGAGATCACCGGCGATCAGCACTGGCAGCCCCTCTCCTAGCCCTCGACGCCACTCCTTGAGGAACTCGAGCAGGGCATCAGCTTGCTCGACACGCCGCTCGTTCCAGCAGCCCTGCCCCCGATCAGTATCCCCGCGCTCGGGACACGCCCCTTTCGATTTGAAGTGGATCCCGACTACTGCGAAGGGGTCTCCTCCCCCCCGCGGGCGGAACCCCATCACCAGCGAGAGCGAGCGGAAGTAGAGTCCCCAGGAGTGTGTAAAAGCTACGGCAGGGCAGCTCTAGAGCGGTAGG
>JBKGYE010000099.1:0-4193 GCA_046546255.1 Halorhodospira sp. | reverse complement strand
ACCCACCGGTTCGGCAGCCTGGAGGAGTTCCTGGCCCTCTCCGACGCCTACGACGCCGAGCATGAGTATGCCGTCGCTTGGGTGGACTGCGCCGCCGGCGGCAAGGCACTAGGGCGCGGGCTCTATATGCTCGGGGATCACGCCGAATCCGGCGGTCTAGCCCTGCCCCGCACCCGTACGCGGCGCTTTCCCGTCGACCCGCCACTGTCGCTGGTCAACCGCTGGAGCGCCCGGGCCTTCAACGCGCTCTACTATCGCCGCCAACGCCAATCGGTACAGCGCCAACGGGTCAGCTACGAACCGTACTTCTTCCCGCTGGACGCGATCCGGGACTGGAACCGGGTCTACGGGCGCCGGGGGTTTCAGCAGTTCCAGTGCCTGCTGCCAGAGACAGAGGCCCTAGCGGGGTTGGGCACGATCCTGCAGGAGATCGTGCGCAGTGGCAACGGCTCGCCGCTCGCCGTACTGAAGCGTTGCGGTGCTCTTCCCTCGCCCGGCTTACTGTCGTTTCCACGACCGGGGATCACCTTGGCCCTGGATTTCCCGAACACCGCCAATCTGCACAAGCACCTCCTCCCGCGACTCGACGCCATCGTCCGCGAGGCAGGCGGGCGCCTCTATCCGGCCAAGGACGCACACATGAGCGGTGCGGACTTTCGCACGGCCTACCCGGCATGGGAGCGCGTCGAAGCGTTGCGCGACCCTGCCCTGCGATCCAAGTTCTGGGAGCGCGTACTGCCATGAAGGCATCAAGCATCCTCCTCGTAGGCGCGACCTCGGCGATCGCCCAGGCGATCGCCCGCAGCTACGCCGAGCAAGGGGCTGCCCTGTTCCTGGTGGGGCGTGATGCCGCCCGCCTGCAGGAGCTCGCAGCCGATCTAAGGGCCCGCGGCGCTGCCGAGGCCCACCCGTATCCGCTCGATCTCGACAACCCGGAGCAGCACGCCGCCATGCTGGATCAGTGCTGGACCACCTTGGGACGGGTAGATATCGCGCTGGTCTGCCACGGTACGTTGCCGGATCAGCGCGCTTGCGAGGACCACCCCCCGGAGGCGATCCGCGCCTTGCAGACCAACGGGGTCCACGTGATCGCCCTGCTCCTGGAGATGGCCAAGCGCTTCGAGCAGCAGGGCAGCGGCACGATCGCTGCGTTCGGTTCGGTGGCCGGCGACCGCGGCCGGCCCTCCAACGCCATCTACGGGGCGGCCAAGGGCAGCCTGGCGATCTTCCTCTCGGGCCTACGAGCTAGGATGCAAAAGTGCGGCGTTCACGTGCTCACCATCAAGCCAGGCTTCGTGGACACCCCGATGACCGAGGGGCTTGAGCTGCCCCGGATGCTCCTGACAACCCCGGAACGCGTCGCCGCCGATGTACGACGCGCCATTCGGCGCCGGCAGAGCACGCTCTATACCCCTTGGTTCTGGTGGTGGATCCTGCTGATCATCCGGACCATCCCCGAGCCCCTGTTCAAGAGGTTGTCGCTATGAACGGCGCCCGAGCAGCCAGTCAGCACGCAACCACGCGGATCGTTCTGCCCGGGGGCGCCGGATTGGTGGGGCAGAACCTGGTCGTCCGCCTCAAGGCGCGCGGCTATACGGACTTGGTGGTCCTCGACAAGCATCCGGAGAACACCGCCACCATGCGGCGCCTGCACCCGGATCTGACCATCGAGGAGGCTGATCTGTCGGAACCTGGCGCCTGGGCCGAGCATTTCCGGGGGGCCGATGCCGTAGTCATGCTCCAGGCCCAGATCAGCGCCAAGGACGAGGCCCCCTTTCGGCGCAACAACATCACGAGCACCGAACGCATCCTCGAGGCGATCCAGCGGCACCGGGTCCCGTATACCGTCCACGTGAGCTCGTCCGTCGTGCAGTCGGTCGCCGATGACCCGTACGCTCGGACCAAGACCGAGCAGGAGCGCCTCTTCCTGAGCAGTGGCGTGCCCGGGATCGTCCTGCGCCCGACACTCATGTTCGGCTGGTTCGACCGCAAACATCTCGGCTGGCTCGCCCGCTTCATGCGACGTGTGCCGGTCTTCCCCATCCCCGGCCACGGTCGGTACCTGCGCCAGCCCCTTTACGTCGGGGATTTTTGCGAGATCATCGCCAATTGCCTCGCCGAGCAGCATCAAGGGGGCTGCTACGATATCTCCGGCGTGGAGCGCATCGACTACATCGACCTGATCCGCGCCCTGCGCCGTGCCACTGGCGCCCGCTGTGTCATTGCGCCGATCCCTTACGGCGTGTTCGCAGCACTCCTCAGGCTCTACGCCGTGTTCTCGAGCAATCCGCCGTTTACGGTGGATCAGCTCCGCGCCCTGACCGCTGGAGACGAGTTCAAGCTGATCGACTGGCCTGGCCTTTTCGGGGTCCGCCCGACGCCGCTGCAGGAGGCGCTGCACGAGACCTTCCACGACCCCCGCTACAGCGGTATCGAGCTGAGCTTTTAACGATGACCAAATCCGACTCGAATCCAGAAAAGTCGGTAGCCGTCATCGGTGCGGGACCCATGGGCCTGGCCGTGGCCTACGAGCTCCTGCTCCGCGGATACCGGGTGCGCGTCTACGAGGCCGGCCCGGTGATCGGCGGCATGTCGGCTGCATTCGACTTCTCGGGGACGGCGATCGAGCGCTACTACCACTTCATCTGCGCCACCGACGAGTCCATGTTCGCCCTGCTCCGGGAGCTCGACCTCGGAGAAGCCCTGCGCTGGAAGCCCACCAAGATGGGGTATTTCATCGACGGGACACTCCACGATTGGGGCGACCCCCTCGCCTTGCTGCGGCTACCCCAGCTCGACTTGATCTCCAAGCTGCGCTACGGGCTCCACGCCTACCTGTGCACCAAGCGCAAGGACTGGCAGCCCCTCGACCGCCTTGAGGCCACCCGCTGGCTACGGCGCTGGGTCGGCGAGCGAGCCTACGAGCTGCTCTGGCGCAAGCTCTTCGAGCTCAAATTCTACGAGCACACCGACCGGCTCTCCGCTGCCTGGATCTGGACGCGCATCAAGCGGGTCGGCACCTCGCGCTACAACCTGTTCCAGGAGAAACTCGGCTATCTCGAGGGCGGCTCCCAGACGTTGCTCGACGCCCTGCAGGAGCAGATAGAGGAGCGCGGCGGGGCGATTCACTTGAGCAGCCCCGTCGAGGAGGTGGTCGTCCGCGACCACGCGGTCCGCGGGGTACGGGTCGGTGGCCAAGAGGAGCCCTTCGACGCCGTGTTCAGCACGGTCCCCCTGCCGCTGGTGCCACGCATGATCCCGGATCTGCCGGCCTCCGTCCGCGAGCAGATCCAGGCGCTGGAGAACCTTGCAGTGGTATGCGTGATCTTCAAGCTCCGCCGGCCAGTCAGCGATAAGTTCTGGATCAACATCAACGACGAGCGAATGGACATCCCCGGTATCGTGGAGTACACCAACCTGCGCCCGATGGACGCCCACATCGTCTATGTGCCCTACTACATGCCGGGCGACAACCCCAAGTACCAGGACGACAACCAGGCCTTCATCGACCGCTCCTGGCGCTACCTGCAGATGATCAACCCGGCCCTGCAGGATGCGGATCTCCTCGACGCCTACGCCAGCCGGTACCGGTACGCCCAGCCGGTTTGCGAGCCCGGCCACCTGGACCGGCTGCCACCGGTGGACCTGCCCATTGAGGGGCTCTACGCAGCGGATACCTCCTACTACTACCCCGAGGACCGCGGGATCTCCGAGAGCGTGCGGTTCGGTCGCGCCGTGGCTCAATTTCTGGAGTAAAGCCGTGCGCGACTTCTTCTCGCAGCAGTTCCTACTCTTCCTGCTGACCGGCGGCATCGCGGCTGTCGTCAACTTCGGTAGCCGGATCCTCTACAACCTGTTCATGGGGTACTCGGCGGCGATCGTCGCCGCCTACATCACCGGCATGATCACCGCCTACGTGCTGGCACGGCTGTTCGTCTTCCGCTCGCCCCAGGTGCGTACGGTACGCTCGGCCGCCTGGTTTACACTGGTCAACATCACCGCCGTCGCCCAGACTTGGGCGGTCAGCGTAGCCCTCGCCCACCACCTCCTACCGGCAACAGGCGTGGAGGCATTCCGCGAGGAGCTCGCTCATGCCGTTGGCATCGGGATACCGGTGTTCACCAGCTTCTTGGGGCACAAGTACCTCTCCTTCTCGCCCCCGGCAGCAGGCGGCTCAAACCACCCCCACCGCT
>JBKGYE010000098.1:0-4203 GCA_046546255.1 Halorhodospira sp. | reverse complement strand
GGCGCGCCGTGTGATTGACCACGAGGATGCCGACGGTCTGCGCCTAGTCCCAGTCCTGGAGCTTCCCCATGCTGTTGCGGGGGAGCTTGCTGCCAAAGCTCAGGCGAACAGGACGCTCTGCCGCTGGCAGCTGCTGCCACAGCCACTTCTCCAGCATCTCTCGCGGCTCGCTCGGGTCGGCGCCCGGTGTGGCGGGTACGATGAAGGCCTTGAGCCGGCGCTGGCTGCCTTCCCCGAAAGGCCGTACGGCCGCCTCGGCAACCTGGTCGTGGCGCTCGATCTGTTCGGCTACGTGGGTTGGGGAGACGTTGACCCCGCCGATTTGGACGATATCGTCGATCCGTCCCTGGGGAGAGAAGGTGCGCTCGTCCAGCCAATCTAGGCGATCGAGCGGGGTGACGGTCAGCGCCGAGCCGTCAGGCAGGGTGCGCTCAAGGTTGCTGTCAGCATCTCGGCGCCAGTGCGGCATCAGGGTGTATGCCGAGGACGGCGCCCAGCGGATGCCGATACCGCCGGTCTCGGTGGCGCCGTAGATCTCGGCGAGCGCCTGTAGGCCAGCCTCGAGCAAGCCTTGCTGAGTACTGGCCTCGAGTGGGGCAGTGGAGCTGACGCCGCCTCCACCACGAAATCGGTGTCCGGCATCCAGGAGGTAGCGCCAGCGAGCCGGGACAGTGACGATTAGGTCATCCTTGCGCGGCTCGTGGAAGAGCGCCGGTGGTGCTGAGGGGCTGTCCACCACCTCGCAGCCTAGGGCACGAGGCAAGGCGATCCCGAACATGAAGCCGTAGACATGGTGAAGCGGAAGCCAAGCCAGCACACGTCGATGGCCGGCGAAGTGCTTCGCCAGGACCTCACCCTCTTGGGCGATGGCGGCCCAAGGGTGGCGGTGGGGCTGCGGGTCGCTGGTGCTGCCCGATGTGTGAAAGACCAGCCCATTGGTATAGGCGCTAGCCTCGGCGATGAGCTCAGCCATATCGCCGATGCGCCGTACGGCTAGCAGACGGTCCTCGATCCCTGTTTCGTGAAGGCTGAAAAGCCGGTTGAGGGTACTTGCCAGATTCAGCCGATCGAGCGAGTCCGCTCGTACTGTGTTGTCGTCAAGCCGTGTATCTGCCGAGATGGCCGCCGGGTCCGGGGTGGTCTCGCGGTGACCGCCCCCCCGCGCAAGTTCCTCGGGCAGGAGGCTGCGCAGTAGGCGCAGGACTTCATCAGCGGTCAGCCCGAGCATGGGTATGCCCTCCGGATAGACCCCGCCGCTGCTATCGAGCGGCAAGGGTGGAGAAGGGTTCAGACGCGCTTGACGAAGATCCAGTAGCTATCCCCGGAGAGGGCTTTCTTCATGTGGACCTTCACCTTCGTCGGCGTCATCTGGTGATCGAAGGTGTACTCAAACATGGTATTCAGGTTCCCGGAGGCGACGCCTTCCTTGAACTTGCCGTTGAACTCCGGGCTATCGGTGCAGGGGGCAACCTCCTTGAAGAAGTTCTTGCCGATCATCGCCTTGGGATCGCGCCCTGTGATGTCGCCCTCGGCGGCGTTGTACTGGAGGATGTTGCCGTTGGCGTCGAGCTGGATAGCGCCGAAGGCGAGCTGATCTAGCTGCGAGTCGCCCATCTTGGCGAGGCTGTTCTCGATATCGTCACTGCCGAATGCCACGTGCTCCATTGCTCTGCTCCTTCTCGCTCGGGCTAGGGGTAGCGCTATACATCGCTACCGTCGGATGACGCTGCATGAACTCAGCATATTTGTATAATTTTTGTATAACAAGAGGTAAGGCAGCGGCTACCGTGCGACATACCACCAGCGGGGGTCATCGCTTGCGGCGGCTGTACCGGCTCAGCCGGTACGGTGCCGGATCCAGCTCGCATGGGCGCCCCTCAAGCTGATCGGCCACCAGCCGAGCGCTACCGGCGGCGAAGGTCCAGCCTAGGTGGCCTACGCCGACAGCCAGATGCAGGCCTGGCAAGGGGGTGGGACCCAGGATCGGTGGGCCGTCACAGGTCATCGGGCGTAACCCGGACCAGGGGTTGCTCGGGGTGTTGGCGAGTTGCTCGGCTAGGTGCGGGAAGCGCGCTAGGCCTTGCTCGCGTACAGCGCGCCAGCGGCGCTCGGGCAGTCGGTCATCAAAGCCCGTGATCTCCGCCTTGCCGCCAATGCGTAACTGATCTCCGAGGCGGGTCAGGACGACCTTGCGTGCGTCGTCGATGATCGGCTTTTGTGGCGCGCGCTCAACACCGGATAGCGGCAGGCTGACCGAGTACCCCTTGATGGGCTCGATAGGCAGGCGGATCCCTAATGGCCGTGTCAGGGCCGGGGCGTAGCTGCCGGTGGCGACGATCACTGCGTCGGCATGGATTGGACCGTGTTCACTCACTACTCCTGTGACGCCGTCCCGGTCGCCGAGGAGCTGATGGATCGGTGTGCCCAAGCGCAGCTCCGCTCCCTCTTGGCGCAGGCGCTCGGCGAGCTGTTCAGTAAAGCGCAGGGCGTCACCGTAGCCGTCGTCCGGGAACTCGATGGCACCGGCGAGCTGATCAGCACTGTCGGTTAGTGCCGGCTCGCAGGCTATGGTCTCCTCGACGCTGAGCACTCGGTGGCGGATCCCGATGGAGGCGACGGCTTGCGCCTCTCGGCGCCCCTGCTCCAAGGTCGCGGTGTCGTCGAACAGCTTGAGGATGCCGCTGTCATGAGCGTCGAAGGCGAGCCCCAGTTCGTCGCGCCAGGCACGGGTGCGCTGGATCCCGTAAAGGGCCAAGGCGGCGTTGGCATCGGCGTGACGCCGATAGCGCGCTGCGGTCGCGTTGGCGAGAAAGCGCAGGGACCAGACGGGCGCCCGCAGGACCCGTAGCGGATTGATGCGCAGCGGCGAACCGGGTTTGCCGAGCCAGCCGATGGCGTCACGCAAGACCCCGGGCGGGTTCCAGGGGGCCGCGTGTCCAGCGTGGAGCTGGGCGCCGTTGGCGTAGCTGGTCTCCTGCGCTACGGCCTCACGGCGGTCGATGAGTACAACCTCATGGCCGCGGCTGGCCAGCTCCCATGCTACCGAGGTGCCAACCACGCCAGCCCCTGCTACTGCGATCCGCATCGATGCTCTCTCCCTCGCTTATCTGTGGTGCCCAGCCGCGGGTTGGCCGTTGCGGGCGGATGCGGTGTTGCTCATGGGGAGGTGTCCTTGCCGCGCATGCGCTGGTAGCGATGCCAGCCATCGGCGCGCAGTCGGCAGGCCGGGCACTGTCCGCAGCCATAGCCCCACGGGTGGCGGCGTTCACGCTCCCCTCGGTAGCAGGTGTGGGTCTGCTCACAGATGAATTCAACCAGCGCAGCTCCGCCGAGGGACTCGGTGAGCAGCCAGGTCTGTGCCTTGTCTAACCACATGAGCGGGGTGTGCAGGACTAAGCGCTCGGCCATGCCGAGGTTGAGGGTAACCTGCAGGGACTTAATGGTATCGTCGCGGCAGTCCGGGTAGCCGGAGAAGTCTGTCTGGCAGACTCCGGCGACTAGGTGACGGATACCTCGGCGGTGAGCAAGGGCAGCGGCGAGGGTGAAGAAGAGCAGGTTACGGCCGGGGACGAAGGTGTTGGGCAAGCCGCGCTCGTCATAGGCGATCTCTGCCTCATGGGTTAGTGCGGTTTCACTGATAGAGCCAAGCACGCTGGCATCGAGGACTCGGTCCTCCCCCAGTCGGGTATCCCACGCGGGATAGTCTGCGCGCAGGCCGGCGAGTACGGACTCTCGCGCCTCGAGCTCGACGCAGTGGCGTTGCCCGTAAGCAAATCCGACGGTCTCTACCCGCGTGAAGTGTTCCAGCGCCCATGCTAGGCAGGCGGTGGAGTCCTGGCCGCCGGAGAAAAGGACCAGGGCGTGTTCCTGCTCTATGCGCCCTAGCGTGGGGGATTCTTCGCGCATCGCGACAGTGGCCCGCTCTCTTGCCTGCTAAAGGGAGAAGTAGTCCTCCGGGGGCCGATCAGGCTGGGGCGAATGGCCCTAGCCTGTACGCCGTCCGCTCTCCTGGCTGGCGCGATCCCGGAGCGCTGCCATGAGCTGCGCCTCCAGGGCTTCCCAGGTGATGCCCTCGGGTGGCCCGATGACCTCCAGGCGGCTGTCGCCCCGCCAAGCAGCCGCGGTGGCGCGGACCCCGTCGCGATCGGCGTCGACGCGCAGCCAGTCCCGGCCGGTGCGCAGCACCCCCTTGACCCGCTGGCA
>JBKGYE010000097.1:0-4267 GCA_046546255.1 Halorhodospira sp. | reverse complement strand
AGCAGCGGAACGTCCATCGCTGTTTCATGTTTACATTTATATAACTATTCTTGTAGAACGTCAAACCCGAACGGAGGCGCGCTTCCTCCCCGGCCTCAACGCCGGGGTTTCCAGCGCGAATGATTGATGACGCAAGAAGATCGCATCGCGGCCCTGCACACCGCCGCCCCCGCAAGAAGCGAACCCCCATGGACCCCCACGCCTGAGAAGACCGCTGATGCGCCTTACCGACGAGCAAACGCAGATCATTCGCGAGGAGATTGCTAACGTCTTCGGCCCAGAGCTCGATATGTGTCGACGCCCCGCCGCAGCTCACCAACCGTGACCACGGACAGGAACAGGTCGTGACCCTCGACCGCCGAGCGCTCGAAAAACCGCCGTACACCGGGGTTGGCACGACCACCCTTCCTGGCCTCGCTGATAGCATTCGTATCAATCAAGAACACGCGGCGCGGCCTCCCCCTCATCGGCGCGCTCAAAGTCCTCGTCACGGCCGACGTCCGGCATGGAGGCGAGCACCTCGACCAGCGATCTGCGCCGAGGCCTCATCAGGGCCTGCTCCAGGATTGCCCGATGCTCGGCCTCTGCACTGCGCTTGCGCTGAGCGGCTTGCTCCTTGAGCGCCCGGGCGATCCATCGACATTGCGTACGATCAGGTCCACCATCATGGTCCTCCAATCCCATCCGACCCGATTCAGAGCCCTTGTGCGCTGACCCCTAGCGGCTCGGCAGCGTTGACCAACGTCTTATCGAGCGAGCAAAGCGCCAGGCCGTGGTTGTACGCGATCGCCAGATGGAGGGCATCACCGGCACGCAGACCGGAGGCGTGATGATCGGAGAGGTGAGCGCCAATGCGGAAATCCAAGGTCGAGACGGGCAGCACTGTGAGCGAGGCCTCGCGGAGGGACGCGAAGCCGGAGAGGACATCGGCTCGCTCGTGCGCGGTGAGAACCTCCATCCGGACCTTCATCGACAGCGCCGAGGAGAACTCGGTCACGGTCCAGTCACTGATGCACAGCGTGCCGGCCTCCTGGGCTCCCAGCCAAGCCTGCATGTCCGCAGTACGCGGCTCTCGGGTCAGCGCCGCGACGAGGACACTGGTGTCCAGATAAAGCATCAGTAACGGGCATCGTCCCGAAAGCGACGGATGAAGTCCTGGTCGCTAGCGCGGCCCTGGGCGTCCGTTACAGCCCGCAACGCGCGCGCGTCGATCGGCTGCTTCGCGGGGCTGGCACGGGATAGACGGACCACGGCCTTGCCGCGCTTGGTGATGAGAATCGATTCACCGGCTGCGGCCCGTTCGGCTAGCTCACTAAGGCGTGCCTTGGCACTCGCTAGACTAATGGTAGACTCCGACATCTTCATGCCTCCATGACCAGCTCGATAGTCACACTATAGCCCGACCCGCCACTCGATGCCCAAGGCTTTCTGGCCTACGCCTGGCGGTTGCCCCCTCGCCCCACCGGTGGTTCCATGCTTGCTCACAACCTGAACACCACCGCCCGGCGGGCCTGCCCAGGCGTCACCGCCCCGGCGGTAGCGTGCACGAGCGCCCTGGCGCCCCCTCGCGACGGCCCTGCGGCCAGCGACCGCCCCATGCCCCCCGAACAAGCGCCAGCTGCGCGTCCTCGCCCAGATCCTCGCGCAGGGCCTGCAGGTGATCCTCCAGGGCGTTGCTCATCTCCCTCTGCGGGCGGGCGCGGGCGTTGGGCTCGACGAAGGCGCGGTGGAGGAAGCCGAGAACCAGCGGCGCGCTGTCGGCGGCGAGCAATCGCCAGGCGGGGTGGTGGCGACTCAGGGTATCGAGCTGGCGGTAATCCATGGCTAGGCTTACCACCTCGTCTCCGAGAACGGATTGAGCACCTGCACACCGGTTCCGTCGAAGTCCTGCCTGTTGCGGGTTACTATAATGAGGTCGTGGATGAGCGCGGTTGCGGCGATGAGCTTGTCCAGCGCGTTTTCCGGGTGCGGCACCCGCAGCCGCCCCCAGAGCTGAGCGATCTCTCCATCAACACTCAACACGCAGTCGTGATAGGCGGCCAAGAGGTCCGCCAACCAGGCCTCCAGCCTCAACGCCTGGTCCGTATCGCCGCGATGGCGGATTCGGTCGACGCCCTGCCGCAGCTCACCAACCGTGACCACGGACAGGAACAGGTCGTGACCCTCGACCGCCGAGCGCTCGAAAAACCGCCGTACACCGGGGTTGGCACGACCACCCTTCCTGGCCTCGCTGATAGCATTCGTATCAATCAAGAACACGCGGCGCGGCCTCCCCCTCATCGGCGCGCTCGAAGTCCTCGTCACGACCGACGTTCGGCATGGAGGCAAGCACCTCGGCCAACGATCTGCGCCGAGGCCTCATCAGGGCCTGCTCCAGGATCGCCCGATGCTCGGCCTCTGCACTGCGCTTGCGCTGAGCGGCTCGCTCCTTGAGCGCCCGGGCGATCCGGTCATCGAGATTGCGTACGATCAGGTCCGCCATCATGGTCCTCCAATCCCATCCGACCCCACGTGCTATCAATGATAGCACCTCCAACCTACCGGCGGCGAGCAGTGTGGCTAGGCCTGCCCACCGCTAGGCGGCTGCCCCCTCGCCCCACCTGTGGTTCCATGCCCGCTCACAACATGAACACCTCCGCCCGGCGAGTCTGCTCCAGGCGTCACCGCCCCGGTGGTAGCGTGCCCGAGCGCCCCGACCGCGAACCAGCCGCCCTCGCCCCGAGCGCACCGGCGGCCCCGGAACAAGCGAACCCCCCATGGACCCCGAAGAACTCCACCTGCAGGTGCTGCGCCTGCTCGAGGACAACCCCCAGCTCAGCCAGCGCCAGATCGCCCGCGAGCTGGGGCTGTCCGTCGGCAAGACGAACTACGCCGTGCGCTCGGTCATCGAGCGCGGCTGGGTCAAGCTCGAGAACTTCTCCCAGTCCCCGCACAAGCACCGCTACCTCTACCGGCTCACCCCCGCCGGGGTGCGCGAGAAGGCGCAGCTGGCCTACCGCCACCTCCAGCGCAAGCGCGCCGAGCACGAGCGGCTGATGGCCGAGATCGAGCAGCTGCGCGCCGAGCTGGAGCGCGCCGACGAGCCGCCGGCTGCGGACAACGCCCCCGCGCGCACCCCGGGCCAGCCCTGACGGCCCCGAACGCCACCGACATCAACCGCCCAACGAGACCGCAATCGGAGCGGAGCCAGAAATCGGATGATCACAATCAGGCCATAGCCATGCTACTACATAGCCTTCGGATACAAGGGTTTCTTAGCTTCGGGCCTGGGACTCCGGATCTAGCTCTCGACCGGCTCAACATCCTGATCGGCCCAAATGGATCGGGCAAGTCTAACCTTATCGAGGCGATCGACCTCTTACGCCATGCCCCAAGCACATTCCGATCAGTCTTCCGCGGAGGCGGCTCGATCCGGGACTGGCTCTGGAAGGGAAAAACCGTGCCTCAGGATGCCTCCATCGAGGCCACAGTTGCCAACCCGGACGGCCATCAGCACCTGAAGTATCGGCTCGTCTTCACCGAAGAGGGTCAGCAGTTCGCGCTCGTCGACGAAAACATCGAGAATGAGCATCCCTACGAAGGCCACGAGCAGGCGTACTTCTACTACCGCTTGAACGAGGGGGCTCCCCTGATCAACGTCCGAGGCGAGCAGCGAGCCCTGCAGCGCGAGCAGATCGAGGTTAACCGCTCCATCCTCGCCCAGCGCCGTGACCCGGAGCAGTACCCGGAGATCACCTACTTCGCCGAGACCCTGGAGGACATCCGGATTTACCGGGATTGGAGCTTCGGTCGCCACACCGCCGCCCGACTACCCCAGGAGCCGGACCTGCCCACGCACTTTCTGGAACCCGACGCCGGGAATCTTGGCCTTGTGCTCAATCGCCTGGAGCGGGACCCAGCCGTCAAGAATCGGCTCCTGGAGCGGCTGCGTGCCCTCTACGACGGCATCGACGACTACAACGTCCAGATCGAAGGAGGCAGCGTCCAGGTCTACTTTCACGAAAACGGCGCCAACATCCCCGCCACGCGCCTCTCGGACGGCACCCTTCGCTACCTGAGCCTGCTCACGATCCTCTGCCACCCCGAGCCGCCGCCTCTGGTTGCCATCGAAGAGCCGGAACTGGGCCTCCATCCGGACATTCTGCCCACCGTGGCGGAGCTGCTGGAAGAGGCCGCGGAGCGAACACAGCTCCTGGTGACCACCCACTCCGACATCCTCGTGGACGCCCTGAACCACCGCCCTGAGGACATCGTCGTCTGTGAGCGC
>JBKGYE010000096.1:0-4412 GCA_046546255.1 Halorhodospira sp. | reverse complement strand
CTCCTTCGCCTGGAGAGGACGGAATCCCCGTCCTTTAGGGCGGGGAGGATGTCAACGGGGGCTCTAGCCACGGCTCCGGTCTGCTCTCGGCGCGTCTGCTCAAGGCCGGTGCCGATGATTTCCTGACCCGACCTTTCCTCGAAGAGGAGCTCAGCGTTCGGGTCAACCAGAATGTGGATCTGATGGAGCTGCTGCGCGAGGCTCAAGACGGCGCCCGGCGTGATGCCCTACCGGCTTGCACAACCGTCTCTATCTTGAGGAGCTCGCCGAGCCGCTGGGTGAGACCGCCCGCCGGACGCAGCAGCCGTTGTCAGCGCTGGTTGTGGATCTGGATCACTTCAAGGGACTCAATGACCGTTTGGGGCATTTCGGGGGTGACGTTGTGCCCAAGCGGGTTGCTGGCCTGCTGAGTGAGACGGTGCGCCGTTCCGATGTGCTGGTCCGTTCTGGTGGCGAGGAGTTCTATATCGTTAGCCTAGGCATCCATGCAGAGGGGCGCCCGTACCCTGGCCGAGCGGATCCGTTGCGTTATCGAGGCCCTGGAGCTGTCCTACGAGGGCAAGAGCGTGGCCCTGAGCGCGAGCATCGGCGTGGCGAGTCTGGAGGGTGCCAAGGTCGAGCAAGCGCTCAAGGCTGCTGATCTGGCTATGTATGAGGCCAAGCGCCAAGGGCGTAATCGGGTCGTCGGCCCGCTCACCTCTCCGGATTGAAAAAATGCCGCCTGCCCCCAAACTCTGAGAACAGAGGTCAACGAGCGGGGCGCCGCGGTGCGTGCCGTCTACGAAGCATCGGCCTGGCGCAGATCGAGGGGGTGAAGCAATGCGCATGGATAAACTGACCACGAAATTCCAGGCGGCGATCGCAGATGCTCAGAGCATCGCGGTGGGTCGCGATCACCAGTTCATCGAGCCCGTGCACCTGATGCGGGCGATGCTCGACCAGGAAGGGGGCGGTGTACGGTCGCTGTTGCAGCAGTCGGGCGTGAGCATCAACAAGCTGCGCTCGCAGCTCGATGAGGCCCTGGAGCAGATGCCCCAGGTCTCCGGCGTCGGCGGTGACGTGCATCTGTCCAATGAGCTCGGCCGCTTGCTCAACTTCACGGACAAGCTGGCGCAGAAACGCAAGGATCAGTACCTCTCCAGCGAGCTCTTCGTCCTCGCCGTCCTGGAGGACGGCAAGAGCCAGCTCGCCCGCATCCTGCAGGCTGCTGGCGCTATCAAGGAAGCGGTGGAGCAGGCTGTCGAGCAAATCCGTGGCGGCGAGACGGTGGACGACCCCAACGCCGAGGAGCAGCGCCAGGCGCTGGAGAAGTACACCATCGATCTGACCGAGCGTGCCGAGCAGGGCAAGCTTGATCCGGTCATCGGCCGTGATGATGAGATCCGGCGCACGGTCCAGGTCCTCCAGCGGCGGACCAAGAACAACCCGGTCCTCATCGGTGAGCCGGGTACTGGCAAGACCGCCATCGTGGAGGGCTTGGCGCAGCGGATCATCAACGGCGAGGTGCCGGAGGGGCTGAAGGATAAGCGCGTGCTGGCCCTCGATCTTGGCTCCTTGCTCGCTGGCGCCAAGTACCGCGGCGATTTCGAGGAGCGGCTCAAGGGGTTGCTCAAGGAGCTCGGGCAGCAGGAAGGGCAGGTGATCCTGTTCATCGATGAGCTCCATACCATCGTCGGTGCCGGCAAGGCCGAGGGCGCCATGGACGCCGGCAACATGCTCAAGCCGGCGCTTGCCCGCGGCGAGCTGCACTGCATCGGCGCTACCACGCTGAATGAGTATCGCGAGAACATCGAGAAGGATGCTGCCCTTGAGCGGCGCTTCCAGATGGTGCAGGTGGATGAGCCCAGCGTGGAAGATACCGTGGCCATCCTGCGCGGGCTGAAGGAGCGCTACGAGGTCCACCACGGGGTCGAGATCACCGACCCGGCCATTGTCTCGGCGGCGACCCTCTCGCATCGCTACATCACCGACCGCAACCTGCCGGACAAGGCCATCGACTTGATTGATGAGGCGGCCTCGCGCATCCGCCAGGAGATCGACTCCAAGCCGGAGCAGATGGACCGCCTTGAGCGGCGCCTGATCCAGCTCAAGATCGAGCGCGAGGCGCTGAAGAACGAGGAAGATGAGGCCTCAAGGAAGCGTCTCGCCACCCTTGAGGGCGAGATCCGGGAGCTTGAGCAGGAGTACCAGCATCTTGAGGAAATCTGGAACTCCGAGAAGGCCGCCGTCGAGGGTACGCAGTCGATCAAGGAGGAGCTTGAGCGTGCTCGTCAGGAGGTGGAGACCGCCCGCCGTGCCGGTGACCTGCAGCGCATGTCGGAGCTGCAGTACGGGCGAATCCCTGAGCTTGAGCGCCAGCTCGATATGGCCTCTCAGGCTGATATGAATGACATGAAGCTGCTGCGTAACCGGGTCACCGACGAGGAGATCGCCGAGGTGGTCTCCAAGTGGACCGGCATCCCGGTCTCTAGGATGCTTGAGGGCGAGCGCGAGAAGCTCCTGCGCATGGAGGAAGCGCTGCATCAGCGTGTGGTCGGCCAAGATGAGGCCATCGGTGCTGTCGCCAACGCGATCCGTCGTTCCCGCGCTGGCCTCTCGGACCCGAACCGGCCCAACGGCTCGTTCCTGTTCCTCGGGCCGACTGGCGTAGGCAAGACGGAGCTGTGCAAGTCGCTCGCCGAGTTCCTCTTCGATACTGAGGAAGCTATGCTCCGGCTCGACATGTCGGAGTTCATGGAGAAGCACTCCGTGGCTCGGCTCATCGGTGCGCCGCCGGGGTACGTCGGCTACGAGGAGGGCGGCTATCTCACCGAGCACGTCCGGCGCAAGCCGTACTCGGTGATCCTCCTCGACGAGGTGGAGAAGGCCCACGCCGACGTGTTCAACATCCTCCTGCAGGTGCTCGATGACGGCCGTTTGACCGATAGCCACGGTCGTACAGTGGACTTCCGCAATGCGGTGATCGTCATGACCTCCAACCTCGGCTCGGAGGTGATCCAGACCATGGCCGGGGAGCAGGAGGAGGACTACCAGCGGATCAAGTCCTCGGTGATGGACATTGTGGGCAGCCACTTCCGTCCTGAGTTCATCAACCGTATCGACGAGGTGGTGGTCTTCCGGCCGCTGATGCGGGAGCAGATCCGTCAGATTACGGAGGTCCAGGCGCGCTATCTCAACGAGCGGCTGGCCGATCGCGACATGCAGCTTGAGCTCACCGCCGCCGCGCTGGACAAGATCGGTGAGGCCGGCTTCGATCCGGTCTACGGTGCTCGGCCGCTCAAGCGGGTGCTGCAGCACCAGGTTGAGAATGCCCTGGCGCGGCAAATGCTGGAGGGGAGGTTCGGCCCCGGCGATCGCATCCGGATCGATGTCCGGGATGGCGCGTTCAACTTCGAGCGCGAGGCGCAGGCAGTCGAGGGCGAGGTGGTCTGAGGCCGTACCAAAGTGCCCTGCAAGGAGCTCTCTTGCGGTTGGCAGCCATCCATTATGGGCCTACCCCTCCGCGCCCGGTGGCAGCCGCTCCCGGGTGCGGTATCTCCAGGGCCTTATGCCCCATTGCGCTCCGAGGCGGTCGCTGCTAGCAGGACCCGATCCAACCAGCGGGTGGGCAGAAGGCGCTTGAGGGTCGCGAACAAGTGCGTGGGGACGGTGACGTGGTAGCGGGCCTTGGGCCTCGGGTGCTCCAGGGCGTGGATCAGTTTGTGGACGACAGCGTCGGCTTCCCGGGTGAACGGTGTTGCCGCGCCGTCGCCGGCGAGGCGGCGCTCTACAGCTCGGTAGGTGGCGGCGTGGGCGCTGTCCTCACGGTCGATTCGCGCGCAGAAGGCTTGGTAGGCGTTCTCACGGAAGCGGCTAGCAATGGGGCCGGGTTCAAGGAGGCTGACTTGGATGCCGCTGCCGCGCAACTCCTGGCGGAGGGTGTCGGTCAATCCCTCGAGGGCGAACTTCGAGCAGACGTAAGCGCCTCGATAGGGCAGGGCGATGAGGCCGAGCACGGAGCTGTTCTGTATGATCCGCCCCTCGCCCTGGGCACGCATCAGGGGCAGGACCTGCACCGTGAGTTCGTGGGTGCCGAGGAGGTTGGTCTCCAGCTCCGCCCGTAGCGCTGATCGCGAGAGGTCTTCCACAGCGCCGGGTTGACCGTAGGCGGCGTTATTGAAGAGTGCATCGAGCCGGCCTGCGGTGCGCGCAGCCACCGTGTCCACGGCGGCGGCAATGCTGTCGCTGTCAGCAAGGTCCAGTTGCAGCGCCTCTGTCCAGCCAGCCTCCTGCAGCCGCATGACGTCCACCTCTTGACGGGCGCTGGGGAAGACGCGCCAGCCGCGTTGGGCCATCCGCTGGGTCGCGGCGGCACCGATACCGCTGGAGCAGCCCGTGATCAACAGGGTAGGGCGCAGATCATCCGTACTCAT
>JBKGYE010000095.1:0-4568 GCA_046546255.1 Halorhodospira sp. | reverse complement strand
TGACAAGCAGTGCCAGGCTATCTATCTGCTTACGCATGTCCGTGGCCCCGGCAGCGAGGAAGACCCGGGCCTGAGGATCAACGCCGAGCATCGCGCAGCACCTCCACCGCCCGGGCCTCGCGAAGTCGCGCTCGAGTTCTAGGGCCAAGCCATCGCCGACCTCCAGACGCAGGCCAGCGGAACCCGGCCCTAGGCTGTAACAAAACATTCCAAAAAAAATCACCCGACCGACACCAACGCCTTGGGTCTGCCTTCCTACACTGGAGCCGATCCAGAAACGGGCACTGCGCCAGGAGACTCCTTCCCTTCGCAATCCCGGTTTCCCCCAACACTAAGGAGCGGTTCACCATGTCCGATTCGCGCCTTCCGGAACGACTGCTACTTCGGGCTGCGGCCGTGGCCGGCCTGACCGTGTTCGCCCTGCCCATGGCCCAGGCCCAGATGACCGAGTGCACCCATCGCGGCGATCTCAACGACCGCTACTGCGATGACGACCGCGACATGGTCGCCGACCTGCCCCTGGACGAGTCCGAGTGGGAGGATCCGGACACGCTGGTGTTCTCCTACGTGCCGGTGGAGGACCCGGCGGTCTACAAAGATGTGTTCGATCCCTTCATCAAGCACATGGAAGAGGTCACCGGCAAGGACGTGCGCTTCTTCTCCGCTGATTCCTACTCCGCTCAGGTGGAGGCCCTGCGCAGCGGGCGCCTGCACGTGGCGGGCCTATCCACCGGTACCAACCCGTTTGGCGTCAATATCGGCGGCTTCGTGCCCTTCGCCATCATGGGCACCGACGAGGGAGAGTACGGCTACCGCATGCAGGTGATCGTGCACGCCGACAGCGACATCGAGAGCCTGGACGACCTGCAGGGCGAGACCGTGGCCCATACCGAGGAGGCCTCGAACTCCGGCAACCAGGCGCCCCGGGCCCTGCTGGCCGAGGAGGGCCTGGTACCCGGCGAGGACTACGAGGTGACCTACTCCGGCGGCCATGATCGAAGCATCCTCGGCGTCGCCAACGAGGACTATGTTGCGGCTCCCATCGCCTCTTCGGTCCTCGAGCGGATGGCCGACCGCGATCAGGTGGACATGGATGATCTGCGCATCATCTACGAGACGGAATCCTTCCCCACCACCGGTTATGGCTACGCCCACAACCTACATCCGAGACTTGCGATGCTCATCCGCAAGGCGTTCTTCACCTTCGATTTCGAGGACAACAGCGTCGGTGAGGAGTTCACCCAAGCGGATCGCTTCATTCCGATTACCTACCGGGATAACTGGAAAGTGATACGCACCATCCAGGAAGCCAATGACGTGCGCTATACCCGCGAGGACCTCTCCGATCAAGAGTAGGGCGCTGCCCGCGGCGTTCTGGGCCGGCCGGTGCGAGACCGCCGGCCCCTTACCTTTCAAGGCCCGAACCGGGGGCGTAAGCGGTGCTGGAAATCGAGAATCTCACCAAGATCTATCCGGTGGGGCATCAGGCCCTGCGCAGCTGCAGCCTGCAGGTGCCGGCGGCGGAGGTGGTGGCCATCATCGGTCCCTCCGGGGCGGGCAAGAGCACCTTCATCCGCTGCATCAACCGCATGGTGGAGCCGAGCGGGGGCAGCGTGCGCCTTGAGGGTCGGGAGCTCACCGGGCTCAGTACCCGGGAGCTGCGTGCGGCACGGCGCCAGATCGGCATGATCTTCCAGGAGTTCAATCTCATCGAGCGCCTGACCGTGATGGAGAACCTCCTCGCGGGGCGACTCGGCAGCGTGTCTTTCCTGCAGGCGGCCCTGCGGCGCTTTCCCCAGGACGACATCGAGCGCGCCTTCCGGCTCCTGGAGCGGGTGGGCCTGGAAGGCCTGGAGAACAGCCGTGCAGACGCCCTTTCCGGTGGCCAGCGTCAGCGCGTAGGCATTGCCCGGGCGCTGATGCAGGAGCCAAGATTGCTGCTGGTGGACGAGCCTACCTCGTCTCTCGACCCGAAGGTGGCACGCAGCATCATGGCGCTGATCTGTGAGCTCACCGCCGAGCGGGACATCCCCGCGTTGATCAACATCCACGATGTGGGCTTGGCGCTTGGCTTCGCCCAGCGGGTCGTAGGGCTGAGTGCCGGGGAGATCGTCTTCGACGGCCAGCCCGATGCCGTGGACGAGTCGGTGCTCACCCGCATCTACGGCGCCGATGACTGGCGCGAGGCGTTCCGGGAGGAAGGCGGCGAGGATCGCCACATCACCGCGGAGAGCGTGGCCTCGTGAGCGCGCCGGCGGCGAACGTGTCGCGGCGCTGGCGGCCGCCGCCGATGATCGCCTCGCCTTGGTTGCGGCGAGCGGTCCTATTTGGCGCGCTGGCGTATCTCGCCTTCGCCGTGTCGGACATGGAGTTCGACCTGGCGCGCTTTCTCAGCGGCATCCCGCGGGGCGGCAAAATGCTCGCCTCCATGTTCCCGCCGGATTTCAGCCGCTGGGAGCTGCTCTTCAGCGGGCTCATCGAGAGCCTGCAAATGGCGATCTTCGCCACCGCCATCGGGGTGATACTGAGCATCCCGATTGCCGTAGGCGCGGCCACCAACGTAGCGCCGTTCTGGCTCTACGGGCTCTGCCGCGGCTATATCGCCCTGTCGCGCACCTTCCCGGAGGTGCTGATCGCGATCTTCTTCGTGAAGGCCTTCGGTTTCGGCGCCTTCGCCGGTGTGCTGACCCTGATCATCGCTACCACCGGGTTCGTGGGCAAGCTGCTGGCCGAGGAGATCGAGGCCATCGATCCGGGGCAGGTGGAGGCCATGCGCGCCACGGGGGCGAGCAGCCCCGGCGTGCTGCTGTTCGGGGTCGGGCCGCAGGTGCTGCCGCGCTACATCGGTCTCGTCATCTACCGGCTCGACATCAACCTGCGTGAATCCACCATCCTCGGCATCGTCGGTGCTGGCGGACTCGGCTCCGTACTCCACAACTCCTTCGCCCGCTACGAGTACGACTTCTCCATGGCGATCCTGATCTCCATCATCGCCGTGGTGCTGGTGGCGGAGTGGTTCAGCGGCTTCGTGCGGGCGCGCATCCAATGAGCGCGGCCACGGAACCTTCCGCCGCCGTCAAGCCCTGGGAGCGGCATACCCCCCGGGAGCGTCTGGCGCGCTTCGCCGCCTGGCTCGCTGCCGTGGCGGTCACGGTGTGGGCGGCCACCACCTTGGATATCCACTGGCCCTTCGTGCTCGATGCCCCGGAGCAGATGGGGGATCTCGCCGACCGCATGGTGCCACCGAACTGGCCGTTCTTCCTGCAGATCGTCGAGCCCATGGTGGAGACCATCAACATCGCCACCCTGGGCACCATCATCGGCGCCGTGCTCTCGATTCCCGTGGCCCTGATGGCCGCCCAGAACACCACCGTGAACGCCGCCACCCTGTGGCTCGCCCGCTTCATCGTGGTGGCCTCGCGGTCGGTGAACGAGCTGGTCTGGGCGCTGCTCTTCGGGGTGGTCTTCGGCCCGGGGGCGATGGCCGGCATGGTCGCCATCGCCGTGTCTTCCGTAGGCTTCGTCAGCAAGCTGGTCGCCGAGGGCATCGAGGAGATCGACCCCGGACAGGTGGAGGCCATCGCCGCCACCGGCGCGGGGCGGGGTCAGATCCTGATCTACGGTGTGTTACCACAGGTTATGCCCACCATCCTCGGTGTGCTGACCTTCCGCTGGGACATCAACATCCGCCAGTCCTCGATCATCGGCTTGGTGGGTGCGGGGGGTATCGGCATCGTGCTTAACGGTCAGATGGACAGCTTCGCCTGGGACAACGTCACCGTCATCCTGATCGCCATCTTCGCCGTGGTGATGGCGAGCGAGTGGGTCTCGGCCATGCTACGGCGGCGGGTGACGTAGCCGAGCTTCTTGGCCGCCGTCATGGTGACGGGCGTCGGAGCCAAGCCTTGGTGGGGCGGTTTCGTCAGCGCTGCAACTCCTGTGGCACCGTGAGCGTGGCAGGAACACCACGTAGCCGGGCGCTCTCGGGTTAGCTTTCGAGCACGACGTTCCAGGGCAGGAGGTCGAGCCCCTCCGGGTTGTCCCGATCGATGGTGGGCAGGCCCCGGAAGAGGTGCTCCAGGTAGGCGTGCGGTTCCAGGCCGTTGACCCGCGCCGTCTCGATGACCGTGTAGTGGTTGGCACTCGCCCGCGCGCCCTGCGTCGGGCAGTATGCCGCCTCCGCCGCGGGGTCGCTCCCGCGGGCCAGCTCCCGGGTCACCGTCGACGGGCTGCGCCCGAGAAGGCGGCCGATCGCCCGCGCACTGCTGCCTCGACTGCGCTCACTCAAGATGACGGCGCGCTCCTGATCACTGAGGTGCTGGTATCCGTTCGCCATCGCAACATCCTACCCCACTCCGGGTATGGGTGTTGCGCTTGAAAGTTGAGTCTACGCAGTGACCCGCTTCGCCAAGCCGTGCCCATCCCGGGCCAATGCATTCGAATCTCCATTTCTCAGTGGCAGATTTCTAGAATGATCTGGAATCAGCACTCAGCTTCTCCAGAATGCACTGGCCGGCCCGGGGCCTACCTACCACGATCCTCACCAAGGCGACAGCCACACCCCACCC
>JBKGYE010000094.1:0-4656 GCA_046546255.1 Halorhodospira sp. | reverse complement strand
TACGCTTGTGCAGCTCCCGCAATCACGCACTGTTGGGTGGGTGAACCGTGACCGCCGGCGCTGGTCCCTGTGGGCGGCTCCAGCTGAAGTAGGGCGGGCAACTGGCGAAGAGCAGCTCCAGGGGGCCGAGTTGGAGGTACTGCAGCGTTCCTACGATCTGGGCCCCGAGGCGCTGATGGGCGCGGAGCGAGCGGTTGTTGAAAGCGGAGACTCGGCTCACGCTCCACTGCACGCCGCGGCTTAGCAGCAGCTCATTGGCCGCTTGCCAAAGCTGTGCGAAGACCAGCGAGCCGCGTGCCTCGGGGCGGATATAGATATCGACATCCAGCGCGCAGGGTGGCGTTTCTGGGGGGTAGAGTGTGCACCGGTGCTCGGCCTCTCGATAGGGGCCGAAGAGCAGCCAGATGAAACCGAGGAGTCCGTTGCTGTCCGGCTCGAAGGCTGCTAAGCAGATCCCTCCGCTGGCAAATCGCTCGGTGAGCTGCTCGTGGGTTCGCGGTAGCTGCTCAAGCGCTGGATCACCAGGAGGGAGTTGGCGAACCTCGGACTTCCTCTGATGGCGCTGTGGGAGCAGCGGCGTATCGGTGACCGGCTGCGCCAGCAAGTGGTAGCGCGGGCAACCCCAGCCTGTGCAGAGCCGTCGCAGCAGTGCATCCACCGCCTCGGTCGTGGCGGTGGGTACGCTGAGCTCTTGGCACCGTTGCCGAAAGGCGTGGATGAACACGGTGATTGAAGCTCCTCTTTTCACAGGATCAAGCTAGGCGGCGGCGGCTAGCAGCGCAAGTCGCCTCCTGCCTGCGACGGTCGCAGGGGTGGATTGGCGATCCATCATTCGTCGAGCTCGCGGGAGGCAATACAGATGAGCTCGTAAAGGACCGGCATGCGCTCCGCAGCGGTGCTCAGGAGCTTCCGCGTCTCGCCTTGGTATTCGTGCTCACCGCGATGCTGGAGCGGGAAGAGGCGGGGCAGAATGCGGACCTCATCCCGAGAGAGGTAAGCATGCAGCCTCTGGCATCCGCGATTGCTCGCATGGGCGAGGGCTCCGGCCATCGCCGCCGCATACGGGAGTGGAAAAATGCGGCTGTAGATATGGCGTAGGTTCTTGATGTCGTCATGGTGCTGCTCAATCTCGCCTACGCGCTGCTGAAATCCTGGATCAATGCGGATGGGCCGCACCAAGAACGATCGCTGTTCCGGAGCAAGCGCGACCGATGCGGAGACTTGTGGCTGAGACGGCTTGTCGTTATCGGGCCCCCCGCTGTAGAGCACGCAGACCACGTCGTGATTGCGTCCACGCTGAAGGGTGTAGCGGAAGTGGCGCTGGAAGGTGTCAACGGGTGTGCCCAAGGTGTTGCTCCTCTTTCGTGGCCAGTCAGACAAGCTTTTCGTGCGGTAGTGGGTGGCTGAGGAAGTAGACGGGGCTGGCGCTCGGACCATAAGCGCCCGACTGGAAGATGGCGATCAGGTCGCCGGGCTCGGCACGGGGCAGCTCGATTCGCCCCGCGAGGCAATCCAGCGGTGTGCATAGGGGGCCAACCACGGAGACTGTCTCCTCGGGCGGCGCCTCCATCCGGTTGGCCACGGCGATCGGGAAGTTGCGGCGGACCACCTGGCCGAGGTTGCCGGAGGCGGCTAGGTGGTGGTGCATGCCACCATCGGTGACCAGATAGGTTTGCCCGCGGGAGATCTTGCGATCGATCACACGGGCCAGGTATACCCCGGCCTCGCCGACGAGGTAGCGACCGAGTTCGAGGGCGATCCGTGCGTGCGGTAGATCGCGATGGGAGCGCGCCACCGCCTCGGCCGTAGCCTGGCCGTAGGCGTCCAGGTCGATTGGCGGATCGTCGCGGAAGTAGGGGATGCCGAGCCCGGCGCCGAGGGTGATCCGCTTCACCTCTGACGGGGCCGCTTCAGACAGTTCGCGGATCAGCGCCAGCATCCGCTGCAGGCCGTCGATCAATACCCCGGTGTGCAGGTTTTGGGAGCCGGCAAAGACGTGAAACCCCTGGAAATCAAGATCGAGCGCATCGATGCGCTGGAGGATCGGGGGCACTGACTCGGCGTCGACCCCGAACGGTTGTGGGCCGCCGCCCATCCGCATCCCCGAGGCCTTGAGCTCGAAGTCCGGGTTGATGCGCACCCCCACACGCGGCCGCGTCCCCTGCTTGTCGGCCTGGGCCGCGATGCGCTCAAGCTCGCCGGCGGACTCGAGGTGGAGCGTCACCCCGGCGGCGATGGCGGCGGCGAGCTCCTCATCACGCTTGCCGGGGCCGGCGAAGCTGATGGTCTCGGGGGCAGCGCCCGCCTCTTGCAGGCGGCTCAGCTCACCGGTCGAGGCGATGTCAAATCCGTCGACATACGGCAGGAGGTAGGCGAGCACCGCCGGCATGGGGTTGGCCTTGATCGCGTAGCGCAGCTCGACGGCTTGCGGCAGGGCGCGGCGCAGATCGCCGATGCGGGCACGGAGCGTGGTGGTGTCGTAGAGGTACACCGGTGTACCGCCGGCCTGGGTCACCAGTTCGGTAACCGGTGTGCCCCCGAGAGCGAGGCAGCCGTCGCGCACGGAGAAGGTGCGCATGCAAGGTAGGTCGGCGACACGCGCAATCATGGTGTTCCCTCCCCGGCATGCTCAAGGAGCGCTGCGCGCAGCTTAGCCCGGTCGATCTTGCCATGGGCGTTGCGGGGCAGCGGGCCATCCTGGATCCAGAAAGTGGCCGGGGTCATGAAGGTGGGTAGGTGCTGCCGGCAGGTCCGCTCCAGGGTCGAGGCGTCTAGGCCGGCCTCCGGGTCGACGGCTAGCGCCACACCAATCGCCTCGCCCAGCCGCGGGTCCGGGATGCCGGCCGCGACGCATTCGCGGACGCCCTCGATTGCCATCAATGCGGCCTCGATCTCCTGGGGGCTGACGCGGTAGCCGGACGTCTTGATCAGCTCGTCCTGCCGACCGACGAAGTAGAGGTAGCCTTCCTCATCACTGTAAACGGTATCGCCGGACCAGACAGCGCGTTCGTCGGTGGGTACGCCCGCCGGCCGGTTCGGTGCGGGGCGGAAACGCCCTGCGGTGGCCTCAGGTGCCCCCCAGTACCCCAGGGCCACCTGGGGGCCGCGGTGTACGAGCTCTCCGTGTTCGTAGGGGTCGCAGGGGGTGCCGTCCGGGCGGACGACCTGGACCTCGGCGTTGGGGATGGCCCGGCCGATGGAGCCGGGGCGCTGATCCAGATCCTCCGGTGCTAGGTAGGTGGAGCGAAAGGCCTCAGTCAGGCCGTACATCAGGAAGAGCTGGGCATCGGGTAACTGCGCACGCAAGGCTGTCTGTGTTGCCTGGGGCAGCACCCCGCCGGAATTGGTCAGGTAGCGCAGGCTGCGCCGAGCGCCTTCGGGCCAGGGCTGCTCGGCGAGGTCGATCCACATCGGCGGCACCGCGGCGAGGCCGGTGATCCCGTGCGCCGCTACCCGTTGCGGGAGCTCCCGGGGGAGCAGGTAGTCGGTCAGCACAGCCTCGGCACCGACGAGGAAGGCAGTGGTCAGCTGGCTGAAGCCGTAGTCAAAGCTCAAGGGCAGGGCCGCCAGGATGCGGTCCTCTTCCGTGTTCTCCAGGTACGCCACCACGCTCGAAGCGCCCGCGACTAGGTTGCGGTGGGAGAGGCTGACGCCCTTGGGCATCCCCGTGCTGCCGGAAGTATAGAGGAGCAGGGCGAGGTCACTCTCCACGCGGCGGGGTAGCGGCGCGGCGAGGCAGTGAGCGCGGTAGGCCCAGTCGCGGATGGCTAGGTCGCCGGTTAGCGTGATGTCCGGTGCTGCCGGCTCCGCAACGCGCACGGCGGTATGCAGGGCGGGGCATCTGGTGAGGTGCGAGGCCAGCGCATGGAGCCGCAACGGTGAGGTGATCAGGGCGCTGGCGCCGGCATCCTGGAGGATATGGGTGACCTGCGGGGGCTTGAGCACTGGGTTGACGGGGACCGCAATGCCGCCGGCAGCGCTGATGCCGAACAGGGCGATGATCGCCTCGGGGCGTTTCTCCAAGTAGACGGCTACGCGGTCGTCGTCTTCCAGTCCCCACTCCCGCAGGGCCGTCGCGGTGCGCGCGACCTCCTCGGCGAGCTCCGCGTAGCGGAAGGCCGCGCCGTTGCCCCCTGCCTGGCGCAGCCCGATGTTGCCCATGTGTTGGTGAGCAGGATGCAGGAGCAGGTCATGCAACAGCCAGGGCATATACCCTCACGGACGATGGCGTCATAATTTTGATTCCGTACACCAACTCAGGGTACGTGGTGGAGGGGATCCTGCAACCTTCGGGGTCTCAGGGCGCCTGCTGCTTGGGGCAACAAACTCCCGGTGTGGTCAGGCAGCGTCCGAGCCACCCAAAACAGGGCTTCGCCGATCTTCTAGGGGGGGGCTGAGTGTAAAAAAAATGTTGACGGGATTAGCCCGCAGGCCGGGATTATGCTTGACAGGCAGATAGGTTGGTGTGCGCCGAAGTCTCTAGATAATCATGAAGTTGGAGACAGCACGATCCAGCCAGCGCCGACGCTGCCCCATGGGAAACGCTACCACTGTCGAAGGCGACGCTCAACGATGTAGTAATCCCCCTTCAGTGACTGGTAAGCCACCGAGGGGGAAGCCAACCGATCGGATCCCGCCCCCTTTCAGCTGAACACC
>JBKGYE010000093.1:0-4693 GCA_046546255.1 Halorhodospira sp. | reverse complement strand
GTTTCAGGTTCGGGCTCATCCTCTGGCTCGGTTTCCGAGTCATCTTCAGGCTCCGCCTCGGCTTCTGAATCGGGTTCAGGCTCAGCCTCGGGTTCAGGTTCGCTCTCGGTAGCTGGGTCAGGATCTGGTTCTTGGTGTTGCGCCATGGCTGCTTCCACCGTCCGGCGATCTACAGCGGTGGCTTCGATGATGGGGCCCGAGGGCTTCGGTTGCTCGCGTTGGGGCAGCTGCACGTTGAAGACAAGCAGGGCTAGGAGCGCGCTATGGCCAAGGGCCGCGTAGAACAGGTAGCGCACCGGTCCGGCCGGTGGGCGCCGGCGCAGTTTCAACAACTTCCCTCGCAGGCTGCGCATGGCCTACCCCCTCATCCTGCTTCGGAGGGCGGCGTTTCCTCGGCGGGCGGTTGACTCATGAGCCCGATGCTCGGCACCCCGGCTTCTTGGAGTTCCGCCATCAGGCCCACAATCTCGCCGTAGGGTACGGTCTCATCGCCGCGCAGGAAGACACGCCGCTGCGGTTCCTCGCCGATGGCTTCACCGATGCGCTCGATCAGATCCTCGCGCGACAGCGGCGAGTCGGGGTCTTCGGCGATGTTCAGGTATGGCTGCCCATCAGCGTCTAGGCTGACGATGATCGGTTCGCTCTCGTCCTCTGGCAGGGGCTCGCTGCTGACCTGCGGTAGGTCGAGCTCGACTCCTTGGTAGAGCATGGGCGCCGTGATCATGAAGATTACCAGCAACACCAGCATGACATCGATGTAAGGGACCACGTTGATCTCCGCCATGGGGCGCCGTCGGATACGCCGTGTCCTGGTGTTCAAGCTGCGCCTTGCCAAGGGACCCCCTCCTACTGTGCCGGCGAGGAGCCGACAGCATGGGTATGGCGTTCAAGGATGCTGGTGAATTCCTCGACGAAGGTCTCGTAGCGGTTGGCGAGCCGCTCAGCGCGGTGGACGTAGTGATTGTAGGCGACGACCGCCGGGATGGCGGCGAACAGGCCTAGCGCAGTGGCGATGAGGGCCTCGGCGATCCCCGGCGCGACGGTAGCCAGGCCGGCTTGCTGCTGGCCAGCTAGGGCGAGGAAGGAGTTCATGATCCCCCAGACAGTTCCGAAGAGTCCCACGTAAGGGCTGACTGAGCCCACTGTGGCGAGGAACGGTAGGTGACGCTCGGCATGGTCGATCTCGCGACTTACGGAAACCCGCATAGCTCGTTGTGCGGCCTCGACCACGGCCGCGGGGGGGGCACCGCTCTGCTTGCGCATGCGCGAGAACTCCTGGAAGCCGGCGCGGAAGATTCGCTCCATGCCGGCGTGTCCGGCGAGTTCCTCCTCGCTGAGGCGGCGGTAGATCTCTGCTAGGTTGCCGCCGGCCCAGAACTCCTCCTCGAAGCGGATCGCGCTCTGCTCGGCACGCTTGAGCACCTGGCGCTTGTACAGGATCAACGTCCAAGAGCTGAGCGAGGCTAGCAGGAGGGTGAGCATGACCCCTTGGACCAGCAGGCTGGCGTCGAGGATAAGGCGAAGGACGGAGAGGTCAGCGGCCATGGCTACCGTCTGTGCAGGTATGGGAAAGGCAAAGGGCCGAATCTAACGACAAGCGGTGACAGAGACAAGCGTCCAAGTGTTCGCTGCTCCATGGCTTAAAACCTGCACGGTATCTCCTGTCTGGCGGATTAGCGAAACAGGTCGCTTGAGACTGCGCCTTGTCCCGGCAGCCCGAGGAGGGTATAGGCGTGCTCGGTGGCCATGCGTCCGCGCGGGGTGCGCATGAGATATCCCTCCTGAATCAGGTAGGGCTCAACCACATCTTCTAGGGTGCCGCGCTCCTCGCCGATGGCTGTGGCTAGATTGTCCACCCCCACCGGTCCGCCGCCGAACTTGTGGACGACCGCCTCGAGCAGGCGGCGATCCTGGTCGTCGAGTCCGTTCTGATCGACATCGAGCAGCTCCATGGCGTCCGCGGCTACCGCCGGGGTGATGCGCCCGTCGGCACGCACCTCGGCGAAGTCGCGAACTCGTCGCAGCAGACGGTTGGCTACGCGGGGGGTGCCTCGCGCGCGTCGAGCGATCTCGCCGGCGCCCTCAAGCTCAGTCTCAACCCCGAGGCGTTGGGCCGAGCGTTGGACGATCTCGGTAAGCTCGGCGACGGGGTAGTAGGCAAGTCGTTGCACGATACCGAAGCGGTCACGCAGCGGCGAGGTGAGCAGGCCCGCGCGGGTGGTGGCGCCGACTAGAGTGAACGGCGGCAGGTCGAGCTTGATCGAGCGCGCTGAAGGGCCCTCGCCGATGACGATATCGATGCGGAAATCTTCCATGGCTGGGTAAAGGACTTCCTCAACCACCGAGGAGAGTCGGTGGATCTCGTCGATGAAGAGAACATCGCCAGGTTCGAGGTTGGTCAGAATGGCGGCTAGGTCCCCGGGGCGGTCGAGCACAGGGCCCGAGGTCTGGCGAAGGCTGGCTCCCATCTCCCTGGCGATGATGTTGGCCAAGGTGGTTTTGCCCAAGCCTGGCGGCCCAAAGAGCAAGGTGTGATCGAGCGCCTCACTGCGACCGCGGGCAGCGCGGATGAAGATCTCCAGTTGCTTGCGTACTCCCTGCTGGCCGATGTACTCGGCCAGGGACTCCGGGCGCAAGGCGCGCTCGAGGGCCTCCTCATCGCTGGCGGTGGCGCCGTCGACGATGCGCTCGGCCGGCGATCCCTGTGCATCGCTCATAGCCGTCAACTACCTCGCGGTATGGCGCGCTGTAGGGCGCGGCGGATGATGGCTTCACAGCTCATGCCCGGCTCCGCGGCATGACCGGCCATACGGCTCGCCTCTGGCGGCTTGTAGCCCAGGGCGATGAGCCCCTCCGCGGCCTCGGCCACGGGGTCCCCGGCGCCGTGTGGGGTCTCCCGGTCGCTGGTCGTCGTCCCGCTGGCTGCCGGCGCGGGACGCTCCAGGCCAGCGCCCTCCAGGCGGTCGCGCAGCTCCACGATCAGCCGCTCGGCGGTCTTGCGGCCGATCCCCGGAACCTGGGTCAGCCGCTTGGGGTTGTCCTCACGGACGCAGCTTACCAGTTCCTCCCCGTCCACACCGGAAAGCAGCGCTAGGGCGAGCTTCGGCCCTACCCCAGAGATGCGGATCAGGCGTCGGAAGAGATCGCGCTCATTGCGGGCGCGGAAGCCGTAAAGGGTCTGGCCGTCCTCGCGCACGCTGAGGTGCGTATAGAGGGAGACCTCTTCTCCCGCCCTCGGTAGCGACTCGATGGTGGATAAGGGGGCTTCCACCTCATAGCCGAGGCCGCCGACATCGATCACCAAGGTCGGCGGGCGCTGCTCGATCAGTACGCCATGAAGCCGAGCGATCACGACGTCCCTCCGGCGCTGCCTCCTAAGGGGGAGCTGCGGTGGTGCGCGTGGCACAGGGCTGCCGCCAAGGCGTCGGTGGCATCTTCTGCGGGGTTGCTTTTCAGGCGGAGCAGGGCACGGACCATATAGCCAACTTGCCCCTTGTCGGCACGCCCGGAGCCGACCACAGCCTGCTTGATCCGTGCTGGAGCGTATTCCGAGACCGGCAAAGCGGCGCTGACACAGGCCGTCAGCGCTGCGCCACGAGCGTGTCCAAGCTTGAGCGCCGTATCCGCGTTGCGATGGACGAAGATCTGTTCCAAGGCGACCTCCTCCGGGCTGTGCTCGCTAATGAGTTCGCTCAGCCCCGTGAAGATTCGGCCTAGGCGCTCGGGCAGCTCGGCCCCGCGGGGCAGGCGCAGGGTGCCTTCGGCCACCACACGCACCGGGGCCGTGCCATCGATGATGCCGTAGCCGGTAACCCGCGAGCCGGGGTCGATGCCGAGAATCCGGGTCATCAGGTCTGGCCTTCCTCGTAAGCCTCCGCCGGCAGGTCGGCATTGGTGTAGACGTGTTGAACGTCGTCTAGATCCTCAAGGCGATCGATGAGCTTGGCGGTGCTCTCGGCCTTTTTCCCTTCGACACGGACGGTCAGGTCCGGGCGCTGGGTGATATCCGCTTGCGCCGGCTCTAGCCCGGCACGGAGTAGCGCCTTGCGCACACCGCGGTAAGCCTCCGGCGTAGTGAGGACCTCCAGGGAGCCATCGTCGTTCTCGACCAGGTCGTCAGCGCCTGCCTCGAGGGCTACCTCCAGCACTTGGTCGCTGTCTGCCCCCGGCGGGAAGACCAGTACCCCGCGCTCTTGAAAGAGATAGGCCACGGAGTTGTCGGTGCCTAGCTTGCCGCCGTGCTTGGTGAAGGCGTGGCGGACCTCGGAGACGGTGCGATTACGGTTGTCGGTCATGCAATCAACCATGATCGCCGTCCCGCCTGGGCCGTAGCCCTCGTAGCGCACTTCCTCGTAATGGGTAACCTCCTCGAGCCCGGCACCTTTTTTGATGGCGGTATCCGCGCGATC
Organism: Halorhodospira sp.; assembly: GCA_046546255.1. GTDB lineage: Bacteria > Pseudomonadota > Gammaproteobacteria > Nitrococcales > Halorhodospiraceae > Halorhodospira. The sequence goes on along the minus strand of JBKGYE010000093.1, from coordinate 284 downwards.
CTTGGGTAGGTTCACCTCAAAGGCGCGATCTAGCGCTAGCCGTAGGCGGGGGTTGGTCTCTGGGTCGGGGCCGCCCATCCGCGCGGCTACCGTAATCTCACGGATGTGCTTGGTGAAGATCTTGGAGCGCTTGGCATCCTGCGCCCACTTGTGGCGCTTGATGTTGGCCCATTTGCTGTGTCCGGCCATGGGTTCTCGCGTACGACTCTGATGACAGTGGATTCAATGCACTAGGATAACACGCTCGGCATAAGATCCTCCGACCAAGCCTCTGACGGCGGTGC
>JBKGYE010000092.1:0-4807 GCA_046546255.1 Halorhodospira sp. | reverse complement strand
CCCCCACTGGGGCGAGGTCCAGCTCAGCGAGCTCGGCTCCTGGGGCACGTAACAGGTCGGCCGCCTCGGCAAAGCTAGCGGTAAAATTATCGCCACCCTCAGTGGCCCCGAGATCCAGCGGCGAATCGGCGAAGATGGCGTTACCGGCGATAACCTGCTGGTAGTCCGGATCGACGCCTCGCAGACGAATGCCGAAGCCACGCGCCACCACGGTGTTGCGCAGGATCTGGACCGTTTTCGGTACATCGTTATGCGGCCGGATGACGACCCCGTCCCCGCCCCGGTTCACGAAGGCGTTGTTATATAGGGCGATGTGCCCCTCGCCCTGGAAGAGGCGCTCGTGAGGGTTCTCGTAGAAGAGGTTGCCGTCGATCAGGTAGCGGTCGTCGACACCCGGGCCGCGCTCCGGCCAATGGCCCACCAGCAGATTCGGTCGGGCCCGAGGACCGCTACTGCCCCCCTCCGCCTTGCTGAAGGTGTTGCCCCGGATCACTGTATCTCGCCGCTCAGTCGGCATGCCCTCAACCTTCACCCGTTCGTTCTGGTGCTTGATCTGGGCGTTGTAGCCAAGGGTCTCCGCGATGTGGTTGCCCTCAATGTGGCCACCAATAAAGGGCGCCCCCCCCTCCGGTTGCCCGAGATAGAGCCCCGTGCCGACGCGGCGGATCTCGTTGTTACGGATGCTCCAGTCCCAGGCGGCGGAGCGCGTGGTTACGGCCGTACTGCCCTGGCTGATGTCGTAGTTGCGGATGCGCAGATGGGCGAGCGTGATGTTGTGGGTGAACGCACCCTCCGCCTCGGCCACGATGCCGTTGGCGTTGGCACTGCGGCCATCCAGCTCGAGGCGCCGCAGCTCGATATGGGCCGAATCCTGGAAGCGGACCGTGTTGCGCCCATCCTGCCCCACGAAGGTCGCCGTACCTGCTCCCGCCTCCGGCCCAACAATGACGATCGGCTGATCCTCGGTTCCCTGGTGACCGCGCAGGTCAAGACCACCCCGATAGGTCCCCGGAGCCAGCTCCAGGCGAGTACCCGGGCGCAGGCCACGTACAGCCTCTTGGTAGTCACCCGGGTTCGCCTCGATGACGCGCACCACCGGTGATGGCTCGTCGGCGGCCGCCGAGCAAGCCGGCATCATCAGCACAAGCGTCAGCGCGGCACAGCAACAGCCCCAGGCTAGGGAGGATAAAGGGCCGCTGGCTGGCCACCCCCTGGCTTCGGTTGGCTTGGGAGGGAACATCATACCCACCTCATGCATGTCAGCTGGATGCGATAGGCTTGAATGAGGCCGCCGAGTGGCCGGGAACGATCCGGCGAGGGGTCACGGTTCCGCGCGCACGGCTCGCCCTCGAGGCGTCCGTCCACGTTTGGAGACGCCCAGCAACGCCACCAGGTAGAACAGCAATGCGATCTTCGGGTTAAAGAATACCGTACTGAACAGCCCGATGGTCAGGACCCCGAGCAATGCAGCCAAGCATACGGCAGCGATGGAGTCCCGGAGCAGGACGCGGTGCAGCAGGACGATCACCACAGCGAGCAGGAATAGGGTGAAAGCGACCAGACCGAAAACACCCTGGTCGAAGTATAGCTCTAACCACTGATTCTCTGTCCGGTAGGGCCACAAGTAGTCCGTAGTAAAATACCAATGCCGTCCAGCCTGCTCAAAATCCCCATTACGCACATAGTTAGTCCCATCCGCGCCCCTCAACTGCACCCGCCCAAGCTCTAGGATGCCATCACTCCCTCCATGGGAGAGCGTAAGCACAAGACCACGACGAAAGCCCGGCACACCGGAATCGCCGAACCCCTCAAGATTGAGATCCCAGGATAGGCGTTGCGGCTCAGATAATAGCTCCTCCGTGTCGAATCGCTGCCAGCGGCAATGAAAAGAATGCCGGACCGGCTTTTCGCAGATACTTACATTTAGACGTCCGCCAGCGCCATTGAGCACTTCCAGCTCCAGACGGAACGTCCCCTCCCGAGGCACCTGAAGACGCTGGTTGATGAACAGCGACCCTCCCGGGCCGATACGCAGGACACCCCCACCGTCCTCACCAGCCGCGAATTCGAAGTTAGCGGGAGTCGTTTCCTCGACGGCAGCGTAACGGGCATACTCCGGGTAGGCTCCCACCCCACGGCCCAATGCGACACTCCCGCCCAGCTCCGTCAGCTGCCAGACCTCCTGCCAGTGGTCGATGCGACCTTCCAGATCCTGCGCGACGTCGAACCAGCGCTCAGCGGCCGTGCCACCCGTGATCATGGGATAGCTCGCTGCGCCGGCAATGAAGAACGGGACCGCCGCCAGGGACAGCCGCCGGAGCAGGAGGTGGCCGTGGGCGGAGCTGGGGCGGGATGATTGGATGAGGAACAGCGCCACCAGGATCAAACACCCCGCAACCGCAAGGCCAAGCCAGCCTGCCCGCGAGTAGGTCACGACCACGAGATAGCTACCCACCAAGGCCACCAAAGCAGCACCCAGCACCCGCAGCCAGCGTCCCCCAAGGCGTTGGCCCTCGATCACGGCGAACGGCAGCGTAAGCACCAAGAATGCTTCCACGCTCGGGCCGCCGACGTGCATATCTGAGAACCAGCCAGAGATGCGGTAGTCGCTATCGAAATCGAGCAAGCCGGGGTAGAGGAAGCGCTCGCGGAGCAGGATCAGCGCCGATACGAGCCAGGCCACGGCCATCCCCGGGACCAGACCGCGCTCCAGCTGCTCCCGAGGTTTCTCCGGCCCCGCCCGGACGACCAGCATCAAAAAGGAGGCCATCAAGAGGCCCGAGCCGACCCGCAGGGCATTCCAGCCAGTGGCGTAGTGGCTGAGCAGTCCCGAGTCCCAGGGCGGCAGCGGCCAAAGCGCGATGCCCAGGCTGATGAGGGTGGAGGCGACCAGCAAGAGGAACAGCCACCGCACTGCCGGAGGCAAGACCCCCCGCCGGTGCGGCCACCGCCCACGGGCCATGGTGATGGCCAGTGTCATGGCGATGAAGAGATCCACCTCCCCGAGGTGGAGCCAGCCGGTCCACAGGCTCCAGTCGAGGGCAGGAACCAGCGCCGGCAGGGCCCATAGCCAGGCCAACGGATAGCGCCACAGCAGCAGCGCGTAGACGAGCAGCCCGGCGGCCAGCGCCCCGGGCCAGACCGGCCAGAGCCAGGCTCCGAGCCAGATCGCCAGCGCCAATGCACCGCCGCCACCCCGATACAGGCGCCCCCTCAGACGCCAGCGCTCAATAGCCTCGCGCGATTGCCACTGGGGCGACTCCTGCTCGTCGCTCAAGCAAGCAGCCGGCTTGCCCCCCGCCAACGCCCCTTCAAGGGCAGCACCACTCGGCTGAGCCGGTCGTGTGCCGACATACGCCAGCCATTCTAGCAAAAAGGCCGTGAGCGCCGCCCCGCCGCCAGCGAGCAGAATCGCCGCGGAGTCCGGACGTCCCCCGTCGACAAACAGCTGCCCGATCTCCATGACCAAGGCGATCGCAGCCCCAGCGGCGCCGGCACCGATCACCAGGCCACCGCGCGCCCCACGCCCCTGAAGCGCCACGAGCCAGGCCGCGACACCGACCGGTGCGTACATCAGGACGTGGAGGAGCATGCTCCGCAGCGCAGCGACCTCAGCGACGTGATAGTGGTAGTAAAAAGGTAGCCAGCGCGCCGACTGCGCGGTTTCCCAAGCCTGCAGCCAATCCCACTGATAAGGCCCGAGCCCATGGTTGATATACAGTAGCAAGAGGGTATAAGGAACCGCCCCGAGCACCACAAACACCATGCTCCAACGGCGTAAGATGGTCAGATTCTGACCCCCCCGCTCACCCAGCACCGCCGCCCCCAAGACCCCTATGCCAATACCGAGGGCACGCATGAACGCTGACCGCCCCTCCACGGTCCCGGAGGCCACAAATAGATTAATCCACTCCAGCGCCAAACCCACCAGAGGTGCGACAAGCAAGCCCAGCCGCAACCATTGCCGATGCCGCTCGGCGATCAGCCATGCCAGGAGCATTCCAAGGGGAACACTTGCAACGATCTCTGCGATCCGCATCGCCAAGCACGAGATATCGCTCCAGCATCCCCCTTCCACGGCCCAAGCATTCACCGCACTCGAGCCCATGCGCTCCCAGAGGGCCCCCCAAAAAAACACCAGATCAAAGGGGATCAGCAACAGCCCAATGTAGGCTACGGCATAGGCAAAAAACGTAAGCCGCACCGCTGATTGTCCACCGGTATGCAGTATTACAAGCCAGCCACGCAGCTTATCTTGGAGCAGGAACCAAGCGAGCCCACCAACCACACCACCGAGGAGGTTGCCCGACATATCCGCCACCGCTGGGTAGCGATACGGTAGCCAGATTTGCAGGAACTCAATAACCATCGTGGTTACCAAGGCGATCAGGGTCACCGCCACGCCAGCCATAACCCGCCCCGCTGAGGAACGTACTTGCTGGCTCAACCAGGCCGCCCAAAAGAACCCGAGCGGGATATAGAGCAGGAGGTTGGCAACCCACTGGGGATAATCGCTGCCAACCACGGCAAAAGAGATACTGGTATAGGTTCGCCAGGCCTCCTCAAGGCTGACGGAGCGAAACTCGAAAGGCAGCAGAGTGAAATAGGCGACGGCAAATAGGCTCACCCAGGCGCCGATCGCGGCGGCTCGTGGGGTTAGCGGGTGCGTAGCGTTCTTGGAATCCATGCCATCCCTTCCGATCGGCAACCTTCAATAGAGGCCTTCCTGGGTGCGGCATTTTGTGCACACCCCTTGGATTGACTTGCTTTTTGCTCAGCACGCTAGCAGCATAGGCGCAATTGAGGG
>JBKGYE010000091.1:0-4829 GCA_046546255.1 Halorhodospira sp. | reverse complement strand
GCGAACTCAGAGCGGACTCCGCCCTGATGCCAGCGGGATTGTGTGTAAAGCCCAGCCTATGGCCCGGCCACGGAGACCACCGCCGCTAGAACCCGCAACGCGATACTCTCCACTGATCGCGGCCTGATAGAATGGATGCCAACAGCCCGAATCCAACCTCACCGGTTATCAAGCGACGAAGCGAAGAATATGGCCCAATACGTCTACATTATGAACCGGGTATCCAAGGTGGTACCCCCCAAGCGCCAAATCCTCAAGGATATCTCGCTGTCCTTCTTCCCCGGGGCGAAGATCGGTGTCCTCGGGCTCAACGGCGCCGGCAAGTCGAGCCTGCTGCGGATCATGGCCGGCGAGGACCAGGAGCACGATGGCGAGGCGCGGCCACAGCCGGGCATCAAGATCGGCTATCTCCCTCAGGAGCCGCGCCTGGATGACAGCAAGGACGTCCGCGGCAACGTCGAGGAGGGTGTGGCCGAGACCAAGGCCCTCGTCGACCGCTTCAACGAGGTCTCGGCACAGTTCGCCGACCCAGACGCGGACTTCGAGGCCCTGATCGCCGAGCAGTCCAAGCTCCAAGACCAGATCGAGGCAGCCGGCGCCTGGGACCTAGACCGGAAGCTGGAGCAGGCCGCGGATGCCCTGCGCCTCCCCCCGTGGGATGCCCAGGTCGCCAACCTCTCCGGCGGTGAGCGCCGCCGGGTAGCGCTGTGCCGGCTGCTGCTGTCGGCGCCGGATATGCTCCTGCTCGACGAGCCCACCAACCACCTCGACGCCGAGAGCGTCGCCTGGCTGGAGCGTTTTCTCCACGAGTTCCCGGGCACCGTGGTGGCGGTCACCCACGACCGCTACTTCCTCGACAATGTCGCCGGCTGGATCCTCGAGCTCGACCGCGGCGAAGGCATCCCCTTCCAAGGCAACTACTCGGCCTGGCTCGAGCACAAGGAGAAGCGCCTCGCGCAGGAGGCCCGCGAGGAGCAGGCCCAGCGCAAGGCGATCGAGCAGGAGCGCGAATGGGTTCAGCAGAACCCGAAGGGGCGCCAGGCCAAGAACAAGGCGCGCATCAAGCAGTTCGAGGAGCTGCAGTCACAGGAGTTCCAGAAGCGCAACGAGACGCAGCAGCTCTACATCCCGCCGGGGCCACGCCTAGGCGACAAGGTGATCATCGCCGAGGGGGTACAGAAGGCCTACCGCGGCGAGCTGCTCTACGAGGACCTGTGCTTCAACATCCCGCCGGGTGCGATCGTCGGCATGGTCGGCCCCAACGGCGCCGGCAAGACCACGCTCTTCCGCATGATCACCGGCGAGGAGCAGCCCGACGCCGGGACCATCGAGGTCGGAGAGACCGTGGAGCTCGCCTACGTGGACCAAAGCCGAGACGCCCTCAGCCAGGAGAAAACGGTCTGGGAGGAGATCTCCGGCGGCCAGGACTACATCCGGGTCGGGAACTACGAGACCCCCTCCCGTGCCTATGTGGGCAAGTTCAACTTCAAGGGCTCGGAGCAGCAGAAGCGCGTCGGCGACCTCTCCGGCGGCGAGCGCAACCGCGTCCACCTGGCCAAGTTGCTGCAGAGCGGCGGCAACACCCTGCTGCTCGACGAGCCGACCAACGACCTGGATGTGGAGACCCTGCGCGCCCTGGAGGAGGCCCTGCTCAGCTTCCCCGGCTGCGTGCTGGTCATCTCCCACGACCGCTGGTTCCTCGACCGCGTCTCGACGCACATCCTAGCCTTCGAGGGCGATAGCCAGACCGTCTTCATCGAGGGCAACTACCAGGACTACGAGGCGGACCGCAAGAAGCGCCTCGGCGAGGAAGCCACGCAGCCGCACCGCATCAAGTACAAGCGGCTCGGCACCTGAGCCCGCTCTGGACGTGCGCAATATCAGCCTTCGTGCAGCGCTTGCAGCGACCGTGGTCGCCGTGGCCGTGGCGACGTTCATCGGCGTCGCCCTGCTCTCCTCCTCGGTCTACGAAGGGGCATTACGGGAGCAGGCTGAGCGCACGGCCGAGGCAACCGCGGTGCAGACCTTCAACTCCATGTATCAGGTGATGCGCCGGGGCTGGAACCGAGATGATCTCCAGGCCTTCATCGCCGCTCTGGAAGAGAGCTACGCGGAGGCCCCCCTGGAGGTCACTATCTACCGCGGCGAGCTGGTCGACGACATCTACGGCAGCATCGACAACGCCCCGCAGGCAGACCCCCTGGTCGAGCAGGCCTACGCCACCGGCGAGGGGCGTCACAGCGCTGGCGATGCGCAGCAGCGGCACATCATGCCGGTGGCAGCACGCAGCGAGTGCCTCGACTGCCACACCAACGCCGAGACCGGCGATGTCCTCGGGGTCGTCGGCGTCACTCAGGACCTGGCCCCGGTCCTGGCACAAGGGCGCTCGAGCTACGGCTGGTTCTTCCTCGCCGTCGTACCGCTCGCTCTGCTCGTGGCGGCCGGGGCAGCCCACACGCTCAACCTGCGGCTGACCCGTTCCCTGCAGCGCTTCAGCGACCAGGTCGAGCAGGTCAACGCCGTCCGCGACCTCCAGGACCTGCGGCCACGGAGCATCGATCTCGGGTTCTCCGAGCTCAACCGCATCATGGCCTCCGTCGAAGGCCTCATCGAGCGATTGCGCTCCATCGCCGCGGACAAGGCTGTCCTCGACGCCCACCAGCGCCGCCTGGAGGCCGAGCAGGAGACAGCCGAACGCATCGTCAGCCGTGCCACCGGCGCCGAGAGGCTCGATACGCCCGGGATCCACCACCGCTACCTCCCGGCCTCCATCCTCGGTGGCGACGTCTTCCTCGCCCAGCGCTGCAGCAGCGGCCGCTACTGCCTGCTGCTCGGTGATTTTACCGGCCACGGCATCGGCTCGGCGGTCGGGATCCCAGCCCTGGCCGCCCTCTTCCACGATCAGGTACGCAGCGGCTCGGCGCCGGCCCATCTGCTGACGACGCTCAACGAACAGCTCTACCGCTACCTGCCCCCGGAGATCTTCCTCGCGGCGGTACTGCTGGAGATCGACCTGGAACGGGGACGGCTCGGGATCTGGAACGGCGGCATGCCCCCGGTGTGGCTGCTCCGGCATGGCGAGATCCTGGAGCGGCTCGACGCTGCAGACCTCCCCCTGGCCTCTGCCCCCGGTACGGTCCGCGGGGAACCGAGACTCCTCTACCGTTCCCTCCAGCCGGGGCTGGAGCTGTTCACCTGCTCGGACGGGGTCATCGAGACCCCCACGCCGGGGAGAACCCCCTACGGGATTGAAGGGCTCGAGGCGACCCTGGCGCGGGGCCCAGCGGGAGAGGCGGTAAGCCGGGTGCTCGCCACCCTCGAGCACCTGCGCCCCGGCGAGTATCCCCAGGATGACACCAGCCTGCTCGGGGTGGCGCTGGACGAACTCACCGCTGCCGGCGACTGCACTCAGGCAGCCTGAGCCGCGGTAAGCGCCTGCTCGATATCGGCCAGGAGGTCATCGATGTGCTCCAGGCCGATGGACAACCGGACCAGGTCCTGGGAGACACCGGCGCTCTCCAGCTCCGCCTCGCTGAGCTGGCGATGGGTCGTGCTCGCCGGATGGCAGGCCAGCGACTTGGCATCGCCGATGTTCACCAGCCGGGTGATCAGCTGTAGCGCATCGATAAAGCGCGCCCCGGCCTCGAAGCCCCCCTGCACCCCGAAGCTCAGGATGCTGGCCGCCCGTCCGCCCATGTAGCGATCGGCCAGGGGCTTGTAGGGACTGCCCTCCAGGCCGGCGAACTTCACCCAGCTCACCTGCGGATGGGCCTGCAGGTACTCGGCCACGCGCTGGGCGTTGTCGCAGTGGCGGTCCATGCGCACCGGTAGCGTCTCGATGCCTTGCAGCAGCAGGAAGGCGTTGAACGGCGACAGCGCGGCCCCCATGTTGCGCAGCGGCACCACACGGCAGCGGGTGATGTAGGCCGCCTCGCCCATATCCTCGGTATAGCTCACACCGTGGTAGGACGGGTCCGGCTCGACCATCATCGGGAAACGCTCGCCGTGGTCGGCCCAGGGGAACTTCCCGGAGTCGACGATCACCCCGCCCACCGTGGTGCCGTGCCCACCCATGTACTTGGTCAGCGAGTGGAGGACGATGTCAGCACCGCTGTCGATGGGCCGCCACAGATAGGGTGTGGGCACGGTGTTGTCGACCATCAACGGGATGCCATGGCGGTGGGCGATCTCGGCCAAGCGCTCGACGTCGGCCACCTCCCCCGAAGGATTGCCGACGCTCTCGCAGAAGAGCGCCTTGGTGCGCTCATCGATCAACGCCTCGAGCCGATCATAGTCGTTTTGGGCGGCGAAGCGCACCTCGATGCCGTGAATGGGCAGCGAGTGGGCAAAGAGGTTGTAGGTACCGCCGTAGAGCCGCGAGGTGGAGACGATATTGTCACCGGCCCGGGTGATGGCCTGGATGGCGTAGGTGATCGCCGCCATGCCAGAGGCCACCGCAAGCCCGCCGATACCCCCCTCCATAGCCGCCACGCGCTGCTCGAGCACGGCATTCGTGGGATTCATGATGCGGGTATAGATGTTGCCCTCGACCTTCAGGTCGAAGAGATCCGCCCCGTGCTGCGTGTCATCGAAGGCGTAGGAGGTGGTCTGATAGATGGGCACGGCCACTGCGCGCGTGGTTGGATCGGGCGCATAGCCTGCATGCACGGCCTGGGTTTCGAGCTTCAACGCAATCGCTCCTTCTGCTTGCGACACGGATAGGTCCGCCGGCGCAGGCGGCCACAGACCCCGGCGCCTGCCGGGGGCCGGATCCAATCAAAGTGGCATCCGGATTGAGGCGAAGCAAGCGCCGAGGCGGTATAAGCTTA
>JBKGYE010000090.1:0-4887 GCA_046546255.1 Halorhodospira sp. | reverse complement strand
AATCAAAGTGGCATCCGGATTGAGGCGAAGCAAGCGCCGAGGCGGTATAAGCTTATGCCTGCCAGTCCCTTCTCGGGGGATGCGTTGCAATCGGAGCCATTGGCTGGAATACTGGTAGGCTAAAGTCTATCCAACCAGGCACCCGCCCCCGTGCCGCGCCCTCGCGCGCACCCGACCTCCGATCCCTATCCACGCTGAAGACGGGCTGCAGCCGCAGAAGCGGACCGGTGCGGGTGCCCGACGAATCCGTGAGCCACAGAGCGAACTGAGTAGACATGACCGATCACACGCAACAGATCCGCGAACAGCTCGCCCAGCGCATCATGATCCTCGATTGCGGGATGGGCACCGAGATCCAGAAATACCCGCTCGAGGAGGCCGATTTCCGTGGTGAGCGCTTCAGCGATCACCCCAGTGAGCTCAAAGGCAACAACGACCTGCTCGTGCTCACACGACCTGATGTCATCCGCGAGATCACCCGCGCCAATCTCGATGCCGGTGCCGACATCGTCGAGACCAACACCTTCAACTCCCAGGTCCTCTCCCAGGCCGATTACGGCACCGAGCACCTGGTCGACGAGCTGAATACCGAGGCCGCCAAGCTGGCTCGCTCGGTTTGTGACGAGGTTGAGCAGGAGACCGGCATCCCCCGCTTCGTCGCCGGCACCATGGGCCCGACCGGCAAGACGGCCTCCATCTCGCCGGACGTGAACAATCCGGGCTATCGCGATATCAGCTTCGACCAGCTCTTCGAGGCGTATAAGCAGCAGGCCCGGGGTCTCCTCGAGGGCGGTGTTGACCTGATCCTCATCGAGACGGTCTTCGACACCCTCAACGCCAAGGCGGCGATCTACGCCCTCGAGGAGGTCTTCGAGCAAGCGGGCCGGCGCCTGCCGGTGATGATCTCCGGCACCATTACGGACGCCTCCGGGCGGACGCTATCCGGGCAGACAGCAGCTGCCTTCTGGAATTCCGTGCGCCACGCCCAGCCCCTGTCCATCGGCCTCAACTGCGCCCTCGGCGCCGAGGAGCTGCGTCCGCACTTGCAGGAAATCTCCAAGATCGCCGATACCTTCGTCTCCTCACACCCCAACGCCGGGCTGCCCAACGAGTTCGGCGAATACGAGCAGACCCCCGAGGAGATGGCGAAGATCATCCGCACCTTCGCCGAGGAGGGGCTGATCAACATCATCGGCGGCTGCTGCGGCACCTCGCCGGCGCACATCGCCGCCCTCCGCGATGCGGTCCAGGACTGCCCACCGCGCCAGGTACCGGCATCGGACCCGGACACCCTCCCCCTCTCCGGCCTTGAGCCCTGCAACGTCCGCACCGACTCGCTGTTCGTCAACATCGGCGAGCGCGCCAACGTCACCGGCTCGGCACGCTTCCGGCGCCTGATCAAGGAGGAGGACTACGAGACCGCCCTCGAGGTCGCCAAGGAACAGGTCGAGAACGGCGCGCAGGTCATCGACATCAACATGGACGAGGGGATGCTCGACTCGCAGCAGGCGATGATCGACTTCCTCAACCTCGTCGCCGCCGAGCCGGACATCGCCCGCGTGCCGATCATGATCGACTCCTCCAAGTGGGAGATCATGGAGGAAGGCCTCAAGCGCATCCAGGGCAAGGGGCTGGTCAACTCCATCTCCCTGAAAGAGGGCGAGGAGCCATTCCTGGAGAAGGCCCGCAAGCTGCGCCGCTACGGCGCCGCCGCGGTGGTGATGTGCTTCGACGAGCAGGGCCAGGCCGATACCTACGAGCGCCGGATCGAGATCGCGCGGCGCGCTTACGATCTGCTCGTCGAGGACGGCTTCCCGCCCGGCGACATCGTCTTCGACCTGAACATCTTCGCCGTCGCCACGGGCATCGAGGAGCACAACAACTACGCCGTCGACTTCATCGAAGCAACCCGCTGGGTCAAGGAGCACCTGCCCCACGCCAAGGTCTCCGGTGGCCTGTCTAACCTCTCCTTCTCCTTCCGCGGCAACGACGCCGTGCGCGAGGCCATGCACTCGGTCTTCCTCTACCACGCAATCAAGGCGGGGCTGGACATGGCCATCGTCAATGCCGGCCAGATCGAGGTCTACGACGAGATCGACCCCGAGCTGCGCGAGCTCTGCGAGGACGTCATCCTCAACCGCCGCGAGGACGCCACCGAGCGGCTGCTCGAGCTCGCCGACCGCTACAAGGACCAGGGCGGCAAGAAGAAGGAGGAGGACCTCGCCTGGCGCGAGGAGCCAGTCACCAAACGCCTCGAGCATGCCCTGATCAAGGGCATCACCGACTACATCGACGAGGACATCGAGGAGGCCCGGCAGCAGTACAACCGGCCCATCGAGGTCATCGAGGGGCCGCTGATGGACGGCATGAACACCGTCGGCGATCTCTTCGGCGAGGGCAAGATGTTCCTGCCGCAGGTGGTGAAGTCCGCCCGGGTGATGAAACAGGCGGTGGGCTATCTGCTGCCCTACATCGAGGCCGAGAAGACAGACAACGACGAGCCCGCTGGCCGCGTGCTGATCGCCACGGTCAAGGGCGACGTGCACGACATCGGCAAGAACATCGTCAGCGTCATCCTCCAGTGCAACAACTTCGAGGTCCACGATATCGGCGTGATGGTCCCCACGGAGACCATCCTGCAGAAGGCGAAGGAGGTGAACGCGGACATGATCGGCCTCTCCGGGCTGATCACGCCGTCACTCGACGAGATGATCAACGTCGCCCATGAGATGGAGCGCCAGGGCTTTACCATCCCGCTGCTCATCGGCGGCGCTACCACCTCGCGGGTCCACACCGCGGTCAAGATCGCGCCCAACTACTCGGGCCCGAGCATCTACGTCAAGGACGCCTCCCGTGCCGTGGGCGTCGCGGCCAAGCTGGTCAGCGAGACCCAGGCGGAGAGCTACAAGCAGGAGCTGCTCGCCGAGTACCAACAGGTCCGCGAGCAGCACGAGGCACGGCAAAAAAAGACGAAGTGGGTCTCCTACGCTGCGGCGAAGGAAAACGCAACTCCCATCGACTGGTCAGCCTACGAGCCCAAGCAGCCGACGCAACAAGGGGTCCAGATCCTCGAGGACTATCCGCTCGAGGATCTCGTCGAGCGCATCGATTGGACACCCTTCTTCTCCGCCTGGCAGATGCGCGGCCAATACCCAAAGATCCTCGACGACGAGAAGCAGGGCGAGGAGGCGCGCAAACTCTTCGAGGATGCGCAGGCGATGCTCCGGCACCTGATCGACGAGAAGTGGCTCACGGCCCGCGCTGTCTTCGGCATTTTCCCCGCTAACAGCACCGGGGACGATACCGAACTCTACGCCGACGAGACGCGTACAGAGGTCCTCACCACCCTGCACCACCTGCGGCAGCAGACCGAGCGGGGCGAGGGCAAACCGCACCAGTCCCTGGCTGATTTTATCGCCCCCAAGGGCAGCGGTATCAAAGACTGGATGGGCGCCTTCGCGGTCACCACCGGCATCGGCATCGACGAGCATCTCGAGCGCTTTGAGGCCGCCAATGATGACTACAGCGCCATCATGCTCAAGGCCCTCGCCGACCGTCTCGCCGAGGCCTTCGCGGAGCGCCTGCATGAGCGGGTGCGCAAGGAATTCTGGGGCTACGCCGCCGACGAGGATCTCGCCAACGAGGACCTGATCAAGGAACGCTATCAGGGCATCCGCCCGGCTCCGGGGTATCCGGCCTGCCCGGACCACACGGAGAAGGACCTGCTCTGGGAGGTGCTGAACGTAGAGGAGAACATCGGCCTGAGCCTGACCGAGTCCAAGGCCATGGTGCCCACAGCGGCGGTTTCCGGGTGGTACTTCGCCCACCCCGAGGCGCGCTATTTCGGCGTCGGCCAGATCTTCCAGGACCAAGCGGAGGACTACGCCAAGCGCAAGGGCATGTCGCGCAAGGAGATCGAGCGCTGGCTCGGACCGAACCTCGGTTACGAGCCAGAAGACTAGCCGCCAGGCTAGGGCCCGAGTTCAAGCCCAGAACAACCCCCTGCTCCCAGGACGGGCGCAGGGGGTCTTTTGGTTTCGGGCGACCGGGGGGGCTCGCTTGGCTGCTGCATCCAGTCGCCAGGCCACGACCCAGCTCCCGCAGCAGACACCGCGGCCCCACGCCATGGCGGGCGCTAGCTTGCCTGGAAGCGCTTGGCTACCTCGTCCCAGTTGACCACGTCCCACCAGGCCTCGACATAGTCCGGGCGACGGTTTTGGTAGCGCAGGTAGTAGGCATGCTCCCAGACATCGATCCCGAGCAGTGGTGTGCCCTGCTTCGGCGCCACGTCCATAAGCGGGTTATCCTGGTTCGGGGTGTCCGTGACCTCCAGCCCCCGCGGTGTCTTGATCAGCCACGCCCAGCCAGAGCCGAAACGGCCTAGGGCGGCCTGCGTGAACTGCTCACGAAACTGATCGAACGAGCCGAAGGCGCTGTCAATCGCCCCGGCCAGCTCACCGGAGGGCTTGCCGCCGCCATCGGGCGACATCACCCGCCAGAAGAGATCGTGGTTCCAGTGCCCCCCGCCGTTGTTACGGACCGCCACCGGTAGCGTCGATACATGACCGAGCAGGTCCTCCAGCGGCTTTTCCTCCAGCTCGGTACCGCTGATGGCGTCATTGAGCTTCGTGACGTAGGTGTTGTGGTGCTTGGTGTGATGGATCTCCATCGTCTTGGCATCGATGGAGCGCTCCAGATCGCCATAGTCGTAGGGCAGATCGGGCAGTTGATAAGCCATCAGGGCCTCTCCTTTCCTTCGCGTATTCCCGGACGACCTACCATAGCGCAGGCCGTCCACAGGCTCATCATGGCCATGTGCCGACGACGGCTGCAATCCCGTGGTTTTTGGGTTGTTTGCCGACGTGAGCACTGACGCCACCTGCCCTC
>JBKGYE010000089.1:0-5051 GCA_046546255.1 Halorhodospira sp. | reverse complement strand
CGAAGGCCTGGTGCTGAACGCCGGCGTAGAGCCGGAAGCTCGGCGCCGGCTGGTGCACCAGCGCCGCGGTGACGGCTGAGACATCCTCTTCCCGGGCGTCCGCATCGGCGTGGCTAAGGCCCAGCACCCAGGTGTTACGCCCCTGCTCGTAGGTGCCGATCAGGGCGTGGTGATCCACGGCATCCATGAACCGGCCATCTCTGAATTTGCCGTCATCCTCTCCGTCGACCCGGTTATCAGGATCCCCCACCAGGTTGTCGATCCGGCCGGCGCCGCCAGGGCCGCGGATGATCTCCACCGACTCGTACTGGTAGGCCAGGGAGTAGCCCTCAGGCGCCCAGCGCGCGCCGAGCTTCCAGCTGGTATCGCCGTCGTCGACACCGTCGACCTCGGTATACGGTTCGTCGAGGCGTACCGCCGCGGCGATCAGATCCCAGTCCGGGATACCGGTGTAGCGCACGCTCGCCAGGGCATCCCCCTGCTGGAGCTCGGCATCGGCATCGCCTTCCGAAGGATCGGCTACAGTGCGCGAGTCGTTGTTCTCCTCGGTACCGAGCTGCAGCTGGAGCTTGAAGCCGTTGAGCTCAGGGGTGGTGTACTGTATGGCCCGATCCACGAAGCTGTTATGCCCGAAGGCCCCACCGGACATGCCACCGCTACGGCGCTGTTGCAACTCGGTGGTCACCAGCGGATCCCAGCCCACTCCACCCCCCATCTTGTAGGCGGCCGCAACGCTGCCGATGACCGCCTCACCGTAGGGGGTGGCCACACCGACATAGCTCGCCCGGCGCTTGAACCTGCTCTCCCCGAGGTGTGGGAAGGTGTTCCACTCGAAGGTACCGATCGCGTCCCAGCCGTTCTCCAGCGGCGTCGAGCCGGAGAACCCCACCCGTGTACGACCCTGGTCGGTGATCTCGGTCACGCGCTTGGAATCGTCGTAAGAGAAGGTATTCAGCCCGGCATGGACCTGGCCATAGAGGCTCACCTCGCTTGCTTGCGCACCCCACGGCAACAACCCGACGATCCCACTGAGCACGAGGGCTGGCTTGGCTCTTCTCATTCTTCCTTTCCTTTTTCTGTCGTGTAGGTGGAGGATGATGAGCTTGAAGTAAGGCATGTCCCGAAATCCGTAGGCCTGGCGCTTGAGGGTCTTGATCCGGTTGTTGAGCTCCCTCGAGCGGCCCGGACCCGGTCGCCGGGATTCATTGGCAGTTCTCCCCGGTTCTCGTTCTCTTCGTAGCCGAGGCGGGCCCGTTGGTTGCGGCCGTCGTCGGCGTTGAGCCGCAGCAACAGGTTGCGGTCGTCGTAGCCGGTGTACTCCTTGATATCGCCGCCGCCGACGCGGTAATCGTCCAGCGTGGTGTAGCTGCCCCCGACCAGTAGGCCGACGCGGTCGGTGGGATGGATGGCGCCCGTCGCGCTGGTGGTCAGGGACTCGGCGGCGCTGCCCCGAACGCCGCGGCCGAAGCCCCCGTAGCTGGTCTCGGGATCGACCAGGTCGCCGGCGTCGATGGTCTCGAAGCGCACGGAGCCTCCGGTGGCCCCGTGGCCGTCATCGGCCGCCGGCGGACCGGGTTCGGCATCAGCCCGGCGCAGGAAAGCGGGTTCGATCCCGCTCAGGCCGCCGCGGTGGTTGTGCAGGTCGCAGCCCTGGCTAGCACCGTCGATGGTGATCTGGGTCTGACTGGCCTCGATCCCGCGCAGATAGAGGCGCTGAGCCTGCCGCGGATCGTTGACGTGAGTCTCTGAGTCCCCCCTAAAAAGGTCCTGCAACCGATGGGACTGGTGGCGGGCGCCACGCTCGGTACCGCTCCACTTGGCTTCCTCGGAGGGCTCGACGAGGACCGACGGTAGCTCTTCCGGGGCGCCATCGGCGCTGGCGGTCGCGCTGAGCGTACTGAGCATCATCAGGCTGGCGTACGTGAGCAGCGGTGGGTTGGTGCCGGTCGTCCCGGGTGCATCGTGATCAACCTCCTGTCGGCCAGTCGAAGATCCGGTCCGAATAGGGGGCTCCCTAAGCTGCCGGCGGTGTGCTGATAGCTAGCTAGGTGCGGGAGGTGACGCACCTGGCTGGCTACAAGCGTATCGGTAAGAAGAGAGACCTCTCGGAACCCGCGGCGGCAAGGGATACGCTGCGCCTAAATATTAATGATAATGGTTATCATTTGCAATGACAGCTCCGCAGGTGTAGGGCAAGCACCCCTTGGGTCCACCAAGGGGGCTCAACCGGGGTTAAAGGGGTGCTTTCCCTCCTCGATCGCCCTGAGGATGGCGTTCTCGAAGTGGGCCATGGCGCCGGGGCGTGACTGACGCTCTGAAGCGCCGAGGGGATTGCTGAGTGTGGTGATAGGGCGGCCCGGATAGCCGCCAATGACCATGACCCGGTCGCAGAGCCGGGTGATCTCACGCACGTCGTGACTAACGAAGATCCCCCCGACTCGGTGCTCGGTAATTCGCCGGCCCACGAGATCCAGTAGCTGCAGGGCGGTGAAGTAGTCCACGCTGGCGAAGGGCTCATCCATGAGCAGCAGAGCAGGCTCCCCAGCTAAGGCCCGGGCGATCCCTACCCGTTGGCGCATCCCCCCGGAGAGCTGGGCGGGGTATTGCCCCGCAGCGTCTTCCAAGCCTACCTCTGCTAGGGCTGCCCGGGCACGATCCTTCTCCCCCTTGGGCAAGACCAGTTCCACGTTGCCTCTCGCCGTGAGCCAGGGCAGCAGGGCGGGGTCTTGGAAGACCATCCCCATCTGGTGGCAGGTGCCTTGGATGCGGCCCGTATCCGGCGGTTCCAGGTCGGCGATCAGGCGTAGTAGGGTCGATTTTCCGCACCCGCTGACCCCGCATACGCCCAGGATCTCACCGGCGTGCAGCTCAAGATCTACCCCGGTGATCCCCGCTTCACCACCGTAGAGCCGGGAGATGTTGTCCAGTGAAAGGATGACCTCGGTGGTCACCGGCTCGCGCGGCGGATGTTGGAAGCGGCAGCTCCCATGCCCTTTCCGGTGGGGGGAGACATCAGCAGTGTCGCAGGCGGCGTTCGAAGCCCCGCCGGGCTGGATGGACAAACCCGTACTCCATGGCGAGCCCCAAGAGGACGATCCAGAGGATGATGGCATAGACTTCTTTTACCTCACCGTAGAGATAGCTTCCCCAAAGCGACGGCCCGAGGCCGTGGCTCGAGGCGAAGGCCTCGGCCATGATGACGCCCCGCCAGACCACGGATAGGGCACCGGAGGCCGTCCCGGCCAGGGTCAGTGCCAACGAGGGCAGGAGGATGCGGAGCAGCCTAGTCAAGGCCGAGAGCCGGTAGACTCGGGCCATATCCAGCAGGGCAGGGTCGATCTGGCGTAAGCCGTGACTGGTAGCGATGAATACCAAGGGAAGGGCCATGCTCAGCCCGACCAATATGGGTGGTCCGCCGTCCTGGCCGAGCCAGAGGATGGCCAGCACCAGCCAAGCGACGTGGGGGGCAGACTCCACGACCACCACCAGTGGGTGCAGGGCCCGCTCCAGGAAGTCCGACCACGAGGCCCATAGGCCCAGGAGCACTCCGCCGAACATGGCAAGCAGGAAGCTGGTTACCACGTGGAGCATGGTGATTCCGGTATCCTGCCAGAGCTGCGGGCTGGCTAGGTTCTCGGCTAGCCTGCCGGCTACGGCGATAGGCGGGGGCAGTATGGTAGCCGAGAGCCAGGCACTAGCCAGATGCCACGCCGCAAGCAGTCCAGCGATACCGGTGACGGGGGCCCAGACCTGGGCGGTACCCAGGCGCTGCAGGGCCTTGTAATCCCACCGGATAGCAGCGTCCTGCTTAGTCATTAGCCTGAGCTGGCTCCGCATAGAGGCCCTCGGGAACCCGCATCCCGAATACCTCGTCCAGGTACTCCTCCACTCGCGGTCGCGTGCTGCCGTCGGTATCGAGCCTCCAGGCTACCCGCTGCTCATGCAACAGCCCGGCTAGGACCTGCGGCGGAATGGGCATGCGGAAGGTGTGCCGGTAGCCCTCGGCAGCGATGCGGGCCGTCTCCTCCCGGTTGGCAGGATCCTGCGCCCACTCCGCTGCGCGCCTCAGGCCTGAGACCAAGCGCTCCCGCACGGCAGGGCCTACACTGTCGCCTACCTGCCACAAGGCGCCCAGGGGGATCTCCCCGCCCAAGGCCTCAGTGGGATCGAGGGCCACCTGCCAGCGCTGGTCCCAGTCCTGGGCTTTTTGATGGTGCTCGATCAGGCTTACCAGCGGCTCCGGTGCGGCCACGCCGGCGGGTGCCTTTTCCGGATCGCGCAGGCGGCTGAACAGTGCTGAACCCGCCCCGCCGGTAGCGAAACGCGGCTCGATGCCTTTTTGCTCTAATGCCCTGGCGATCATGGTATGCGGTGGGGTAGAGACGCCCGGGGAGGTCAGCACCGCGGCGCTGTCCAGGGCCGCGAGGTCCTCCTCGCCTTCCGGGGTTAGCAGGTAGACCCCTCGCCATACCCAGGGGCTTACCAGCTGTAAGTCCTCTAGGCCACCCTGAAAGAAGCGTGTGCCCCCGACCAGGTTGAACATGGCAAAGTCCATGCGCTGATCGGCGATCATGGCCCGCATTCCTGAAGGGTCGCCGGCAGGCAGGGCGACCAGCTCGAGGGTGTCCTCGGGCAGGAGCTTGTCTTGTTTCTCCATGAGCACGAACACCGGTAGCGCGTTGGGGTCCGGCGGTAGCGAGAGCCGAATCGTCTCGGCCTTTACGGCGGAGGACATCAGCAGGACAGCGCCAAGCAGGCCGGCAAGCAGGGAGAAGCGGTCTGGCATGAGAAGGCTCCACTGATCGATGATTGAGATCCTTCTGCTCTAGGCAGCAAACGCAAGCTATACGAACCTTAAAACAAATCATTCTCAATTCCAATAACTATCTGAGCGACTCCCTTTCGATCGCATCGGAGTCACCTTTGGGGATGGCTCACGGGATAGGGTGCAGCAACTGTCCGTAGCTGCTTGGTTGAGGCTTTGCGCCTAGGTGTCCTGCCCCCGAATCCCTGGACACCGACTCGCACTATGGGCCTCAGGCCACTGTCGC
>JBKGYE010000088.1:0-5159 GCA_046546255.1 Halorhodospira sp. | reverse complement strand
GAAGCCGGTTCTCAGCTGCTAGAGCGGTTGCGTCAACGCAGTGTCCGCGTTCCGATCCCGGAGCGTGTCCTGGCCCGTAGCCTGACCCGCCTCGGGGATCCTACCTTGTGCGACCTTGCGCTCAAGCTGGGGGAGGGAGGGCGTCTCGCAGTCTCCGGCTATAAGCACAAGGGGGTATGGATCCGCTTCACGGTGGGGTTCATCGCTTTGCCCCCACCGCCGAGTGCGCGTGGTCCGGCGCTAGAGCTGCATCTGGAGCGTGTCTCACCGTTCTTCGCGGGGCCCTTCGTCTTGCGGGCCCTCGAGCGGATGCCGGAGATGGAGGTGATCGGCTCACGCATACGGATCCATATCGATCGCTGGGCAGATCGGCAGGACTGGGTGCCGCCGCTGCCGCGGGGTCTTCTGGAGCGGGTGCAAGTGGTAGAGGTCATCAGCGATCTAGCCTCTCAGGCCCTCCTCGTAACCCTCGGCTGGGGGAGTGCGGCGTAGCCAAGGGCCCCAAGGCCGCTATTATCCCCTCTTGATCAATATGGTATATTAATAAATCAATACCTTATTGATAAAGGAGGCCAGCTTGGTGACGAGAAGGCAGTGCTTGGAGGGTGCCCTAGATCGCTCAGGGAGGAGACAGGATCGATCCCTCATTGGACGGGCGCTGGCGGACCTGGGGAACCGTCTGCCGTGACCGGGACCTCTCATGTTCTTCTCGGTCTCTCAGGCTATGCAGCGCTGGCGATCCATACGGGCCTGCCTTTGGAGATGACCACTGTGACTGCGGCAGCAGTCGGGTCGCTCGCACCGGATATCGACCATCCTAGGTCGCGCATCGGCCAGCTGCTGTGGCCCATCAGCTACCCCCTGGCGCGGGTGTTCGGGCATCGTGGCATAACCCATTCCGTGCTGGCACTCGCTGCGATCGCGCTGCTTGGATGGTGGCTGCAGGGGCCAGCCGTGCTGGCCTTCGGCATCGGCTACGCGCTGCATCTGGCCGCCGATGCCTGCACGACGCAAGGGGTGCCGTTGCTCTATCCTTCCCGTGTCCGTTTTCATGGCCCGTTGACGGTGCGCACAGGGGGCCTAGGGGAGGTAGCACTGACCAGTCTCCTCCTGCTCTTGCTCGCAGGGAGCCTGCTATTGACCCAGCCCAGGGCATGGGAGTTCCTGCCATCGCTCTCAAGCGCATGGATGCGGCTCACCTCCTGAGCGCTGGGCGGGCGCCTCGGTAATAATGCCGCATGGCCACCTCTGTCTTGCTCTGCCATAGTCCTGCATCGGGGATTGATGCGCACCACGGAGGGCAGAGTGGCCTTGCCTCGTGCCCGTGATGAACGCCAAGCCGAGCTGGATCGGCTCGAGCGCGCCTACCTCCTGCACCGGAACAGCCAGGACCAGACGGTCCGGCGCTGCGGCCTGGAGGTGCACCAGCCCGTATTCTTGATGGCCTCAGTCCTGGTGCTCCTCTTCCTCTTGGGAGCCCTGCTCTTTCCCGAGGCTGCCCAGGCGATGCTGACAGGGGTGCTTGCGTGGGTCCAGAGCCACTTCGATGCCCTCTTTCTCCTGGCCGGTAACCTCTTTCTTGTCAGCTGTGTTGCCTTGATGGTCTCGCCGCTGGGTCGGATCCGCCTCGGGGGCGAACAGGCCCGGCCCGCTTTCTCCCGCCTCTCCTGGATCACCATGCTGTTCGCTGCGGGGATGGGCATCGGGCTGGTGTTCTGGGCCGTGGCGGAGCCGGTGGCCTATTACACGGGATGGCACGGCACCCCGCTGGGGGTGGCGAGCTATACACCGGAGGCGCTCCAGGGTGCGCTCGCGGCCACTATGTATCACTGGGGAGTCCACCCGTGGGCGATCTATAGCATCGTGGCCTTGGCGATCGCCTTCTTCTCTTTCAATAAGGGCCTGCCCCTGACGATTCGCTCCGTGCTCTACCCACTCCTCGGCGATCGGGTCTGGGGAGTTGCTGGGCATCTCATCGACACGCTCGCAATCCTGGCGACGCTCTTCGGCCTGGCGACCTCGCTCGGTCTCGGCGCTAAGCAGGCAGCGAGTGGTTTAAGCTATATCCTGCCATGGATCCCAGACAATTTGTTGACTCGGCTGGTCCTGATCGCCCTCGTTACCCTTGTGGCGATTATCTCCGTACTGCGTGGGATTCAAGGCGGTATCCGGGTGCTCAGCAACCTCAATCTCTCGCTCGCCGGCCTGCTCCTGGGCTTTGTCGTGCTGGCTGCCGGCCTGGCCGCTTTCCTCGGGACCTTGGCAGTAGCCACGGGCGGTTATCTCGCCGACTTCCTCGCCCTGAGCCAGCCTGCAGGAAGGGAGGATGACACCTTCCTGCAAGGGTGGACGGTTTTCTACTTGGCTTGGTGGATTGCCTGGTCGCCATTCGTAGGGATGTTCATCGCCCGCATCTCGCGTGGGCGGACGATCCGGGAGTTTTTATCGACCGTGCTGGTGGCGCCAACGCTGGCGACGCTGATCTGGATCAGCGCCCTGGGCGGTGCGGGACTGGAGCAGGTTCAGGAAGGCATCGGCTCGCTAGCCGGGGGGCTGGGGGGCCGTGAGTCCATGGCCTTGTTCTATATGCTGGAGCAGCTCCCTTGGGGACAGCTTTCATCGCTGCTGGCGGTGATCCTGCTGGTGGTGTTTTTCATCACCTCCTCGGACTCTGGCTCCTTGGTGATTGACGCGATGAGCGCCGGAGGACGGCTGGACACCCCGGATGCCCAGCGCGTCTTCTGGGTCGTGTTCATGGGGGCGCTCGCTGCGGTACTGCTTTTCCTGGGCGGAGAGGCTGCCTTGAGCGCTCTCCAGGCGGGGACGGTGGCTACCGGTCTGCCTTTCACATTGGTGTTGTTGGCGACCGTTGCCAGCTTAGTGCAGGGGTTGCACCACGAGCGCCGGAGGCTCCTGTTGAGAGGGGAATGGATCTCAGCGGCGCCAAGCGGATGGCGGGCGAGGCCGGCTATGGGGCTAATGGGATCCTCCGGGGTGCCTCCGCATCTTGCTGCCGCTATCGCTTATCTGGGGGGGGCGTTGACTGCCGTGGTCTTACTGCTTCTGGCGCGGCGGGATCCTGTGGTTCGCTTCCATGCCGTGCAGTCTCTCCTGATCTCATTAGGGTTGGCTTTGCTCTGGTTGGCTGTGGCCCTTTTAGGGGCGACCGTCGGAGGGCTCCCTGTGGTGCTCTGGGGGGGGGGTGCCCTGCTGCTCTTTCTGGCTAGCGCCGCCTGGCGTGGGCGGTGGCTACGGGTCCCCTGGCTTGCGGGTCAGCAAGTAGGGCTAGAGAATGAAAACTCATGAATCAATGCATTGATAGACTGAGAAGGCGCCAGTGCTGGTTCGTCTGAGTCATCGGGTTGGGCTAGGAGCAGAGGATGGTCGATACGGCTAGGATCCAAACGCAGAATCCGGTTCTTCGTTTCCTCAGGCGTCGGGCGACGCGGCTGCTCCTGCTAGCAGCTGCCATTGCCCTGACGGTGTCGGTCATCCTCTCCGGGGAGCCAGCGTTCCTGGCGCTGCTTGCCTTTACGATCCTGTTGCCGGCGACGATCGTCTCGTTGCTGGTGCGCTGGTGGCCGAGTCGTATCGCCCGTCGCGATCCCGCGGTGAAAAGGAGCGGTTGGCTGCAGGCCTTTTATGTCCTTGCTGCGGGGGTCCCCCTGACCGCCCTGATCTGCCTAGTCCTCGGGGTGGGTGCGTTCGGTACTGCTGTGGGGATCGTGTTGCTGACCACAGGGCTGCTGCTGTTGCCGCCGAGCATCATCTTCTTGCTGCTGGCCCTGTCTATGCGGTTTCGCTTTCGTCTTAGCGGTACGGCCTTCGATCCGAAGAAGCAGCTCGGTCAGGATCACCCGGATCCCGGTGAGCGGGTGATCTACCAGGCTGAGGTGCACTGGGGGGTCTTCCTGCCTGCGTTGCTGGCCTTGGTGCTCAGCGTATTTTTCGCGATAGCGCCCTTCGGCATCTTTGGGCAGGTACTTGCGATTGTGCTCTATGTCCTGGTCTTTCCCGGTATCGCGGCCTACGCCATGGGGATCTTCTTTGATACCGAGCTATGGGCAACACCGCGCTACCTGATTGCCGAGACCGGCTTGATTGCGGTCCATTCCCGAGTGGTACCGCGTCATGCTATTCAGGCGCTGGGGATCTACTATAGCTGGCTTGGTCTACTCCTCGGGTACGGCTGGGTTGTTGTGGTGCTGGATGATGGCTCCTGCTTCTTTGTGCCAGGTATTGTCGATCCAGAAGGGCTGCGCAGCTTCCTTGAGTCGCAGTCGGTTGCCCCATACCAGGGGGGTGAGAGAGTCGCGGGCTAGGATGGAGGTGGTTCGATGGATGAAGTGCTTGTGGCTGTGGACGGTTCCGATCCCTCGATGTTCCGAGGGTTGCAGGTGGGGCATGAGCTTCACGAGCAAGCCCAGGTCCCGCTCGGCCTTATCTCTGTGGTGGCAGACTGGACAGAGGAGAAGGAACGGCGGCGGGTGATCCGGCATAGGCTCCCGCTCGGTGAGGCGGGTAGTCCACTGATTGGCAGCTCGGGGATCAAGGTGGATGTCGCCGAGGATCCTCGTAGCTACCTCATCAACACGATTCGAGAGCAAGATCAGGCCCTGTTCTGCATGGCTACGCACGGCCGTGGTGCGGTGACTGAGGCGGTGCTTGGGAGTGTGGCGGCATCGGTGGTCCGCCATGTCCATCGCCCGGTGATCTTAGCCGGGCCCGGATTGCCGAATGATTGGCGAGGCCCAGTGATGCGGGTGGTTGTTCCCCTGGACGGCTCGGAGCTCTCGGAGGCGATGCTGCCTTACGCTGTTGATCTCGCCGAGGAGCTGGATGGTGAGCTGCGGCTTCTGCGTATCGCGGACACCGAGGGCGGTGTTGGCAGCGATCACACGGCAGGCTCGGCGGAAGCCTATCTAGAAGCGCTCGGCGAACAGCTGCAGCCCCGTATGTCACGGCCTTTGACTTGGACCGTACTGGAGGACCGGGAGCCAGCGCGGGCGATCGTCGACTATTGTAGTGGGCGGGGCAGCCTGGTGATGATGAGTACACTGGGCTGGAGTGGTCTAGCACGTCTGGCGCTCGGTAGTGTGGCGCAGGAGGTGGTTCGCCGGGCACCTTTCCCGGTTGGGGTGATGTGCCCGCCCACTTCG
>JBKGYE010000087.1:0-5281 GCA_046546255.1 Halorhodospira sp. | reverse complement strand
GATCGAGCAGCGGCTGATGCCCGGCCACTGGGAGGGCGACCTGATCAAGGGCGCCTACAACCGCTCCTCGGTCGGCACGCTCGTCGAGCGCAAGATCCGCTACGTCGTGCTGAGCAAGATGCGCGACGGCACCGCCGAGGCCGCCCTGGAGGGCTTCCATCGGCAGATGAGGCGCCTGCCGGCAATCCTGAGCCAGAGCCTGACCTACGACCGGGGCAGCGAGATGGCCTGCCATGAGCGGCTCGCCCAGCGTCTGCATCTGAATCTGTCGATCTGGTTCGCTGATCCACACGCGCCCTGGCAGCCAGCGGCAACGAGAACACCAACGGCCTGCTGCGCCAGTACTTGCCCAAGGGCGCCGATCTCAGCGAGCCGAGTCAGACCCAACTCAATGATATTGCGCGACTTCTCAACCAGCGCCCGCGCAAGGCGCTCGATTTCAGGACGCCCGAGGAGGCGATGGCCGAGGAGCTCCAGACCTTTGATTCTTGAGATCAGCGATCCCTGATGGGGCTTCGGGCATGGACGCCATCCCGGACCCGTTCTATAAGGAGACTGGCTGTGAAGTACCTAACGGCGACTGGAAACCGGTGCCGTAGTAGGATGTCCGCCATCCTCAACCCAGGAAGGGGGGAGAGGTAGGTATGCAACTAGACTACCAAACCATGGGGATCGTCCTGTGGGCGGTTAGTATCATCGTCGCCTCGGTGATGGCCATTGTCTGGCGGATCAATCGCCAGGAGCGAGGTCCCGCGCTGTGGGCCCTGAGCGGTGCCATTCTGGCTTTTAGCTTTTTGCCGCTTGTGTTTCGAGGGGATATCGGTAGCGCAATGATTTTCGTCAACAACCTGGCGGCGATCATTGCTTTGTTGCTCTTGCTCGAGGGAATCCTGCGCTTCAAGGGGTTGGGTAATGAGCGCCGTCGGCTACCGTGGTACGGGCTGTACCTTGCGCTAGTAGTGAATTCGCTCTTTTTCAGCCTCGATAATCATCAGCTGCGCTACCTAGTTCTGGATGCGAACCTCGCCGCTCTGCTCGTGCTCACTGCACCTGTTCTGGTGTGGCGCAGCGAGAAGGGGCTTGAGCGGGTCATCTACAGTGTGGTGGCGGTCTTCTTTGTTCTCATGGCAGCACCCATCGTCTACCGCTGGGGGTTGGCGGCCATGGGTGTGATCGGAGCTGATAGTCCGATCAACCCGGCGAGCCAACTGGTCATGTTCGCAAGTATCCCTTGGGCGTTGGTTTGGACCTACGGTTTGGCCATGGTAGCGAATTTGCGAGCGCAGTGCAGAGTCGAGCAAATGGCGCAGCACGACTACCTGACTGGGCTACCGAACCGGCGGCTTTTGAGCGAAACCATAGAGCGCATGGCAGACCGTGTTGCCTGCGAGCAGGGTCGCAGCGAGCGGGGGTTCGGGGTCATTGCTGTCGATGTCAACGGTTTCAAGGCGGTCAATGACCGCTACGGTCACGCTTTCGGTGATGCGGTGCTGGTCAAATTGGCCGATTTGCTGGTCCAGGGTCTACGCCCGGAGGACAAGGTTGTGCGCCTTGGTGGCGACGAGTTTCTGTTGCTGCTCCCTGGTCTTATCAATCGGAAAGCCTTGGATCGTCTGTGCGAACGGGTGACCGAGGTTCTGAAAGAGCCCGTTCAGATCAAGGGGTGCTGGGTGCGTTTTTCGGCTAGCCTGGGTGCCGCATTTTGCCCGGACGACGGTATCGAGCCCGATCAGCTACTGGCGTTGGCCGATCAGCGGATGTACGTCGATAAGAGCTGCAAGCAAACGGACTCCGAGGTTTGGTATGACGCAGTCCACGAGGAAAAGACCCAGCGCAGTGGCGGGGGGCTGTTTCCGCCGGATTATGCATAACAGGCAGGCAGATAGGTTGGCGTAGCGCCGGAGTCTCTCAGATAACCAAGAAGATGGAGACAACACGAGCCAGAGCCGGCGCTCGCCATGTGTAAAACGCTACCGCTGTCGAAGGCGACGCTCAACAGGCCCATCCCAATCGAAGCACGCCCGGAGTGGTTGAGTTCCGATGCCGGCATCTATCTTCAGCGCGAGGCGCTCGAGCGCGCCGGGAGCCTCACCTGGATGACGCCACAACCGGTGGACCCTCGTGATCCGCGCCGGTTCCGGTATCCGCTGAGCCAACTGCTGCGCGACAGCCTAGCGCTGATCGGCTAGGGTGACCAGAGCGCTGCCGAGATGCTACGCGATGACCCGATGTTGCCGCCTGCGGCCCGGGTCCTGCGTCATGCCCGGAAACTGCAGGTAATCCTGGAGCGCCGCGTTGCCAGCCACTGGCGCGCCTTGCTCCGACGCCTCCCAGGATACAACCGGCACCGGGATAGTCCTGCGCCGAGGCATCAACAACGCAACGGGATCGCCGCTGGGAGGAGTCCTGCGGAGAGTTCCTGTGTCCACTCCCCGCTACAGAGCCCATCGAACCGTCTGAAGCCGGGGCATTCTGCCGCAGCGGGTCGCCAACCAACCGTTCCGCGGACCGGAGTTAGCGAATCATGAACCAGCCAAGCTGCAGCGCTCAAACAATAAACGGGCCAGATCGGGTTTCTAGTGAATGAATGGGGGCAGGGGGCGACTTTGAAGTGTTGGGAAGCACTCTGGTTTGGCCTTCCCCTTTCTTGAGGAGTGGTTGTGCATGTCTTCTTCGCGCACCAGCCTGCGGCCCAACGTAAACGCCGGGATGAGCGCGAATGGGACCCGGGCGCTCCAGGCAGCGGGTGTGATGGTGTTGGCTGCGACCCTGGCGCTTGCCTCTCTGTGGCCGGTGGCCGGGCCTTGGCTGGCGGCTGGCCTCCTGTTGTACGCGGTCGTGCTGCTCTTCTACCCCCTTGCCTGGCTCTGGCTCCTACCCTCGGCGGTGGCTGTGCTCGACCTGACGCCCTGGACGGGGTGGCTCTACTTCGGCGAGGTGGAGCTGGCGCTGCTGGTGACCGGGGCGGTGGCGCTGCTGGCCTGGCCTGTTGGTGCTTCAGGGGCAGGGAGGCGCCTGGGGCTGCCGCGCCTGGTGCGCTGGGCGTGGGCCGGGCTCGTGGTTTCCACCGTCGCCGGCGTGGTCATCGCAGCCGTCTGGTGGCTCCAGGCGGATGCCTTTGCCTGGGGGGATTACGCCTCGCCCTGGAACACGCTGCGGGCGGCGTGGGGGGTTGGGGCCGCCTGCCTGCTCCTGTGGCTCGCCCGCGTGACCCCGGTAGCGCCACAAGCACAGCTCCAGCGTGGCCTGATGCCGGGGATGGCGCTCGGGTGTCTGACGGCGGTGATCGCCGTGCTCCGGGAGCGGGCCATCTACCCGGGGCTCTGGGACCTGGATAGCGGGTTTCGGGTGGCCGGGTGGTTTACGGATATGCACGTCGGTGGTCCGAGCCTGGCGGCGTTCCTGGCCCTTACCATCCCCTTCGCCCTGGTCTGGGCTTGGCAGCGCCGGCGCTGGGTGTGGCTGTGGACGGTGGCGGTGAGCCTGCTGACCAGCTACGCCACGGTTGTCACGTTCACCCGCTCTGCGTGGCTGGCCGTCGCCGTCGCCTTGGTGGCGCTCCTCGTCTTCGCACGGCCGGTGCTGGGGCGGATGGCCGCGCGGGCCCCGCGGGAGGCGTGGCTGCTGGCCGTCACCCCGGTGGTCATCGCGATAACCATGGCGGGCGCCATGCTCGACGGCTTTGCCGGCGAGCGTTGGGCCGCCGCGGGGGGTGACGCCGAGGGCCGCTGGGCACGCTGGGCCTCGATCGTGGCGCTGCACTCCGAGGCGTCGCACGCACCTTGGGTGGGGCACGGGGTCGGCACCTTCCCAGCGGTCTATCGCCTGGCCCAAGGGCCCGGTGAGCAGCCCGGCAACTACAGCCTCGTCGAGGCCGGGCAGGGCGCTGCGCTCTGGCTGGGCCCGGATCGGGATGGCCGCTTGGCGCAGCGCCTCCCGGGCGGTGAGGTACCCTCAACCGCTGCGATTACCCTACGCGTGCGCGGGCCGGAAGGCGCCCGATTGCGGGTTGCCGTCTGCCAGGAGTCGGTCGTCTACCCGGTCCGCTGCCAGGCGCGCTGGTTGCTGTTGGGGTGGCCGGGCTTCCCGGACGGTAACGCGTGGCAGCGCTGGACCGTGAATTTGCCGCTGGATGGGCTGGGTGGCTCGGCCGTCCCGGGGCTGCGGCCGGCCCACGTCCTCTCCCTGGATCGCGAGGACCTGCTGCCGGCGCCGCTGCTGATCGATAGGGTGCGCCTGGTCGCGGTCGCCCCGGACCACCGAGGCGCCGCCGATAGGCGGCTGCTGCGCAACGCCGACTTCCAGCAGGACAGCCGGTACTGGTACTACACCACGCGCAACTACGACGCCTGGCGGACCGAGAACCAGCTCCTGGAGATCTACTTCGATCAGGGGGTTATCGGTGCCACGCTCTGGCTGGGCCTGCTGCTGGCTGCCCTGGGGGTGGTCTGGCGAAGCGGCGGCTGGGGCAGCCTGGAGGTGGTAGCAGCCGGCGCGGCGATCCTGGGGAGCCTGGCGGTGGGCGCCTTCGCCACGATCTTCTTCAACCCCCATATCGCGCTGCTATTCTACGGGGTGCTGCTGCTGGGCGTCGCCAGCTTGGAAGCCCGCGCCCCGGCGCAAGGAGGTCCTCCGGTGCAAGAGATACAGGCAGGGAGTGGCTCGTGACCGATTCGGAGTTCGCACGGCGCTGGCAGCGTCGGTTCGTACAGCGGGGGGCAATGCTGGAGGACGATGCCGGGATCGCCGGGTGGACGCCAACGGGGCTGGCGTCGCGATTTCGGCAGTTTCGCCAGCTCTGGGAGCGGTCCGATCCGCCCCCGGGGCGTTGGCTGGATCTCGGTTGCGGAGCCGGCACCTACACCCGCTATCTCCACGAGCGTGGCCGAGAGGTGGTGGGGCTCGATTACTCGCAGCCCTCCTTGCAGAAGGCCCAGCAGCGTAGCCCACCTAGCATTCCCTGGGTGGCCGGGGAGGGGCAAAGCCTGCCCTTTGGTGACGACCAGTTCGACGGGGTCCTCTGCTTGGGGGTCCTGCAGGCCCTGCCCGAGGCCAGGACGGCGCTGGCGGAGATGGCGCGGGTCGTGCGTCCCGGTGGTGAGGTCTGGGTGGATGCCTTGAATGTGCGGTGCATGCCCACCGCGCTCGCCGAGCGGCGCCGTCAAAGGGCCGGGCGGCCCGCGCACCTGCGGTACGACGACTATACTGCGGTGAGCGCTGATATGGAGAGGATGGGGTTGGCGTTAGTGATGACGGCGTGGTTGCTCCTGCTGCCCGGGCG
>JBKGYE010000086.1:0-5344 GCA_046546255.1 Halorhodospira sp. | reverse complement strand
CCTCGCCGCCAGCACCGCTTGCCGGGCACCTTGGATCCTGATGAGGTAGCCGGGCTGCTCGACGGTACGGACTCAGATGTCCCTCTGCAGGCCCGTGATGCCGCGATCTTCGAGCTCATCTACAGTAGCGGCCTGCGCCTTGCCGAGACCGTGGGCCTGGATCTACCCGATCTCGACCGTGCTGAGGGTATCGTCCGGATCACCCGGGGCAAAGGTGCCAAGGACCGGATCGTCCCGGTGGGGCGTCAGGCACGACAAGCCCTCGAGGCATGGCTGCGCCACCGGCCGGCCTGGGCGGCACCGGAGACCGAGGCGCTTTTCGTAGGCCGGCACGGCGGGCGCCTCAGCGGTCGCAGCATGCAGCGGCGCCTACAGCGGCTGGCTCAGCAGCGCGGTGTGCAGCGACGAGTCCACCCACACATGCTGCGTCATTCCTTCGCCACCCACCTGCTGGAGTCCAGCGGGGACCTGCGCGCGGTGCAGGAGCTGCTCGGCCATGCAGACATCTCCAGCACCCAGATCTACACCCATCTCGATTTCCAGTACCTGGCGCAGGTCTACGACCGAGCTCACCCACGGGCACGCCGCCGCCAGGACAGCGAGGATACCGAGGACTAGCCAGTTATGCTGCGGCCGAGGCACCGATCCGCCAGAGAGCCCCGCAGCGCCTCCTGCAGGATGCCTGCTGCACGGCATCCGCCGTCACAGCCCACAAACCCCGCGCAGCCCGAGGGATGCGACAGGATCAAGCCCATAGCGCCAGCCCACCCCTGCGCTCATCGACCTGCAGGCAATCCTCTCCGGTACAATATGTTAGGTGAACCATCAGGAGGCCGATCTTGGAGACACTACACGGCACCACCATCCTAGCCGTCCGGCGTCAGGGGCAGGTCGCCCTCGGCGGTGACGGCCAGGTCACCCTCGGGCACACGGTGCTCAAGGGCAACGCGCGCAAGGTCCGCCGGCTCTACCATGGACGAGTGCTCGCCGGCTTCGCCGGCGCCACCGCCGACGCCTTCACCCTCTTTGAGCGCTTTGAGGGGCAGCTCGAGAAGCACCACGGCCAACTCGCCCGCTCCGCCGTGGAGCTGGCCAAGGAGTGGCGCTCTGACCGGATGCTGCGCCGGCTCGAGGCGTTGCTGGTGGTCGCCAACACCGAGAGCGTTCTTACGCTCTCCGGTACCGGCGATGTCATCGAGCCCGAGCACGAGCTGATGGCGGTGGGCTCCGGGGGGCCCTACGCCCAGGCCGCCGGCCGTGCCCTGCTGGAGTCAACGGAGCTACCGGCGCCTGAGATCACCCGCCGTGCCCTAGAGATCGCCGGTGATATTTGCGTCTATACCAACCGGCAGATCACTGTGGAGACGCTGCCCGACAGCCCCGAGGAGCCATAACATGTCCGAAGCCACGATGACCCCGCGCGAGATCGTCGCCGAGCTTGACCGGCATATCGTGGGCCAAGCCGAAGCGAAGCGTGCCGTGGCCATCGCCCTGCGCAACCGCTGGCGGCGCATGCAGGTTGAAGAGCCCCTACGCGGCGATATCACGCCGAAGAACATCCTGATGATCGGCCCCACCGGGGTCGGCAAGACAGAGATCGCGCGGCGCCTGGCACGCCTAGCGCGGGCCCCGTTTATCAAGATCGAGGCCACGAAGTTCACCGAGGTGGGCTACGTGGGCCGGGATGTGGAGTCCATCATCCGCGATCTCACTGACCTGGCGTTGAAGCTCGTGCGCGAGGAGGCCATGGCCCGAATGCGCCACAAGGCCGAGCACGGGGTGGAGGAGCGGCTACTTGATACCCTGCTGCCCGGACCGAGCAGTGGCAGCGAGCAGGGCACCGAGACCTCAAGCTCAACCCGGGAGAAATTCCGCAAGAAGCTGCGCAACGGCGACCTCGATGATCGCGAGGTGGAGATCGAGGTCCAGGGTAGCGGGCCCGACGTGGACCTCATGGCCCCACCGGGGATGGAGGAGATGTCCAATCAGCTCCAGGGCCTATTCCGCCACCTCGGGCAACAGCAACCGCAGCGGCGTAAGCTGACTGTAGCTGAGGCCAAGCGAGTCCTGCGTGAAGAGGAGGCCGCCAAGCTGATCAACGAGGAAGAGGTCAAAGCCGAGGCCATCCAGCGGGTCGAGGAGCAGGGGATTGTCTTCCTCGACGAGGTCGACAAGGTCACCAAGCGTGCCGAACAAAGCGGAGGAGGCGACGTCTCGCGTGAAGGCGTGCAGCGTGATCTGCTGCCGCTCGTGGAGGGCGCTACCGTCTCTACCAAGCACGGCATGGTGCGTACCGACCACATCCTGTTCATCGCCTCCGGGGCCTTCCATGTGGCTAAGCCCTCGGACCTGATCCCCGAGCTGCAGGGGCGCTTGCCCATCCGGGTCGAGCTCGATGCCCTGGGTACGGAGGAGTTTGTACGCATCCTCACCGAGCCGAGCAGCTCGCTGGTGGCACAGTACAAGGCGCTGATGCAGGCCGAGGGGCTGAGGCTTGAGTTCACGAACGATGGGGTGCGCCGCATCGCTGAGGTCGCGCGCCAAGTCAATGAGCGTACCGAGAATATCGGTGCACGACGGCTGCACACGGTCATGGAACGGCTGCTGGAGCAGCTCTCCTACGAGGCTGCCGACCACAGCGGCGAGACGCGCACCGTGGATGCCGCCTATGTGGATGAGCACTTGGGCGAGTTGGCCGAGGATGAGGACCTGAGCCGCTATATCTTGTAGGAGAGCGGTCCCGTACAAGCCCGCAGGATGGGCAGGGGAGGTAGAGCTTGAGCGAAGAGAAGACCACCCACTTCGGCTACCGGAAGGTACCGCTGGCGGAGAAGTCCAGGCGAGTCGCCTCGGTGTTCGACTCGGTGGCCGACCGCTACGATCTCATGAACGACCTGATGTCCGGGGGCCTGCACCGGCTCTGGAAGCGCCAGGCCATTCATCACGCCCAGCTGCGCCCTGGCCAGCGGGTCCTCGACCTGGCCGCCGGCACCGGCGACCTCGCCAACCTGGCGATGCCTGGGATCGGCCCCGAGGGCGAGGTGGTCATGAGCGACATCAACCTCTCGATGCTTGCTCGCGGACGTGACCGGCTCATCGACCAAGGGGGCGGGACCCAGGCCCGCTATGTACTCGCAGACGCCGAGGAGCTCCCTTTCCCGGACGCCTCCTTCGACCGGGTAACCATCGGCTTCGGGCTGCGCAATGTCACCCGCAAGGAGAACGCCCTGGCGGATATGCGCCGCATCCTCCGCCCCGGCGGACGGGCGACGATCCTGGAGTTCTCCCACGTCTACATGCCGGCACTGAGGCCACTCTACGATCTCTACTCCTTCCGTGTCATGCCGTTGATGGGCAAGCTGGTGGTCAACGATGCCGAGAGCTACCGCTACCTCGCCGAGTCCATCCGCATGCACCCGAAGGCCTCTGAGCTCAAGGCGATGATGGAGCGTGCCGGCTTCGAGGACTGCGACTACACCCTGCTGACCGCCGGAGTGGCCGCTATCCACACCGGCTGGGTCTATTGATACGCCCTTCGCCATGCTCGATGCCTTGCTCAATCGGCTCATCCACCTCGATCCGGACGCGCAGGAGCTGCTCGAGCCGCTCGCCGGCCGCCGTGTGCGTCTGAGCGTCGACGGCTTTCCCGAGATCGTAGTCCGCTTCACCACCGACGGTGTGATCTTGTGCGGCGAGCAAGCTGAGGACGAGGTGGATGCCGACCTCAGCGCCAGCCCGGAGGCGCTACGTGCCCTGCTCATGGAGGGTGGGGAGGCGGTTGGCCGCTTCCGGATCCGCGGCGAGGTGGCGGTGGCCCAGCGGCTACGCGATCTGCTGGGGGGGCTGCAGCCAGACTGGGAGGAGCCGCTAACCCGGGCCTTGGGGGATACCGTCGGTCACTGGAGCGCCGATACCCTGCGCAGGATGGGCCGCTGGCTCCGCGAGGGCACCGCGCAGGGGGGACGGGATCTCGGCGAGTGGCTGACCGAGGAGTCGGGGATGCTCGTAGCTCCGGAGCGCGCCCGCGAGTTCCTCGATGAGGTAGATCAACTACGGGCAGATTGTGACCGCCTGGCGGCCCGGGTGCAGCGCCTGGAGCGGGGGAGACGATGATCGGGCCACGTCGCCTGCTGCGTCTGACCCGAATCCAGCTGGTCATGCTGCGCAATGGCGTTGATGACGTCGTCCTGGCGGCACCGATGTTCCGTCCGCTGCGCTTCCTCGTGCTCTTCATGCCCTGGCGCTGGATACGGCGTAAGGTACCGCGCGGCGTCCGGGTCCGGCGTGCCCTGGAGGAGCTCGGCCCGATCTTCGTCAAGCTTGGGCAGATCCTCTCCACGCGCCAGGACTTGCTACCTCACGATGTCGCCCACGAGCTGGCACGCCTGCAGGACCGCGTCCCCCCCTTCCCCCACGAAGATGCACGGCGCATCATCGAGCGGACCTACGGCTGCCCCGTTGAGACCGTCTTCGCCCATTTCGATGATACGCCCATCGCCTCGGCTTCCATCGCGCAAGTCCATGGGGCACAGCTGCACGACGGCACCGAGGTGGTGGTCAAGGTGGTCCGCCCCGGCATCCCGGCGATCATCCGGCGCGATCTCGATCTGCTGCACACAGCAGCGTGGCTCGCCGAGCGCTATGTCCCCGATGCCAAGCGCCTGCATCCGGTAGAGGTCATCCGCGAGTTCGAGAAGAACCTCTATGACGAGCTTGACCTGATGCGCGAGGCGGCCAATGCCTCGCAGCTGCGGCGCAATTTCGAGGGCTCCGAGCTGCTCTATGTCCCAGCGGTCTACTGGCGTTATACCGGGCGCGACGTCATGGTCATGGAGCGTATCTATGGCCTGCCCATCAGCGACGTCGAGGCACTCAAGGCCCATGGCATCGACCTGAAGAAGCTTGCCGAGCGTGGTACGGAGATCTTTTTTACCCAGGTCTTCCGGGACAGCTTCTTCCACGCCGACATGCATCCGGGGAATGTCTTCGTCGACCCTACCCGCCCCACCGAGCCGCGCTACATCGCCATCGACTTCGGGATCATGGGCTCGTTAGCGCCCACCGACCACCACTACCTGGCCGGGAACTTCATGGCCTTCTTCAACCGCGATTACCGACGGGTAGCGGAACTCCATGTGGAGTCGGGGTGGGTCCCGAGCAACACCCGGGTCGAGGAGTTCGAGGCGGCCATCCGTACCGTCTGCGAGCCAGCCTTCGCCCGGCCCCTGCACGAGATCTCCTTCGCGCAGCTATTGCTGCGGCTGTTCCAGACTGGCCGTCGCTTCAACATGGAGGTCCAGCCGCAGCTGGTGCTGCTGCAGAAGACCCTGCTCAACATCGAGGG
>JBKGYE010000085.1:0-5396 GCA_046546255.1 Halorhodospira sp. | reverse complement strand
AGCCTGTGGCCCACGGCCACGGCGACTGCGTGAGTGATCGGATTCCGCGACTCAAATTTCCGGCAGGAAATGAGTCGTCGGAGGCTTCAAGCCGCTTCTGGATGAGGGGCTCTTGATGTACCGCTACCTGGAGCAGCTCACCTGCCTGATCCCCCTCAAGCTCGCTGGCGAGTATGCACGGCTCTCCCTAGGACCGCGACGAGGGCATCCCGCCGGGCTACGACTGGCCCAGCCTCCGGCGGCTCAAGGGCGCCAAGCTGGAGGCCTACTACGTGATTCCGAGTGCGGGACTGCTCATCGTGCGCATCGGCGAGGCGGCAGCGGACTGGGACGATGCGCCCCTGCCGAACACACCCTGTTACGGGTGCCGTAAGCGTGTCCCTGCGGGCGGTAGCAAAGCTTGAGGCGAGTGCCCACCACGCCTATATGGCTGGCTTCAAGGCCTTCGTCGCGCTCATGCCGTTTCGCTGGCCGGAGGTGTTTGAGGGGGCTGGCTCGGTGCGTAGCCTGAACGAGCGTATCGCTGCCTACGGCCACCATCGGCTGCTGCTCGTCACCGATGCCAGCTTGGTGCAACAGGGGGTGGTGGAACCGGTCGTTGCCGACCTCGCGCAGCGGGAGGTCGACACCGTCGGTTATGAGGGTGTCGTCGCGGAGCCCTCTGCGGAGCATGTAGAAGCCGGTCTTGCGGTTCAGCGAAGGCACAGTTGCGACGGCGTCCTGGCCGTAGGAGGTGGCTCGGTGATCGACGCCGCCAAGTTGATCGCCGCACGCGTCCGCAATGAGCGCTCCGTGGGGGAGTTGACCGGGCTGTTGCGGATTCGCAGGGGCATCCTACCCCTCTACGTGGCCCCGACCACCGCCGGCTCTGGCTCCGAGGCCACGGTGGGGGCAGTCGTGCGGGAGGTTCCGGGGCGGGGCGGAAAGCGTGCCGCCATGGATATGCGTCTATTACCGCGGGCCGCTGCACTGGATGCCCGCCTGATGACCGGGCTGCCGCCGTACTGGACGGCGATCACCGGCCTGGACGCCCTGGCCCACGCGGTCGAGGCTTACCTGTCCCGCAATGCAACACGGCGGACGGACCGCGATGCCCGGGAGGCGGTGCGGTTGCTCATGGGTAATCTGGAGGCGGCTTGGCGTGATGGGGCGGACTTGGATGCCCGGCAGGCGCTGGCGTGTGGTGCCCACCTTGCTGGGCGGGCCTGTACCGTGGCGGGCCTGGGCTATTGCCACGCCATCGCGCACCAGATCGGGCCGCAGTGCGATCGCCCGCACGGCGAGGTTACGGCCGCTACCCTACCAACGGTGCTTGAGGCCTACCAGCCCAGAGGTGCACGACGCTTGGCGGAACTTGCCGAGGTGGTTGGCCTGTCGGATCCTAGTCGTGCGGCCGCCGATGCGCTGGTTTCGCGGCTGCGCCAGCTCAACGACCGGTTCGGGGTTCCGCAGGAGTTCTCCGGCCTGGAACAAGCGGATCCGTCGGCGCTGGCCCGGTCGGCCTGCGCCGAGGTCCGCTGGACCTACGCCGTGCCGCGGTATCTCGATCCGGCCCAAGTGCAGAAGCTGTTGCTGCGGATGCGGCCGGGGTGATGGGGTGGGTGGGGTGCTGTGAATCCCGGGCTGCGGGGGCTCGCGTGCGCTGACTGATACAGGAGTCGCTTGATGAACCGGGACCCGTCTTCCGAGCGCGATAATCCCGCGCAAGCTCTGGGTGCGTTGTTGCAGCGTCAGCGTGAGGCCTTCGCTGCAGATCCTGCGCCGGGGCCGGAGGTGCGCCGGGGTCGTTTGGAGCGGCTGCGCCGGGCGGTGCTCGATCGCCATACTGCATTGACGGCTGCGCTGGATCAGGACTTCGGGGGGCGATCGGCCCAGGAATCGACCACTGTGGACCTGTTGCCGACGCTGACGGGGATCCGTCACGCTCACCGCCATCTGCGCCGCTGGATGCGTCCGCGCCGACGCTGGCCCCACCCGTTGATGCAGCCGGCCGCGGCTCGGGTGCACTACCAGCCGCTGGGGGTGGTGGGGATCATTGTGCCCTGGAACTACCCGGTCTACCTGGCGCTGAGCCCGCTGACCGGGGCGCTGGCGGCGGGTAATCGGGCTTTGCTCAAGCTCCCCGAGCTGACCCCGGCGACCAATGCGGTGCTGCGCCAGGTGGTGGCCGACGCCTTCACGGCCGAGGAAGTGACCGTGGTCGAGGGCGGGGAGGCGGTGAGTCGCGAGTTCGCGGCGCTGCCCTTCGATCACCTGCTCTTTACTGGATCACCGGCCGTGGGGCGGAAGGTGATGGCCGCTGCGGCCGGTCATCTGACCCCGGTAACCTTGGAGTTGGGGGGCAAATCGCCGGCTATCGTCGATGGGGATGCCGATATCGAGGCGGCGGCCGGACGCATCGCCTACGGCAAGCTGCTCAACGCCGGGCAGACCTGCATCGCGCCGGACTACGTCCTATGTCCTGCGGATCGGCGTGACGCCCTGGTGGCCGCGATCCGCCGCGCGGCAGCCCGGTTCTACCCGGATCCGGTATGCAACCCCGATTACGCCGCGGTGATTACCCACCGGCACCGGGAGCGT
This sequence comes from Halorhodospira sp., assembly GCA_046546255.1. Classification (GTDB taxonomy): domain Bacteria; phylum Pseudomonadota; class Gammaproteobacteria; order Nitrococcales; family Halorhodospiraceae; genus Halorhodospira. The sequence continues at coordinate 2,816 of JBKGYE010000085.1, read as the reverse complement.
CTGCATGCGTTGCTGGCCGACGCCCGGGATCGTGGCGCGGAGGTGGTGCCCATGGGGGAGGCGGTTGAGGACGCCCCGGAAACCGGCAAGATGGCCCCTTGGCTGGTGCTGTCAGCGCCGTCTTCTGCGCGCGTTCTGGAAGAGGAGATCTTCGGGCCGATATTGCCTATCGTGGCGGTGGCGGACCTGTGGGAAGCGCTCCGCTACGTTCGGGCGGGTCCGCGCCCATTGGCGCTCTACTACTTCGGGCAGGATCGACGCCGGCAGGAGCAGGTGCTCGTCCGGAGCCACTCCGGGGGGGTGTGCATCAACGACACGGTCCTCCACGTGGCTCAGGATAATCTCCCGTTCGGGGGGGTGGGGGCCTCTGGGATGGGCCGTTACCATGGCTTTGAAGGCTTTCGGACCTTCTCCAACGAGAAAGCGGTCCTGCGCAAAGGGGATTGGAACAGCGCCCGGCTCATCGAGCCGCCCTACGGTGGTTTGGTGCACCGATTGGTTCAGCGCCTGATGGTGCGCTGAACATGGCCGGGGTGGGCAGGACCCCCGGGCTGTGGCGGGATGGAAGAGGCGATGCAGCGTCACCGGCACTGCGCTCGGCGTCTGTTGAGCTGTAGCCCATCCCGCGAGTAGCGCACTCGGTGCAGTCGGCGCACCGGGGTCAGGGAGACGAGGTATGGGCCGTCGGTGGCCTTGTCGAGGCGTGAGGTAGCCACAGGGTCACCTCCAGGCCGCTCTGGGGGTGGTTGCGTGCGCTGACCGAGCCGCCGTGGAGTTCGACGGCGCGGCGGGTGATGGCCAGCCCGAGGCCGTGGTGCCCCGATCCGTGCTCACGCGCCTGGGAGAGCCGCACGAACGGCTCGAATAGCTGCTCCAGGCGCGCCTCGGGGACGCCGGGGCCACTGTCGTGCACCTGCAGGCTAACGCCGTCTGCCGCCTTGTGCCAGGCGATCTGGATGCGTCCGCCTGCCGGTGTGTGGCGGAGGGCGTTGCGTACGACGTTCTCGAGGGCCGAGCGCAGCAATGGGGGATCGCCGTGGATCGGTAGCGGCGCCGGGCCGGCCGCAATGGCCACCTGCTGATCGTGCTCCTGGGCCTCGAAGGCGGCGTCCTCGGCCACCTCCGTCGCCAGCTGTGCCAGATCGATGGGTTGCAGCCGCGGCTCGCTCGCACCGGTCTCCAGCCGGGCGAGGGTGAGCAGCTGGCTGATGAGTCCATCCATGCGCTCGATGTCGCGCTCCATGCGCGTCAGCGGGGCGCTGTCACCGCTCGACTCGCGTCGCGCAAGCTCCAGCGCCACCTGGAGCCGCGCCAGTGGTGAGCGCAGCTCGTGGGAGATGTCGCGCAGGAGCTGGTTGCGTGCCTCGACCAGGGTCTGGAGGCGTGCGGCCATGGTATTGAAGTCCCGCCCGAGGGCCGTGATCTCGTCGCCGCCTCGTCGTGGTGCCGGAACTCGGGCTCGCAGGTCGCCAGCGGCGAGGGCGCGGCTCGCCTGGCGGACTCGGCGCACGGGGCGGCTCAAGTGGGCGGCGAGGGCAGCAGCGACCCCGGCCGTGATGGTCAAGGCGATGGCCAGGCGTAGCCACTTGGGTAGGCCGTCCAGCCCCGTGAGGGGGCGGACCACCACGAGCTGGACAGGTTGGTCCTCCTCGCCCAGGGTCAGCTCAAGGCGCCGGAAATGTAGATCGTCCACGCGGCCGCTGTCGGCCTCTGCCTCCAGCAGCGGTCGGTGCAGGCGGGCCGCTGGGCCTCGTCCCATCGGGGCGAGGCGGTGCTCGCCCAGCAGCAGGTAGCGGTTGTCGCTGCGGTGGTTGAGCGAGCGTAGGTAGCCGAGCACGGCGCCGGGACCATCCTCGGCCTCCAGGCGTTGGAGCTCGGTGGCGATCTCGGCCAGCGCCGCGCGCGAGGGCAGCGCCTCCGCCGGCGCCCAGTGCTGCCGGGTGACCAGGAAGGCGCCGCCGATGAGGACCATGGTCAGCCATAGCCATAGGAAGAGCTTGAGGAAGAGGCTGCCCATCAGCCCGCTACGTACTGGTAGCCGACGCTGCGCACGGTCTTGATCCGCTCGCTCCCGTCGGGTAGCGGTCCGAGCTTGCGCCGTAGGTTGCTGATGTGCCAGTCGATGCTGCGATCATAGGGGTGCAGCTTGCGGCCTAGTGCCTCTTGGCACAGCTGCTCCTTGCCCACCGCGTGCCCGCTCCAGCGCAGCAGGCAGGTGAGCAGCTCGAGTTCGGTGTCCGTCAGCGCGATCCGGGTACCCGCGAGGTGGGCACTGCGCCGGCCGAGGTCCACGGTCAGATCCCCTGCTGTTAGGCGTTGCGGCGCGGTTGCTGGATCGCCTTGGCTGCGGCGGAGTAGGGCCCTGAGCCGGGCTACCAGGACCCGGGGGTTGCACGGCTTGGCCAGGTAGTCATCGGCGCCGAGCTCGAGCCCGACCACGGTATCGATATCATCCCCGCGGGCGGTGAGCATCAGCACCGGCGTCGTGGAGTGGCGGCGCAGCCGGCGCAGGACCTCCCAGCCGTCGGGTTCGGGCAGCATGATATCGAGCACGATCGCATCATAGGCCTCATCCTCGAGCTGCCTCAGGGCCGTGCTGCCGTCATGGGCACTGATGACGTGGAAGCCTTCCCCGCCAAGGTAGTCGGCGAGCATGGTGGTCAGCTCGCGATCGTCATCGACGAGCAGGATGCGTGTGTTCGGCGTAGGGGGGTGATCGGCCATGACCGGATTTTGGCATAGGTTGCCGGCTTTTCTGGAGGCGGGCTAGCGTCCTTACAAATCCTTGCACAGGCCCTGAACAAACCCACACGGGG
>JBKGYE010000084.1:0-5436 GCA_046546255.1 Halorhodospira sp. | reverse complement strand
TGGTGGAGCCGAGGGGATTCGAACCCCTGACCTCGACAATGCGAATGTCGCGCTCTCCCAACTGAGCTACGGCCCCATCGATTCGTTGCGTACTCTACCACGAGCCGGCGCCCTGCAAAACCCCCGGCCGCCCTTGCAACTTGCCGGCGGCGCTTGGAAACTCCCCCCATGGATACCCTGACCCTGCCCCGACCCGACGACTGGCACCTACACCTGCGCGACGGCGCCCTCATGCAGGCCGTGGCCCCGCAGGCCGCAGCCACCTTCTCCCGGGCGATCATCATGCCCAACCTGCAGCCGCCGGTAACGACGGTGGCCGAGGCGGCGGCCTACCGCCAGCGGATCCTCGCCGCGCTGCCGGCGGGCTCGACCTTCGAGCCGCTGATGACGCTGTACCTCACCGACAACACCCCGCCGGAGGAGATCCAGCGCGCTGCGGCAAGCGGCTTCGTGCACGGTGTCAAGCTCTACCCGGCCGGCGCCACCACCCACTCCGATGCCGGGGTCACCGACCTGCTGCTGTGCTACGACACCCTCGCCGCCATGGAGGAGCACAGGTTGCCGCTGCTCATCCACGGTGAGCGGACCGATCCCGAGCTGGACATCTTCGAGCGCGAGACGGCGTTTATCGACGACATCCTCCTGCCACTGCTCGAGCGCCACCCGCGGCTGAAGGTGGTCCTCGAGCATGTGACCACCGCCGTCGGCGCCGAGCTGATCACCGGCGACGACCCGCGGCTGGCCGGGACCCTGACGCCGCAGCACCTGCTCTACAGCCGCAACGATCTGCTCGTCGGCGGCTTGCGCCCACACGCCTACTGCATGCCCATCCTCAAGCGCGAGGCGGACCGCGAGGCATTGCTCGAGGCGGCCACCTCCGGCCATCCGCGGGTCTTCCTGGGCACGGACTCGGCCCCCCATCCGCGCAGTGCCAAGGAGGCCGCCTGCTGCGCTGCCGGCTGCTACTCAGCGCCCATCGCCCTGGCGCTCTACGCCGAGGCCTTCGAGGCGGCAGGGGCGCTGGAGCGCCTGGAGGCCTTCGCCAGCCGCAACGGCCCCGCCTTCTACGGCCTGCCGGTGAACTCGGAACGCATCACCCTTGAGCGCGTACCCCAAGAGGTGCCGCCCTCCTATCCCGGCGGCGAGGAGCCCGTGATCCCCCTGCGCGCAGGCGAGCGACTGAGCTGGCGGATCCGCCCTGCCGAGCAATCTCCTTAAGCGGTGTGGGATGCGCAGCAGCGGACAACCTCCTATCCTGCTACCAGGTTCACACAGGCCGGCCGCTGCCGCCCCCAGCACCGATGCCAGGATCCAGCACGCCCCGGACCGCCACGCGGATCCGGACACGGGCCGCAGAGAGCTGAGGAACGCCGTATGAGCGACGAGACGATCCAGCAGACCATCCGCCAGCAGGTTGCGGAAAACCCCATCCTGCTCTATATGAAGGGCAGCCCCGACCAGCCCATGTGCGGCTTCTCCCAGCGCGCTGCGCAGGCGCTCGCCGGATGCGGCCGGGAATTCGCCTACGTGGATGTGCTCCAGGACGAGCAGATCCGGCAGGGCATCAAGGCATTCGGGGACTGGCCGACCATCCCGCAGCTCTACATCGACGGCGAGCTGGTCGGCGGCTGCGACATCATCATGGAGATGTTTGAATCGGGCGAGCTGCAGCAGCTTGTAGACGGCGCCGGCGCCCACACCGGCAGCTAGCCAGCCGCCCCAGGAACCAGTGCCCGTCAGGCCCTGCCGCTCAAGGCGGGTCGGCGGGCCGCTGCCCACTCGACACCGGCACCCGGGGGCGCTCCTTGCGGCTTGCCCGCGGCCCTCGTGCTCCGTAGCATGCGGCTGATCCCATCCAGCAACGGCAGCCCCATGAGCGAGCAGACCCACCCGCAGGCGTCCGCCGAGAACGACCCCCGGTCCCGCCAGCCCGAGCAGCGTCATGACGGCAGCCAGCGCCCTGAGCACGCTCCGGCTGTCGAGGGCGAGCAGCACCCTGGGGATGCGCCACGCATCCAGAGCACCGAGATCCCGCCGCTGCGCACCCGCTTCCGGGGCTTCCTGCCCGTGGTGGTGGATGTCGAGACCGGGGGGCTGAAAGCGGAGACCGACGCCCTGCTGCAGATCGCGGCCGTGATCCTGCGCATCGACGAGGACAGCGGCCAGCTCCATCCGGCGGAGACACACACCTGCCACGTACAGCCCTTCGAGGGAGCGCGCCTCGATCCCAAGGCCCTCGAGCTCAACGGCATCGACCCGGAGCATCCGCTGCGCATGGCCTTGCCCGAGCACGAGGCCTTGGCCAAGGTGCTCCAGCCGGTCCGCCAGGAGCTACGCAATACCGGCTGCAACCGTGCTGTGCTCGTAGGCCACAACGCCTTCTTCGATTTAGCCTTCCTGAACGCTGCCGTGGAGCGCACCGGCTTCAAGCGCAACCCCTTCCACCCCTTCTCCAGCTTCGATACCGCCACCCTCGGCGGCCTCGCCTACGGGCAGACGGTCCTGGCGAAGGCGGCCAAGGCGGCTGGCATCGCATGGGACGCGAAGGAGGCCCACTCGGCGATCTACGACGCGGAGAAGACCGCCGAGCTGTTCTGCGCCATTATCAACCGCTGGGACACGGCCTGCGGCCGGCCCTCCAGCTTCTGAGCGTACCCAAGGCCCGCCTGCCCGGCGCATGAGCGCCCCCCCTGGTGCTGCCGCCCGGCCTGGTCGCATGCGCCTTGCAAGGAGGAGAGCGGACCCGGGAGCGAGGAAGCTGTTAGTATGCAACGCTCAATCGAAGAATGGAGCACATGGGATGCCGGAACTCATCCTCCAGGCTGTCGACCTGCTCGGATGGATCGGCCTATTCCTGGCGATGATTGTGCTCGCGCCAGAGGCCGTCGTGCCCTTTTTGGGCTACGCCGTCTATCAGGCCGAGATCACCGCCCTCTCCGCTCTCAGCGCCACCAGCCTCGGTGCCACGCTAGGCTCGACCCTGATCTACGTGGCCGTCCGCGCCATCGGCAGCGAGCGGGTTCGCGCCTGGGTGGAGCGCGGCAGCCACTGGCATCTGATCCGGGAGAAAGACCTGGCCGCGATGACCGCTACCTTCCAGCGCTTCGGGGGGGTGATCGTCTTCTTCGGCCGATGGGTCCCGACGGTGCGCAGCCTGGTCTCCATCCCGGCCGGCCTGCTACCTATGCCGATCACCCCGTTCGTGGTCCTGACCCTCTTGGGGACCACGGCCTGGAATGCCCTGCTACTAGGTGCTGGATATCTGACCGGCTCGAACTGGGAGCGGCTGGAGGCATATCTGGGCACCTACGGCACGGCAGCGACCACGCTGGTGATCGCCGCTGCGCTGGTGTTCATCCTCTTGCGCTTGCGCGAGCGGCTGCTGCGCCAATAGCCTGTGCCCATCGGCCACGATGGCTGGCTGCGGCACTTGACCACGTCGCCTTTGGTGCGTACAAGAAAACCCGCTGCCCCGGTAGCTCAGCCGGATAGAGCAATCGCCTCCTAAGCGATAGGTCGCAGGTTCGAATCCTGCCCGGGGCGCCATATCCGGATTTCCACGGCCATAACCAGAATTATTGAAACCCTTGGAAGCCCCTAAAAATGCGGCTTCCGCTCTCTCGGGGGGCCGAGGAGTTCTGTAGACGGCCCAGCGGCTGGGGGGTACATTACGGGGTACATCGGGCACGGCTAGATCGTGTACCCCCACACCCCACCGGAGAGCCCAGCCAAGTGGCCAGACAGGAACGCAACAAGCTCACCCACGCGAAGATCCAAGCTGCCAAGCCATCAGAAAAGCCTTACAAGCTGACTGATGGCGGTGGACTCTTTCTTCTAGTGCACCCCAATGGCGGTCGTTACTGGCGACTGAAGTATCGCTGGCAGCGCCGAGAGCAAACGCTGTCCATTGGCGTGTACCCCCACGTCACACTGAAAGCCGCCCGCGAGGCTCGGGACGATGCTCATCGCCAGATCGCCAGTGGTGTTAGCCCGGGGCAGGCGAAGCGGGCACAGCAGGAAGCGCAGGCAGAGACATTCCAGGGGGTAGCCGCGGAGTGGCTAGAACAACAGCGCTCCTCGCTCAAAGCGGATACCCTGCAGCTTGCGCGTGCTCGCCTAGAGAAGTGGGCCTATCCCCACATCGGCACTCGCCCGATCGCCGAGATCGAGCCACCGGAAGTACTGCGGCTGCTGCGCCGCATCGAGGCCCAGGGGAGGCTCGATACCGCGCACCGGGTCCGGCAACGCATCAGCCAGATCTTCCGGTACGCCATCATTACCCACCGCGCTGAGCGTGATCCGACCGCCGACCTCAAGGGCGCGTTAGCGACAAGGCCAGCGATGCATCATGCTGCGATCACCGACCGGCGTGAGGTTGGTGCGTTACTGCGCGCGATAGACAGCTACCAGGGGCAACCAGCGACAAGGTACGCGCTGCAGTTGATGGCGCTCACTTTCTTGCGCCCCGGGGAGCTGCGTGCGGGGAGCTGGCAGGAGGTCGATTTTAAGTCCGCGACCTGGCGGATTCCCGCAGAACGGATGAAGGGCGGGCGCCGTGGCGGGGTGGACCATAATGTCCCGCTTGCACCCCAGGCCCTCAAGTATCTCAAGGAGCTTTACGCGATCACCGGCGATCGCCCGTTCATGTTTGAGGCCACTCGGCGCGAGCGCCCATTATCGGAGAACACGCTCCGGGTCGCCCTCAGGACGATGGGCTACACCAACGAGATGATGACCCCTCATGGCTTCCGGTCTACCGCAAGCACTCTGCTTCACGAAGAAGGCTGGCCGCCGGAAATCATCGAGCTTCAGCTCGCGCATACTCAGCGTAACCAGGTGGCGGCTGCCTACAACCGGTCGGCGCGGCTCGCCGAGCGGCGCAGGATGATGGAGGCTTGGGCCGACTTGCTCCAGTGGCTGCGTTCTCAGGTCTAGCTCGCAGGCATGGTGGAATTGGGGCTCGCCCCTCGCCTGCCCGGGATCAGGTCCTCAGCGAGGAAGTTCCCGGGGCCCGCCAGGGACACGGGTGACCATCGCTGCGAGGAGCATAGCCGCGAAAACTGACCGCTTCCCCTCCCCCGCCCCTTGGTGCTGCTGATTACCCGCTGGTTCCGCCCCAGTCCGGTGGCCACCGCCGGGGCCGTGGCAGTTGGGCACGGCTGCTCATGCGCCTCTCTCCTGGCGGGCTAAAAACTGATCCATGCCGCAGCGAAGCGACCACGCTACCTCCTCAGGGCCCGAGCGGTCCCCAACGGGCTCGGTTGTTGGCATGACACACGCGTTAAGAAGGTATGAGCAAGGCCGTGCTACCCGTTGACGGATCATGACCGTTCCGCGTAAAAATCCACTTCAGGAGAGGGGGCAATGTGCACAATGTCCACTATCACTAGAAGCAGCGGTCATCTTCGCCAGAACGTGCAACTAGCGCCTTCCGGG
>JBKGYE010000083.1:0-5451 GCA_046546255.1 Halorhodospira sp. | reverse complement strand
TCCTTGTCCTGCGGGCGCCCCCACCGCTGGCTGGCTGCCTCTGAAGACCCTACGCGCGTTCGCCGTCCCCGGCGCTGCCGGCACCACCCCAACAGGATCGCTAGCAGTCCGAGCGCGTCCCATTGACAGAGTAGATCGTTAACTCGCCATAATATCTGAACAAACAATAAAAAACCAACTCAGTACAGCCCAGCTTTCTACACACCCCCTCCTACTCCTATCAGTACCAAAGACACCGTGCTCAACATCCACATAGATAGGAGTATTGAGATGAATAGCGTTTCACATGAACACCAGCAGCGACTTCTCCGCCGGCCAGAGGTCGAGCAGATTACCGGGCTCGCCCGTGCAACGATCTATGAACAGATCCGCAGCGGCGATTTTCCAGCGCCACTGAAGATTGGTAAGCGCGCGGTTGCGTGGCGGCTCAGCGACATTGAGGCATGGCTGAACGGCCGCCCGAGTGCGCAATCGGTGGGGAGGGGCTGACTCATGGCCTTACTTGAGCATAACAACGATACGGGCGCTAGTCAGGCGACAAGTGTCGATCATGGAAGCCAAGGAGATGCGGCGAACCAGTCGCCGGATCTCCATCCTGGCTGCATCGAGGGCGCGAACAACGTCAGTGACCCACAGCCGCTTGAACAACCACTTCCGGAACCAGGCTCGAGCCTTGGAGTCTCGGCAGTGCAGTGCTCCGGGCTCGCAATCTGCTAGGTCACCCCACGTTCCTGGCGGGATGATCTCCGGCTGTAAGTCAGATAGCCCGCCAAGGAAGAGGGGGGCTGTGGCGCCGAGTGATGGCGATGATGCCCTGCTGTTATGCTGCCGTGCTTGCCTGAGCCGCGGCTGCTGCTTGTGCCCGGGCGCACTCAGATCGAGCACCAGCAGATCGAAGGCGGCATCGCGCCAGGCCGACCATGCGCAAAGCCCGTCCTTGCTCGGAGAGATTGATACAGGCACCGAGCTTGCTGACCACCTCGCCTCGGCCATTGACCAGAGGAGCAACTGTCAGTCGAGCCCGGAACCGCTGCCCTGAACCACGGATGAGGTCATATTCAGCGGTATGCGTCTGACCGGCGCGTTGAAGATCCGCAATGGCCCTCCCGACGCGCGCCTGGTCGGCGGGCTCGTGGAAACTCCGGAAGTTACTGCCAATCAGTTCCGCACGCGAACACCCCAGGATCCGTTCCGCGCTTTGACTGGCCTCCTCGATGACCCCGACCAGATCGACCTGAGCCAGGCTTACACCCGGCACTGCATCGAGGATCGCTTCGAGCTGCTGCCGGCGCTCCTCGCTGCGCTCCAGGAGCTGGCGATGCTCGGTGACATCCTGCTCAAAACCGATCAGGCGATCCGGCCCATCCGCCGACACGCGCTCCAACCACCCCAAGGAGCGCAGGTGCCGGATGCAACCATCCTGAAGCTGGATCCGGTAGGTAAGGTCCCAGGACTCCTCGCGCTAGCGTGCCTCCTGGAAACGGGTCTCGACCCAGGACAAGTCCTCGGGGACCACGCGCTTACGCCAGATGGAGAGATCCCAGTCGAACGCACTATTGAACGCGCCATCGGAGGCATAGCCGTACAGCGCCAGCAGCTGTGCATCCACCGTCAGCGAGCTGGATCGCAGGTCCTGCTCCCAGAAGCCGGCGCTGATGAACCTGCGGACCAACCCGAGCCTGGCCTCGGCGCTCGGCGCCCAGTTCCCCGGTGCACGCTTCAAATCGTCAGACCCCGTGGGTCAAGCCCCCCACGCCCGCGGTTCGCTGCCTGAATCTCGTACCTTGATCCTATCTAAAACCCATATAGAACGCCGCCTAACTGTGTCCACCTTTCCCTTTGTAGCGCCAGTGCCAGGGCTCGAAGTCGAGCCCATGGTCGTTGTCCTCCGGGTACGAGAGGTGAAAGCCGAACCGTTCAGCATTGTCCTCCAGCCAGGCGAAGGCCTCGGTCTCTGCAAACTCCTCGTCCAGGCTGCCGACTTCGGGGACTGTCACATCGATCGCCGCGCCGCTGTGGTGCTCGCTATATCCGGGGGCGGTACTGGTTTCGAGAATCTCACGGATATCCTCACCGCCGTCCAGGCGGGCACGGATCAGATGCTCCTGCTCCTCGATACTACGGAACGTCGATACGACGATCAGCTCGTGCCCCACACGCCGAGCCTCTGCCTGCAGATCCAACCAGGCATCCGCGGCATCCCGACTCATGCTGAAGGCGCCGCGCCTCGGATCAACCAGGACCGGGACTAACGCAGCAGGGTAGGTCTGGCGGCTTAATCCGGTGCGCTCCGAGTAATCCCTGGGGATTCCAAGTCGCCGATGGGCCGCCCCCACCGCCACCTCTTCCTTGATGGGTGAGGTCATGCTCGGTGGTACCAGGCAATGGGGCGAAAGCGCCGACGCTTGAACCACGCTGAGGGCAATACTGAGAGTCAGAAAGACGGATAGATGGCACATCAACTTCCCGTAACGGCTTCTGAAAGTCCGAAGATGAGTGGCGTTGCAATGGTACCCGAAACCAAGCCCCCGCTCGCATTGCTGAAAGGGAGGTGACCCCCACCCCCTTTTTGTGGTCCCTTCGCGGATCGGGTGGGTGTCAGAAGGTTGCTGTGGGTAGTCGGTTGAGCGTCTGACCCTATATGTTGTGCCTCGCCGTCCTAACCAAGCGAGTAGCTGTTATAGCCACCGAGCACGCCCTATTCACCGCCGCGCTGAGGCTGAGCGCGCCCTGGGAAGTCAGCGACATTCGCTTCGACGCGCAGGCCAAGCGGATTGACTTCGATGTCACCTTCACCAGCGGCAGCCGCTTCGCCTGCCCGGCCTGTGGCGCCGAGGGGCAGCCCGTTCATGACACCCGTCAGCGCACGTGGCAGCACCTGCATTTCTTCGAGCACCAGGCCTACATCCACGCCGCCGTGCCTCGGGTACGCTGCCAGGACTGTGGGAAGACCACGCAGGTCGAAGTGCCCTGGGCGCGGCCGGGCAGCGGGTTCTCGCAGCTGTTCGAGGCGATGGTCATCACCCTCTGCAAGCAGATGCCGGTTCAGAAGGTCGCCACCTACCTGGGTATCGGTGATGACCCGATCTGGCGGATCTTCAACCACTACGTGGAAGCAGCCCGTGCTCAGCAGGACTGCAGCAGCGTCCGCTCTGTCGGTATCGACGAGACCGCTTCGCGGCGCGGACAGAACTACATCACCGTCTTCCAGGACCTCGATGCCCGCCGCCTGCTCTTCGCCTGCCAGGGGCGGAATCAGTTGACTGTTGGAGATTTCGTGGCGGATCTCCATGAGCACGGCGGCGATCGGGAGGCGATCGAAGTGGACAGCATCGATACGAGCAAGGCCTATATCGCCGGCGTGCAGCGGCATCTGCCCGGGGCTGCGATCACCTTCGATGCCTTCCACGTAGTGCAGCTGGCCAACCAAGCCGTCGACGAGGTCCGGCGAGCCGAGGTGCGCATCGAGACCGCGCTCAAGCGCACGCGCTGGGTCTGGCTCAAGGACGCCGCAAGGCACACGCTCAAGCAGCTCACCGATCTGCATTACCTGTCGCGGACACGGCTCAAGACTGCCGCCTGCGCCTGGCGGCTCAAGGAAGCCCTGCACGATATCCTGACCAGCGGTGCGAGTCGCAGAGAGGCCGGGGGCAGGCTCATGGCCTGGTACAGCTGGGCCCGGCGCTGCCGGCTGGAGCCGTTCAAACGCCTGGCGCTGACGCTTAAGGCCCTCTTGGCAGGGCATTCTCAACGCTTTCGAATCGCGCCTGTCCAATGGCTCGGTCGAGGAGATGAACGGACAGATTCAGGTGGCCAAAGGCCGCGCCCGGGGGTTTCGCACGGCGCGCAACTTGATCACGGTCTGCTATCTGGTCTGCGGCAAGCTCACCTATCTGCCAACATCACCCTACGGCACAAGATGTGGTTCGGCGGCCATCTGACCTGAGTGCCCGGTCATCCACATAAATCGCGAAGGTGCCGGACAAGCCCTTGGGTACAACGTGCTTACGCTAGGTGGTGAGATCCCAGTCGTGCGCACCATCGGAGGCATAGCCGTACAGCGCCAGCAGCTGCGCGTCCACCGTTAGAGAGCCGGACGCAGATCCTGCTCCCAGAAACCGGCTCCGATGAACTTGCGGACCAAGCCGAGACTGTCCTCGGCGCTCAGCGCCCAGCCCCCGGGTGCACGCTTCAAATCGTCAGAATCCATGGCTCTAACCCACCCGCGGTTCGCTTCCCGATGCTCGTACCTTGATCCTCTCTAAAAGCCACACAGAACGCCACCCAATTGCGCCTTTCATTGCGAAAAACTCCCCGGCTAGGATGCGCCCTGCTCTATCCGCTCGTGCCACCCTCACTGCCAGATGACTCCTCGCCCGGGGCCGGGGACGCTCGAGCGGTACTCGACCAGCGGAGCCGCCTTGGTATCGCCCGTGCCATGCTCCCCAGTTGGGCTTACCGTCCCAACGTCCTAACACCCGCGGCCACCACCAACACCGGCGCGGTCGGAGCAATACAGGAATCCGTCGTTGTATCTACGATATCTTCTGCAATCACAGAAGCTTAGCTCTGACCGCGTAACGAAACCAATGCGCCAAGCATGCCAGCACGCCAGAGCCCAAGCCCCCTTTTTGCTTATATAGTCAAGGAGTTACCAAATCTTTGGACTCAGAAACACATAAAGAGCAACCAATCGGCGATTGTGAGACAAATTCCTGCTCTGCCGGGTTCTTTGCGTCAGGCCACCGGAGCAGTCCATCAATCCGAGTTGCGCTCCGATCTCAACGCCAGCCGTGCGCCCGGCGCCTAGCTCTGGATCCGCGCCCCAGTCACCCCTGGGCGATGCCGATCCGTGCAGGGGAGGGAAGCAGCTGGCCCGCCAGGGAAGGGGGCTGTGGCGCCGAGTGATGGCGATGATGCCCTGCGGTTGTGGTGCCGTGCTTGCCCGAGCCGCGGCTGGCGCTTGTGCCCGGATCCGGCTCTGGGTCTCGGCCCACCCCGGGGTCGGTTCGCTTGTTCGATCCGAGCCGCCCGATCCCGATTCGCGCCCCCCGGTGCCTGCCGTTCCCACTCGGACCGCTCACCTTTGCCGGCACCCGCACCGGGCCCCGACCCGATGTCTCCCCCGCCTGCGCGCCGGCCACCTGCGCCCGGGCCAGTGCGCCAAACCTCGAGCACCCGCGCCCCTTCCCGCTGGAGGGCACAAGAAGGAACTCCCATAGGGGGGAGCATCGCACCCCTAACAGGCGCACCCACCCCATGCCCATGCGTTCGCAGGCCCATCTCCTGCGTTCGCAGGCCTATGCGAATTTTGCGAACACCTCCCCTGCACCCATGCGAACACTGCGAACTGATTCGCAACCCCAAGTGAACTGGACTCTGAGACCGTTCGCATCCAACCACCCCCGCGCCCCGCAAACCCAGCTGTGCCGCGCGTTCGCAGCGTTCGCA
>JBKGYE010000082.1:0-5504 GCA_046546255.1 Halorhodospira sp. | reverse complement strand
GTCCTCTGCCGGGATACGGATCGCACGGGCGCCGAGGTGGTGGCTCGGGCGCTGGAGTGTCGCCTGCTTCGCTGCGAGATCGAGCCTGGCGTACGCTGCGGTGCCAGTATCGGTGTCGCCGGTTGGCGGCCAGGCGACTCGGTGAACAGCCTGCTTGCGCGGGCAGACCAAGCGATGTATGCCGCCAAGTGGGGGGAGGGCGATCGGCTTGTTGCGGGTTAGCAGGGATCATCTCGTTGGTGGATCCCCCTGGAATAGATCGGCCTCGTGCAGGCGTGGCTGCAGGCCCGAGAGGTTGACACCGAGCAGGCGTATGGGGCGCCGGGTGGCCTCCGTCTCTGCGAGCAGGCTGGGGATCAGGGCCTCGATGGCCTGCTGGCTGTCAATGGCAAAGGGTGGTGATGTCTGCCGAGTGATGGCGGTAAAGTCAGCGTAGCGCAGCTTGAGCGTGACCGTGCGTGCCACCAGCCCTGCTGCCGTCAGTCGTTCGGCGACGCGGGCTATCAGCGGTGCGAGCCGGCGCTCGATCTCTGCCGGATCGCAAGTATCCTCGTTGAAGGTGCGCTCAGCGCCGATGGATTGACGCTCGCGGCGCGTGCGCACAGGCCGGTTATCGATCCCCCGTGCGGCGTCGTAGAGCGTGCCGGCCCGGGTGCCGAAGAGCCGGTGCAGATCCGCCAGATCCCAGTGCAGTAGATCCCCCACGGTCACGATCCCGAGCCTTTCCATGCGCGCAGCCGTCGCCGGGCCAACACCGTGAAGGCGGCGAATGGGCTGTATGGCGACATAGGCCGGTCCGTCCGCCGGTGGCACCACGTACCGTCCATCGGGCTTGCGCTCCTCGGAGGCGAGCTTGGCCAGCAGCTTGTTATAGGAGACTCCCGCCGAGGCGGTCAGGCCGGTCTCCTCGCGGATCCGGGTGCGGATGGCCTCAGCGATAAGGGTGGCGGAGCCCCGGCAGCGCCTGGAGCCGGTCACCTCCAAGTAGGCCTCATCGAGGGCAAGTGGCTCGATCGCGGTGGCGTAATCGGCGAAGATGCCGTGGAGGTGGCGAGAGATCGCCCGATAGCGCTCGAAGCGTGGGCGCAGGAAAACGGCGTCAGGGCATAACCTGCGGGCGTGAGCAGCAGGCATAGCCGAGCGGATGCCGTAGTCGCGTGCCTCGTAGCTTGCGGCAGCGACGACGCCACGTCCTTGCGGGGAGCCGCCGACGACCACCGCTAGGCCGCGCAGCTCGGGATGATCCCGCTGCTCCACGGAGGCGTAGAACGCGTCCATGTCGATGTGGATGATCTTGCGCGTCAAGGAGGCTTTGCGGCTCAGGATAGTGTCCCTGCAGTCTCGGCGAGGAATGGCTCGTATCAGGGAGTGTCGTCCCCCTCGCCTCGCTATTCTAAGGCATGAGCGGGCGCCGCAAGGAAGGTGCCTTGCGCCCGTTGGCATCAGCGCGGTGCCCTATATATCCTGAGCACACTTGTCCCGCCTGGAGGTCGCATGTTCCTGGAGGAGAATCCGCGCTTTGTCAGCCGCCTGACGCGGGAGACCCTTGCGCTGATCATGGCCGGTGGCCGGGGCGGGCGGCTCTCCAGCCTTACGGACTGGCGCACCAAGCCAGCCATTCCGTTCGGCGGTAAATTCCGCCTCATCGATTTCCCGCTATCGAATTGCATCAACTCCGGGATCCGGCGGGTAGGCATCCTGACCCAGTACAAGGCCCATTCGCTGATCCAGCACGTCCAGCGTGGCTGGGGATTCCTGCGCGGCGAATTCGGTGAGTTCGTCGAGATCATCCCGGCACAGCAGCGTATGGACAAGCCGCTCTGGTACGCTGGTACGGCCGACTCGGTCTATCAGAATATCGATATCATCCAGGCGCATGCCCCGGAGTACGTGCTCATCCTAGCGGGTGATCACGTCTATAAGATGGACTACGGCGCCATGATCGCCCGGCATGTGGAGACCGGCGCTGATGTTACTGTCGGATGTGTTCAGGTAGAGCGCGACCAGGCGCGGGCCTTCGGGGTGATGAGCGTTGAGCGCGATGGCCGGGTGACGGCGCTGACCGAGAAGCCGCAGGACCCGGAGCCCATGCCCGGGAAGCCGGATGTGGCTTTGGTCTCGATGGGGATCTATGTCTTCAACCGCGATTATCTGTTCCGGGTCCTGCGCGAGGACGCCGAGAACTTTGCCAGCTCCCGGGACTTCGGTCGCGACGTATTACCGGCAGCCATCGCCGGCGATCATGTCCAGGCCTTCCCTTTTAGCGATCCGGTCAGCGGCAAGCAGGCATACTGGCGTGATGTGGGTACGGTGGATGCCTTCTACCGCGCCAACCAGGAGCTGATCCAGGAGGCTCCCGAGCTCAATCTCTACGATGACGAATGGCCGATCTGGACGTACCAGGCGCAGCTGCCACCCGCGAAGTTCATCCATGACGACCGAGGCCGGAGGGGGGCTGCTACTGACTCGATGGTCTCCGGCGGGAACATCATCGCTGGGGCGACGGTACGTAGCTCGGTGCTTTTCTCCCGGGTGCAGGTCGGTCCTGGTGCCGAGGTGGTCTCGTCCGTCATCTTGCCGCGGGTTGCGGTCGAGGCGGATTGCCGGGTGCGCAGCGCCGTCATCGATGAAGGTTGCCGCATCCCGTCGGGCATGGTGATCGGCGAGGATCTTGCGGTGGACCGTCAGCGTTTCCACGTCACCCCCTCGGGGGTGGTGTTGGTCACCGCTGAGATGCTCGGGCAACGGGTGGACCACGTCCGCTGATGCTCGAGGGTGCGCTCGCTTTCCTGCGCTCGCTCGGTAGCAGCGTCCGGGACCTGCTGCCGATCGTAGTGGTGGTCGGCTTCTTCCAGATCGTCGTCGTGCAGCAGCCCTTGCCGGATGTGGCAGGGGTCCTGGTCGGACTGGTCTTCATCGTGTTGGGGCTGACGCTGTTCGTCTACGGGCTAGAGATGGGGCTTTTCCCGATTGGTGAGTCGATGGCCCACGCCTTTGCCCGCAAGGGTAGCGTTTTTTGGTTGATTGCCTTCGCCTTTGCGCTCGGTTTCGCGACAACCATCGCAGAACCTGCGCTCATCGCGGTTGCCCAGGAAGCGGCTCAGATGGCTGCTGCTGAGGGCCTTGTGGCAGATACAGGTGAGGCACGTGCTAGTTACGCTTTGCAGCTGCGTGTTGTCGTTGCCCTAGCCGTCGGTATGGCGATCGTCCTCGGTGTGGTGCGGATCCTCAGGGGATGGCCATTGCATTATTTGGTTATCGGCGGCTATGTGCTAGTCATGGCGCTTACGGGGTTTGCGCCGGAGGAGATCGTCGGTGTGGCCTACGACTCCGGTGGTGTGACGACCTCGACCATCACCGTGCCGCTGGTCACGGCGCTCGGCGTAGGGCTTGCCACCTCGATTGGGGGGCGCAATCCGGCCCTCGACGGTTTCGGCCTGATCGCCTTCGCCTCCCTGACACCGATGATCTTTGTGCTCCTCTACGGGATGATGCGCTGAGATGGCGATCCTCGTTGAACTTCTGGAAACATTGAGGGAGACCCTCCTTGATGTGGCCCCTATTGTGATTGTGCTGCTCGGGGCGCAGTTCCTGGTGCTGCGCCGTCCGGTTCCTCATCTCAAGCGAGTGGCCGGTGGCTTCCTCTGCGTCATCCTGGGGTTGACGCTGTTTCTGGTTGGGCTGAACGAAGCCCTGTTCCCGGTTGGTCGAGCCATGGCTGATCAGCTTACAGATCCCGCGTTCATCCATGGCGCCGGGACGGCGACCGAGGCAGGAGGGGTGCGATGGAGTGACTACTACTGGGTCTACCTGTTCGCCTTTAGCATCGGGGTGGCGGCAGTGCTGGTCGAGCCGGCGGTTATCGCCGTGGCCCTGAAGGCGAATGAGGTGAGCGGTGGCGCGATCTCGGTGTGGGGACTGCGTATCGCGATCGCTATAGGGGTTGGCGTGGGGATTACCATTGGTGCGTTCCGGATCGTTACCGGTGGTTCTCTGCACTACTTCATCATTGGCGCCTATGCCGTGGTGGTGGCGCAGACGCTGCTGACACCACGGCAGATCATCCCTATTGCGTACGACTCGGGTGGGGTGTCCACCTCCACCGTGACCGTGCCCTTGGTAGCCGCCCTGGGGCTCGGCCTTGCCTCTGGCATCCCGGGACGTAGCCCCTTGCTCGATGGCTTTGGGCTGATCGCGTTCGCGGTGCTATGCCCGATCATTGCAGTGATGACTTATGCACAGCTGGCGGAATTATGGTTTAAGTGGCAACTGCGTCGTCAAAAGGCTCCCGGCAGAGCGGGACGCGGGCAGTCAAGCTAGGAGGAGCCCATGCGCTTCAAGCTCATCGTGACCTTCGTGGACGAGGAGAAAACCGATGCGATCATGACCGCTGCCCGGAGGTGTGGGGCAACCGGGGCCACGATTATCAATCATGCTCGCGGTGAAGGAGTCAAGATACGTAAGACCTTCTTCGGGCTGAACCTGGAAGCGCAGCGGGATATGGTCCTCTTTGTCGTTGAGGAGCGCAGGGCGCGGACCATTCTTGAACGCATCGATGAGGTGGGGGAGTTCGATACCACACCGGGGACGGGGATCGCATTCCAAATTGATATCGAGGATGCGGTCGGGGTAAAGCACCAGATTGAGCGGATCCTGGATCAAGATCTAGGGAGCGGGGGGTAGCCATGAGCGAGCAGCAGCAGTCCATCGTGCGGGTGATTGAGGTGATGCAGGACAACCTGATCCTGCTGAATGGCCTGGTTACCGTGCGCGATGCCCTGGTGAAGATGAAAGAGACCGGTGATAAGGCGGTACTTGTCGACAAGCGCGACGAAAACGATGAATATGGCTTGGTACTGCTCTCTGATATTGCCAAGCAGGTGCTAGCGCACAATCGGGCCCCGGCACGTGTCAATCTCTATGAGGTCATGAGTAAGCCGGTGGTCTCGGTCCGCTCTACTATGGATATTCGCTACTGCGCACGACTGTTCGAGCGCATGGGGATTGCCGTGGCACCGGTGATCGATATCGACGAGGTGCTTGGGATGGTGCGCTACGAGGACTTGGTCCTCTCAGGCATGGTGCCCTAGGCCGCTGGCCTGGGGGTCTGGTGATCCACCGTGACCGTCTTATGGCTTGCGGCTTGGTGAGGCCTGGGTATCACTTCACCAGGTTGTGCTGGCTGGTCAGCTGGCTTACGGCCTACTTCGTGCTAAATACCCCCTAGATCGCATCGTGGCCCGGGTGACGGATCCAAACCGCAACGGGCGCTTCCCTCCCTTCCTCCTCTACCAAATTGCGCTGCAGTGCTCCGCCTATAGCCGCGTAGCGGCTTAGGGGGTGGTGAAGCGGCGCATGGCGCGCAGCGCCATCATTTGCGCTCATGGACACTCGAGGTAGAGTGGAGCCATGGTCCAGCGCAAGGTCACATACCGACTGTACCCCACAGCGGCCCAGCTTACTGCCCTAGAGCACCAACGCTGGGTCCACTGCCTGCTG
The DNA here is from genome assembly GCA_046546255.1 of Halorhodospira sp. Lineage (GTDB taxonomy): Bacteria > Pseudomonadota > Gammaproteobacteria > Nitrococcales > Halorhodospiraceae > Halorhodospira. The sequence continues at coordinate 5 of JBKGYE010000082.1, read as the reverse complement.
TGGAA
>JBKGYE010000081.1:0-5839 GCA_046546255.1 Halorhodospira sp. | reverse complement strand
CGTACCCATACGACTAAAGCGACAGAGTGGGATCTCGTCTGCTGTAGCGAGAGGTCGCCGCGGTTGCATTGCATGTGCTGTGCTTGACCCACTAGGCTGCGATGACTTGTCACAGTCAGCACAAGGAGACGACTATGCTTGCCCGTGAAGATATGCGGTCACCGATAGGGTTGATGGTCCTCGGGCTGTTGTTCAGTGGTAGCCCGCTTGCAGCTGAGTCGAGCGGGGAGGCGGAGGCAGAGGCGGCCTCGGAGCAGGACGCGGCCTCTGATGAGGAGGTGCCGGAGGCCTTGGTAGAGGCCCATGAGCGCCACGAAGCCGGGGACCTGGAAGCGGCGCACGAGGCATTCGCTGAGCTGGCCGAGGAGGGGAATACCGAGGCCAAGGTCCAGCTCGGCTGGATGTATCTGGAAGGCCATGCCACGGAACCGGATATGGCGCGTGCCGCCGAGCTTTGGCAGGAGGCTGCGGACGCTGGCCATGAGCGTGCCGAGCAGCTGCTTGAGGCCGTTCAGCCGGGCGTGGAAGCGCAATAGGACGAGCAGCAGATGCAGAGGGCAGTCGGGATGGAAGAGCTTATGAACGTCAAGCGATGGTTGATGACCTGGGTAGCCGGTGCGTTGCTCATGCTGGGCTGCTCGGGCGGTGCTCCCGGGGAGGCCGCCTCAGCCGAGGTCCTAGAGCGTCTTGGCGAGAGCTACTACCTCGTTCACGGCGACAGCTCATTCCAGGTCTACGCCTTCAGGGACCCCCACTGCCCGGCATGCAGTGACCTCGTCGAGGCCGTCGAGGACGGGGCGACACCGAACGTGGAGTGGCGCTGGGTGCCCGTAGGCTTCCTCGGCGAGCGCTCACGCGAGGACGCGGCGGCCCAGATCGAGCAGGAACACGACGTCGACGGGGAGCAGGCCGTGGCGAAGAATATGGAGATCGCACAGGCGCTTGGGGTACGCAGCGTGCCGACGGTCTTCTATCAGGACCCCGAGGGGCAGGTTCGCTACTTCGTCGGTGGCGAGCAGCAGGCCCTGGAGGCGCTGGATCGTATGGCTGCCGACGAGGACGAGGGGGACTAGCCGGCGGTGCAACGATAGGGCTTGGAGGACCGGGAACCGGGCTGTGCGGCTTGGTTCCTGGTGGCACGGTGGCCCCGTTCAGCCAGCGTCTGCTTCCTCCTCCTCGTCGTCGTCTTCACCCGCCCCCGCAACGCCCTCCACGTGGTCGGCGACGAAGCGCAGGTAGTCGGCGAGATCCGGAGCGTCCATATAGCTGCGGGCCATGGATAATGTGCCGAGCATCAGGGCCTCGACGGTCGCCATCGGATCCTCGCCTTCCTCTTCGACGGCTTCGAGCCCGAGGCTCTGGATCTGTCGAGCGAGTTCGGTATTGAGCTTGGGGGTATCTTCTTCGCTCATGCAAGTTTCCTCTCGCGTTGACGCCACTACCATTATCCCTGAGGGGGACGGCCTCGCGCTATGTCCCGTGACCTTCCTAAGAAGGTACTTTGCGGCTGTGCGGTGGTGGCAGGTCGCCAGCTTGTAAAGGCTAGGATGGTGCCTGCAGCCGCTTGACGAAGACCCAGTAGGTGTTGTCGCCACTGAGCGCCCGCTTGATATGCACCCGGACCTTGGTCGGTATCATGTGGTAGTCAAAGGTATAGTCGAAGATCTCATTGAGTGAGCCCCGCTCGACCCCGGCCCGGAAGCGTCCGTAGAACTCCTCGGTACGGCCGCAGGGTGCGATCTCGTCAAAGAAATCCTTGCCGATCATCTGCTCAGGATCCCTGCCGGTGATCGCGCCCTCGGTGGCGCTGTAGAGCAGGATCCGGCCTTGGGCGTCGAGCTGGATGACCCCAAAGGGGAGACGGTCGATCTCCTCCGAGGTCATCTGGGCTAGGGCGTTGTCGATGTCCTCCTTGCCGAAAGCGAGGTTCATGGTCATGGCCTGCTCCCCCCTGCGCTCCGTTGCTGGTTGATCCGCGCTCTTTTGTTTGCATCGGGCCTGGATCGAGGAAGCTCAGAAGAAGCTGTCGAGCTCCTTGCGCAGGCGCTCCTCGGCCTCATCGCGCTTCTCTTCCGCTTCCTGTTCCAGCTCTTCCTTGAGTCGCTCTTCCTCGCGCTTGAGCTCCTCCCGTCGGGCCTCCTTCTCCGCTTCGAGGCGCTGCTCGGCCTCCTCGCGCTCACCCTCAAGCTCAGCCTTCTCTTCCTCGAGCCGCTGCTCAAGCTCCTCGCGTTCGGCCTTGAGGGCGGCCTCGATCTCCTCCTCGGCTGCCTCGAGGCGTTTTAGCTCCTCGACCCCAAGTGCCGCGGCGAGATCGATGCCGACTTTCGGGGCGAGCAGTGGTCCGCTGACTGTCAGCGGCACGGTGCTCCCGGCTATGCGATGCAAGAGCGGGGCTTGGTTGGTGTCTAGGCCCTCGGCGAGGGTGGCGGTGATGCGATAGTCGATCTGCTCCTGGAGAAGGTCCGCCTGTCCCTCGCCGCTGGCCTGCAGCAATGGGGAGTGGACACGCAAATCGTCGTTGCGGGTAACCCCCTCAGCGAGCGTGAAACTCGCGGTCAGCTCCGAGAAATCCGTGCGCTCCTCGTCCTCAGGAGGCTGTGGCGGCTCCTCACGACGTAGGCGCGCTGCCGCCTTGCGGATTTCGTGGGGGAGGTTGAGCCCGAGCAGGGCACCGTTCTCGACGGCTAGCTGTCCATCGCCTTCGAAATCCTCGATCAGGGCATGCAGGTGCGGGCCACCGCCATTGCCGGCGAAGCGGAAGCTGCCATTGCCGTGGAGCCAGTCACGCCCGGTCAGGTCCTCGAGCAAGGGGGCAAAACGGACGTCCTCAAGGCTCGAGGCCAGGTCGAAAGCCGGTTCCTCGCCGCGTGCGTCGAGCATGGCGTGGCCAGCATAGCGGCCGTCGTAGAGCTGCGCCTGCAGCGACTTGGCACCGAGCTCGCCATCGGCACCGGCGAGTTCGGCCTGAAGCTGCTGTAGGCGCAGTCCGGCGATACGTAGCTCGTCGATGCGGATATGACCGTCAAGCACGAGCGGGCGCAACGCCTCTAGGGGCAGATCCAGGGCGATGGCCCGCAGATCGCCGAAGCTGGGCGTCTCCTCGTTCGTGTCGGAGGTGCCCTGGTCTGGCTGCTCCGTCTCATCACGGTCCCCGTCGCCCGGTGCCTCTGCCGGTGGCGGCAGGTAGCGATCGGCGTCGATGGCATCAAGCGCTAGGGTGAACTCGATCTGCGGGGTTGCCGGAATGAGGCTAGCCTCCCCCTCGATACGGCTGTCGTCGAGCTTCAGGGTTAGGCTGGAGAGTTCGATCTGCTCCGCAGAGGCGGTCACCGTTCCTGAGCCGGAGAGGTGGCGCAACACCGCCTCATCAGCGGTCGCTGGTGGTTGCTGGTCCAGCGCCTGAAGGAGCCCCTTCGGGTCGAGAGGGCTGAGCTGCCAGTCAGCGGTCAGCTGAGGCTCGCCGCCCGGCAGGGCGAGGCGGGCCTGGCCGTTGAGAGAGACGCGCTCCTCGCCGTCGATGACCGCTTCCGCCCGCATGCCAACCGGCTCATCGAGGCGCAGCGTATCGATCTCTACGGCCACGGGGTTGAGCTCGATCTGTTGCTCTGTGGTGCGGTCTTCCCAGTAGATTGCGGCCTCACGCAACCGCAGGCCGCCAATAACAGCACGCTCTAGGGCTGTCGTGTCCACCGCCGCTGGGGCATCCTCGCCATCGCCATCGGTTGTTTCCGGTTCTGGCTGTGTGTCGCGATCCGCTTCGCCTCCCTGCTCTGCGGCTAGGCGCTCGACAAGATCCGCCCAGTTCTCTTCTCCTTGCTCGTTGCGCATGAGCCGGATCACGGCACGGTCCACCTCAAGGACGCGGGTGTGCAACTCGCCACGCAGTAGTGGCCAAAGCCGGACGGAGGCGGCGATGCGGTCGAGCTCGATGAAGGGTGCCTCGTAGAAGCCCTCGGCATCCGCCAGGCGGATCCGGCCGATCTCAAGGCCTAGCCAAGGGAAGAAGGTCCACGTGATCTCTCCCTCGATGGTGAGTTCCCGGCCGAGTTCGCGCTCGGCGATCGCTTCGATGTCATCGCGGTAGTCATTGGGGTCGATCACTGCGATGGCGATAGCTACTGTCGCGATGAGGATTACGAGCAGGCCGGCGACGCTGGCCAGGAGCCACTTCAAGAGGCGTACCATGATAGAGTTACTATCCTATCCTTCTTGGATTGTTATCTACTCTAGCGCTCTGTGGCTATCGTGCGAAGATCGAATCCGATCCCGGCGTCCGCACCTGAAGATGTTCAAGCCGCGGTGGTGAGATCCCTTCAACGAGAGAACCGTCCGTGATGAGGACAGGGCGGGGCAGGGCCTTGCTCGGTCAGGAGCGCCAGCTCAGGAGTTTAAGGCCTATGCGCAAGCCCCATGAATGGCTTCTGGATGCCTCGATCTATTTCTCTTTCGACCGCAGTGGGTATGCGCGCCACGCGCGGACCTGGCCCGGTTTCTCGGATCCGCTCCTGACCGGGGGGGAGCAGCCCTTGGTAGGGTTGATCACGGGCGGGAGCCGTGGGATTGGGGCGGCAGCGGCCGAGCGACTGCGTACCTTGGGACACCAGGTTATCACCTGTGGGCGATCTCCAGGGCAGGGGCAGAGGGATTATCTGAGCCTAGATACCAGCGACTGGGCGGCGGTACAGCAAGCGGTGAGGGAGCTTCCGTCGCTGGATTTCGTAGGACTGAACGCTGGTGCCATGCCTGATCGCTTCACCCGCAACGCGGATGGCGTTGAGCTGCAGATGGCCTCACAGCTCTTCGGCCATTTCTTACTAGTGCGCAATCTGCTCCGCACCGGCCGGCTACGCCCAGGTGCTCGGATCCTCTGGATGAGCTCAGGGGGGATGTACCTGCAGCGGCTGCATCTGCGTCACCTGCTGGAGAACCAAGACTACGACAAGGTAGCTACCTATGCCAATGTCAAGCGGGCTCAAGTGGTATTGAACGAGGAAATGGCGCGGATGCCGGAGTTTAACGGAGTCGGTTGCTATGCGATGCACCCGGGTTGGGTGGATACGGCCGGTCTTCGCGCGGCGATCCCCACCTTCTGGCGCTGGACGCACCAGCGGTTACGGACCCCGGAGCAGGGTGCGGACACCTTGGTTTGGCTAGCAGCGCGCCCTTCAGAGGCCTCGGCGAGGGTGGCCTCGCCGAGGTTGGTCAGTGGGGCGCTCTACTTCGATCGGCGGCGTGTCTCACCCTGCTTGGTCCCGGGTACCCGGGCATCCGCGGTGCAGCGCAAGCGTTTACTGGAGCAGATTGAGCATTTCTTGGCCCCGTACACGGAACCCCCTGGCCTCTCGGGGGAGCAGGCGGCCGTGGGCTAGCGCAGGGCCGCGTGATTCTTGATAGGAGGTCCCATGAGCGGCTGGAGGTCTGGCGTATTGCTGATCGCGGTGCTGGCGGCGTTGGATACGGCTGCGGCGGCGAGCCTTGAGGTGCGGGTCCAGGTGCCGGAGCCTGATCAAGGGACCGTCTATCTGGCCATCTTTGATGAGGCGCAGGCCTTCCCTGATCCAGAGGGAGCGCTCGTGCGCCAGGCTCGCAAGGTCGAAGGGGCAGAGGTGCAGTTGACAATCTCGTCGCTTGAGCCCGGTGATTATGCCGTGGCCGCCTTTCAAGATCTTGACGGCGATGAGGAGCTGACCACGAACTGGATCGGCGTGCCCAAGGAGCCGGCTGGTTTCAGTCGCAACGCCATGGGGACCATGGGGCCGCCCTCCTTCGCCGAGGCTGCTGTGACGCTGGCACCTTCAGGGAGTGAGATCATCATTGATCTCACGGATTGAGCCGGTCG
>JBKGYE010000080.1:0-5931 GCA_046546255.1 Halorhodospira sp. | reverse complement strand
GTACTCGCGCTGGCGCTGTGTGCTGGACTTCGCCACCGTCACCCCTCCCCCAGACCTGGAGCAGTCCTCCAACCTGAGCGCATGCAAGTCGCGGAACGTCCTTCGATGTACCACACCAGCCACGCGATAGTCGCCTTCCCAAACACTGCCTGGCTCCGTCGGTGCCGAATCAATCAGCGTCATGCCGCCGCCTCCACCTGGCTGCTCATGTCGATAAAGCGCTCCGAGGCCGTCGTCTTGGTGGACGTCACGCCGAAGATCCACTCCTGCGCCTCGTCGGGCTTCGCCGCAAGGTCGCGGCGGTGTACGTCGTACCACAGGCGAAGCGAGCACTGACGGCCGCTCATGAAACGCGATTTCGAGAGCCGGGGAGCCTGCATCCCTGCCCTCGCCCCTCAGGCGCCCACTGCCTGGCTCGCGCCTGCGGGTCCAGTCCACTGCTCGAGGTAAGACTGGAACATGGCGGCCACGGCGTCCGTATCGACCGGCAAGTGGTGGCCGAACTCCTTGAAATCGATCACGAAGTCCGCGGTCTCTGGCCTTGGCTCCAGCGTCGGCTGCACGTAGCCGACCTTCACGTGCATCGTGGTCTCACTCAGGTTGATACGGGTCTGATCGCGCATCATGCGCGTGAGCTCAGGACCAGAGGCGGTCATCATTCCATCCGGGACACTGATCGCCCCCAAGCGTGCGAGCTCCCGCAAGAGATAGCGGTACTTCTCCCGCTGCTTCGAGGGCTCCGGCAGAGCGAGGATGCCCTCAATGATGGCATTACCGTTCGTATCCGCTGCTCTCTCCAGGTATTGGTCCTGCTGATCGCGATGGGACGCCTGGTCCGTTTTGAGCTCGACCAAATACATCTTATCGCGCGCTTGCGAGAAGAGCGCGAAATCCACCTTCACGGACTGGTTATCGCCTTGGCCATCAGCACAGCCAATGGTACCCAGGCGAAGCGGCAGCTCGGGAACCATCACGTCGTGCAGGTCTACCTGGAGATGAGCTGCGACCACCTCCCGCATGTAAAGGCCAAAGAAGGGATCGGCCCTCGGCTCCAAGCGGTATGAGGGGAGATGGCGCCACATATCGAGGTTATCAAACAGACGTCTGAGGCTCTCGAGTTGGTCAGCCATAGAGTGCTCTCCTTTGTGCTCGTAATGTTCAAAACCCGCGGCGGGACACTACCAATGGTCTGTAGCCCTCCTCCCCCTCCCCGTTATTCAGTGCGAGCCCCGCGAAATTTTACAGCGCAGGCGCGGTCCTTTGTCGTAGCTATCAGCAGCATGCCCCCTCGGGGCAACCACCACACCGCCGCAAGCGCTAGCGCTTGTGGCGCATGAGCTCCTGCTGCTCCTGCGTCGCCTCCGGGTCAAGCGCCGCCTCCAGCCCTTCGGTCAGCGGACCCTCCACGCACAGGCCGATCCCTCTACCGCGCCCTCAAGCAAGCGTTCAGCCTTGACCGTGTACGCCTCCACCGGATGCTCCCCGACGAAGATGCGCGCGATACCCTCGTCGATGCCATCGACAGTGGCGGGTGTGGCAGCACCCTCAGAGAGCGACTCGATGGATGGCCCTATGCGGGGCAGCTGTTACGCGGTAACGGCCGGCGGGTATATGGTACGCAGTAACGGCCTGGCGAGGGATCAAGCGGGCCATGCGCGAAGGCCGAAGGCGGGAACGGAGCGCCGAGCTCCTGGCGGCCGGGTTCTCGGTACGCAAGACGGCCCGCCTAGCAGGCGCCTCAACGTCGACGGTACACACCGTCAAAGCCGAGGCAAGCGTCGCGCGTGGGTAGTATGGTAGGTATTGGCGAAGCGCCCGGGGAATGAAGCCGCGCGTGGCGCGTTTCTCAGGCGCTTATTGGGTGGAAGGCCGGCTACCATATCGACGACAGCGGCATGACGGCCTAACAAAAAGGCTGCTCCGTGCCGACGGTAGCGCAATAGAGTGGCAACACCACGCCGGAGGGCGATGACTGCGCTTCTGTTACGGCGTAACAAAAGCCTTGGCGCCATGCGATCCGAGCGCTCAAAGCGCTCATACACGCCCCCGAGATGCGCTAACCCGCCCTGTTGGCAGATCAACGGTCAGCGAAAACGTCCTCGACGGCCTCCGCCCGCAACAAACGAACAGACCACGTCCGGATCATCGCCTCATCGGCCTGCTCGACCTGCTGCCGATAGCGCTCTGCAGCTTCCGAGCCGAACCTCTCCCGGATCTGCCAGAGCAGTAGCTCCACTTCCCCTTCCTGCCGTCCTGCCTGGCGACCCTCTTGCCGACCGCGCTGAACCCACTGCTCGGCTACCGTCATCACCAACTCCTCCGCTTGCTCCGGCCGGGTCTGCTCCACGGCCTGAAGAACGTCCGCCTCCTCGATCGAGCCGTAGACCCGGGCAATATATACCAGCAACGGCCGCTCCAGCGGATGCCCCGGCGGCAGGTCCCGCAGCAGCCGCACCAGGTCCTCCGGGCCCAAGTCCTCGACGAAGGCCCAGGCCAGCGCCCGGAACACCGCCCGGACCACCGGATCCTGGGAGTACGACGCATCCGACTCATCCGGGCGCAGGTGCCGGACCTGGTAGCCGAAGTCGCGCTGGAGCTCAAGGAGCTCGCCGTCCGCGTCGATGCACTCGAGCAGCGACAGCCGCACCGACCATGCCAGCTGACCGTTATGAACTACTCCCGCCAAGCCTTTCAGGCTATGGCGTGAATTTTTGCGCTTCACGGGGCGTGCCGGGTCATCCGGGAGATGGTTCGGTCTTACCGCCCTCCACGCCTCGGCCGGTTCCCGACCGGATAGCTACTGCTCGGCCCAGGCCATCAAAACCCGGGCGGCGTTTTCGTCCCGCGAGCAGGACGCGCCCCAGGAGCATCGGAGTGCCCCGCATGGGGTTGCGTTTATTCCCGGCTGTCGCACCCTATCCAAGCAATATCAGCTGGAGGGGAATGTACAATGAACGACTCCACGCACAAGGCCTGGAGTGTCCACGAGGGCAGCCGGGATGAGCTCGTGGCACTGGCGCAGGACAAACTCATCGAGGCGGTGATCCACGACGACGAGCAGGCGCTCGCCGAGGCGCGCCGCCTCGATCGTCAGCTTGGGCGCCAGCCACAGCTGCGCATCGTCATAGTTCGCCCCAGGGCATTATTGCGTTGAGCTTTCAGCCACAAGATGTTGTGGCTGCGCGTTCGGCAACGTGATCCCCGGGCCATCCCGCGCTCCGGGATCGCCCGGGTCACCCCTGGAGCCCCGCCCAGGGGATCGCCGCGTTGGCCCGGGGGGCCGACACGGCTTTCGCTCGGCAAAGCGCCGGAGCGCCTCGCCGAGGACGGCACGCCGGCCGCGGCGCGGGTTCCCCATGACGGGGCAAGAACGTCTCGCCCCAAGGTTCCGGGCCGCGTTGACGTCGGCGTGCATTCGGCGACCGCAGCAGCGGCACCGGAATTCGGATTGGCTGCCGCGGTTGGCCCGCTCCACCCAGCCGCAGTGCGAGCAGGTCTGCGAGCTGTAGGCGGCGTTCACCTCGGTGTGCGTCACGCCGAGGAGCTTTCAGCGCTCCCCTGGACCCCATAGACCAAGCGGGCACGTCATAGCCCCATGGACCCCTCGACCAAAGGGCACTTCGTAGCCCCTTGGAACCATCGACCACGCCGTGGAGGCCAACCCTGCTCGGATTGGATGCGCACCACCGTGTCGCCGGTGGATCACGACCTGAGATGCGGCGTGCTTACCGGACGCGTGCGGGCGGCCGGAGACGCGCTGCGTGTACTCAGTCCAAGAGCGGAGTTTACGTTTGTCCGAATTTGCACAGTATAGCTTGACATTACTAATTCTTTTTAAACTTGCCTGCAGTTTGTTTTAATCCTATTATGTTCAGTATGACTGAGCATTCAGAAGGAAAGTTAAACCGCCTCCAACGCCAGCTCCCGGAAGGGCTGCTTGTCGACGCCGGATGGCTGGAAGCCAATGGCTTCTCGCGTTCCCTGCGTAGCCAGTATGTCGACGGCCGCTGGCTGGAGCAGCCGGCGCGCGGGGTGTACCGGCGACCCCGCGGCGAGCTTGCCTGGGAGCAGGTGGTCATATCCCTTCAGGCGATGCTCGACCTCCCGGTGTCCGTGGGTGGACGCACAGCGCTGGAGCTTCAGGGATACGCCCATTATCTCCGGCAAACGCAACAGGATATCCATCTCTACAGCGCCACCAAGCTCCCCGGCTGGCTGCATAAGCTCCCCCTGAAGGCGCGTTTTATCACGCATAACCGCACGCGTTTCCTGCCCGATACGGGGCTGACCGGCTCCGGCGTCTCGCTGTCGGCGAGCCCGGACGGCAGCCCGCTCTTGTCCGGTGCGCTGCGAGTTACGCAGTGGGGCGAGTGGAAATGGCCGCTCGTGCTATCGACTGCTGAGCGGGCCATCCTCGAACTTCTCGATGAGTTGCCAAGCCGGGAGACCTTCCACGATGTCGATATGATCATGGAAGGACTCGTCAACCTGAGTCCACGCCGCTTACAGCCGCTGCTTGAACAGGCCACGAGCGTCAAGGTTAAGCGCCTGTTTCTGTTTTTTGCCGACCGCCACCGCCATCAATGGACCGCGCAGCTCGATCGCGACCGGATAACACTTGGCAAGGGCAAACGCGCGCTGGTCAAAGGTGGACGGCTGGATCGTACGTACAACATAACGATACCGGAGGACATGGATGTCATTCAGTGAGGTTTATCGCCGGCAGGTCCAGCTTCTGGTCAGGACATTGCCCCTGGTCGCGCAGGAAGAGTGCTTCGCGCTCAAGGGCGGGACGGCCATCAATCTCTTCTATCGCAACCTGCCGCGTCTGTCTGTCGACATTGATCTCGCCTACCTGCCGCTCGCCGACCGAGCGCAGTCGCTGGCGGGGATCGACGCCGCACTCCGGCGGATCGGTGAGCGAATCCAGGAAAGCGATTCCCGGATCCGCGTGCAGGAATCGGCACCGGGCTCACAAACCGAGATCACGAGACTCGTCGTTCGGACCCTGGATGGCGTGCAGATTAAGATCGAGGTCACCCCGGTCCTGCGCGGTACCGTATATGCGCCTGAAAACCGCCTCATCTGTGAGCGCGCAGAGGAGGAATACGGCTTCGCGGAAATGACTGTGCTGCCATTTCCCGATCTCTATGCTGGAAAATGTATCGCCGCGCTCGACCGCCAGCACCCACGCGACCTCTTCGATGTGCATGAACTGCTCAATGCCGAGGGGATTACAATCGAACTCCGGACGGCGCTGATCGTGTATCTGATCAGCCACGGCCGCCCTCCGCACAGGCTTCTTTCTGGAGAGTGTCGAGATATCACGCATGACTATGAGCACGGCTTTCAGGGGATGACGGCGACCGACCTGCCGATGGATGCCCTTCGTGAAGTGCATGCGAGGTTGCTCGATGAGCTTGTAGCCAACATGCCGGAGGACCACAAGACGTTCCTCTATAGCTTTTTACAGGGCGCGCCGCAATGGGAGCTGCTGGGAATTCCCGGCTGCGAAGCGCTTCCGGCCGTGAAATGGCGGCAACTCAAGCTGGCGGAAGCGCCCGAAGAGGTGCGGATCGAGACTGTCGAGAGGCTGAAAGAAATATTGAGCTAGTCGCCGTTCGTATGGACGCGGCCGCTCGATGTTGCTTCTGGTGTGCGGACACAACTCCACTGGACACCGACTCTGAAGGGGCGTAGCAATGCCATTGGCATGGACACCGAGGAGCTCGCCGTTGGGCAGCACGCGCCCACCCAGGCTCGGCCATCCTTTGGGGCGCCTCGCTACCTAGATGATCTCGGGCAGCTGTCCTGGGAGGGACAACCGTGACACGCGCAGGTGGGAGGACGGTCCCCGACGACCCCGCTGGCTCAAACCAGGCGCCAAGAAGCGGTCGCTACCGACGCCACCAAGCGGGGCACCCCGTCACC
>JBKGYE010000079.1:0-5963 GCA_046546255.1 Halorhodospira sp. | reverse complement strand
CGGCGGACGGTTGGCACAAACAAAACCAATGCTGGCTCGGGCGCCTAACTTGGCCATGGTGGGGCACAAGGCTACGGGACGTGGAGCGAGCGTCAATCGCCACTGAGCCTCGGCTGCCTGGTTGCGACTCGCTGTGAAGCGTCAGCCATCCCGACCGCTGGGGGCGGGAATCCCCGCCCTTCAGGGCGGGGAGGAAGTCAAGTTTGATGAGGGGGCGGGGGAGCGGACTAGTCCCGTCAGGTGAGCGATGTTCTTGAAGAAGATGCGGAGGTGGGCAAGTGGCCGGGCCCGCACCAAGCGCTTGTTCATATAGGCGTCCCAGGTAAGGGCTTGGACATCGGGGTCTGCACAGATACGCACAAAACGTTCGCGGCGATTGTCACTGCGATACCAGAAGCGCTGCATGACGCCGAGCACACGGAAGACCTGGCCATGCTCTTGGCTAAAGGTCTTCTCGGCGTTTGCCAGGGCAGCACCGTTGCCGCTGTGAAGGGTCTGCTCCGCCGCTTCAGCGGCTCGCTGGCCGCTGACCATGGCATAGTAGATCCCTTCCCCGGAGGCAGGAGCAACGGTGCCTGCAGCGTCTCCTGCGAGAACGACATTGCGACCGTTGTCCCATCGCTTGAGCGGGTGCATGGGGATCGGTGCGCCCTCTCGGCGCAACGTCCGTACTTGGTCGAGTCCGGCGTCTTGACGGAGCTGCGCAACAGCGCTCCGTAGAGAGAAACCCTTTACAGCGCTGCCAGCGCCGATGCTGACCGTCCCGCCATGGGGGAAAATCCAGCCGTAGAAATCCGGAGAGATGGCGCCCTGGTAATACACATCCGCCCGTTCCGGGTGAAAACGGTCATCGTTAGCCCTTGGTGCCTCGATGATCTCGTGGTAGGCAGCGACATGGGGGATCGCACTCGCGCCAGGGACGGCTTGACGGCCAACAGCTGAGCGTGCCCCATCGGTACCTATAACGATCCTCGCCCGGACTTGCCTTGTGGTAGTACCGGGGCCACCGCGTCCCTCCGTATATGTGAGGAGGACCTCTCCGTCCTCCTCACTGAGCTCCTTGAATGTCCCGTGGCGCCAATCGGCACCGTCAGCAGCGGCGCGCTCGCGCAGCCACTCATCGAAAAACTCCCGATCCACCATGCCGACATAGCCGTCTTGAATCGGCATGTCTACATGCTGGTCTGAAGGAGAGACCATGCGGGCTGCCCCTACCGTAGCGCAGATCATTTCAGCAGGGATGTCGAAATCCTGTACGGCGCGAGGAGGTATGGCACCCCCGCAGGGCTTGATGCGTCCGGGGCGATCGAGCAAGAGGACTTCGTAGCCCTGCTGCGCCAGGTGCCGTGCGGCAGTAGCGCCTGCTGGGCCACCTCCGACGACGGCCACGTCGAAGCGATCGTTGGCTGTGATCATCTAAAGGAGCTCCCTGTCCGGGTCTCGGTATCAACGGCGGTGGGAGTGATGACGCTCGGGCTGAGGCTGGGGCGATCCAGCTGGAAGACGCGGAAGGCTAGCCAGCCAGCGATAAGGAAAAGCACAGCAGCAAGGGTGAAGACTAGGTTATAGCCAGCGGTGGGCATGTTAAGCAGATAGCGGAAGGCGTCCACCCCCGCCGTGCCGAGGAAGATGCCCACCCCGAAGGCGATGGCTTGGGCCGCTCCCCAGAGGCCGATTCGTATGCCGGAGCGACCTTCGCCGCTCTCGTTAGCCAGCCGCATCATCAGTCCGATCGCGGCGACGGTGAAGGCGCCGTTGGCGAGACCAAGGAAGAATACCGAGGGCTTCAGCGGCCAGAGCTCGTTCAAGAAGGAGCCAATGCCTAGTGCAGCTAGAGCCCCTCCGGAGGCAAAGCAGCCGCCGATGGCCCAGAGCCAAAGGGAGCCCAGCCACCCCCGGAACAAACGGCCGGAGACTCCGGCGATAAACATGCCGCACAGAACCCCCAGGTAGAGGTACATCCCCCCGAGTTGAGTCGCTTGGCCGGCAGTCAGATCAAAGGCCTGGCGGGCGAAAGGCTCTATGATCGCCTCATGGGCATTATAGGCGAGCATCGAGGCGAGCACGAATACGGTAAACCGTCTTGACTTATCATCCTGCCAGGCTTCTTTCAGCGCGGTACGGAACGATTGTGTACGCCCGGCATCTTCTGGATCGTTTGTCTCCCTCGGTACTGTTCCGGGGCCCTCGAGACGGAAGAGGGCAAGGTTGGTCAGGGTGAAGGCAATCAGGCTCACGACGGCGACAATCACGAACAGCCGCTCGGTGGAGAAGGGGTCGAGCAGCGCGCCGACCACGCCGCCGGTGACCGCAAAGCCGATAATCATCATGGGCCATACCACCATGGCTGCTACTGAGCGTAGCTGGGGCTGGATCTGATTGGCTAGGAAGGCTAGAAGCGCGGTACCGGTGGTGGCACTGCCGACGCCGATGAGGAAATAGCCGAATACCGCGATCGCAATCCCGGTAGCAGTATGGCTCTCCATGACCACAATGGCGCCGGCGCCGGTGATGCCGCCGAGGGCGAGCACCCCGATTCCGCCAACCATCCAGGGGGTCTTACGCTGGCCGCTGTCGAGGGCGTGACCGATGCGTGGCCGAGAGAGCTGGATCAGGTAGTAGATAGCGCCCAGGAAACCAGGCAGCATAGCCATCAAGGCTAGGTCCTGCGTCATGGCCTGATTGAATGTGGTGAAGGGCTGGATTACGATCGAGCCCAAGGACATATTCACTAGGCCGACCCGGAAGATGCCTAGCCACCCTAGGCCTGGCTGCTGTGTGCTCACGTAGCGCCTCCTAGGAAGTCGCCGATCGCGAATGCGGTTGCAAGCATGCCGAGTACGTAGAGGGTCGTTCCCGTGGCGTTGTACCAAGGCGCATAGGCCTTGGGGTCACGCAGCAGACGGATCATCAGTCCCAGCTGAATGAGCAGCAGCAGGGTGACGATCAGCGCATGCCAAGGCTGGTCCCAGGAGAGTAGTAGACCCACCACCACAAGCTGAGGCAAGGCCATGACGACGCAAGCCAAGCGTGCAGCGCCCTGGGCTCCTAGGTGGACCGGTACGGTTTTCAGCCCCATCTGACGGTCACCCTCAATGGCCTTGAAGTCATTGAGGGTCATGATGCCGTGAGCGCCAATGCTGTAGAGTAGCGCCGCCAAGAGGATGCGCCAATCGGGTAGCCCCGCCGTCATGATCGCTGCCCCCGTCACCCAGGGGAGTCCCTCGTAAGAGACCCCGACGGCAGCGTTACTAATCCAGCCGTTACGCTTGAGCCGTAAAGGCGGTGCGCTGTAGGCCCACGCCAGGATGAGGCCGATGCTGGCCGTAAGTAGCACGACAGGGCCGAGTGCTGCTGCGACAACGAGTCCGAGCACCGTGGTGATGATACCCACATAGAGGCCCCAGCGACCGGGCATGCGCCCAGAGGGTACGGGCCGGTCCGGCTCGTTAAGCGCGTCCACGTGGCGATCGAACCAGTCATTAATGGCCTGGCTGGTACCGCACAGGAGTGGGCCCGCGAGGAGCACGCCAGCGGCGATCATCAGCCAATGGCGCACATCCGGGACCGTGCCGGCGGAGACCACGCCGCAACTGAAAGCCCACATGGGCGCGAACCAAGTGATCGGATGCAGGATCTCGATCACTGTGGAGAGACGTGGGCGCGAAGGCGCCTGATCAGGTAGGGCAACCCCAGTCATATCAGTACAGTAAGTAGCTCCGATAGCAAGCGTCAAGCGGCCGTGACACTCAGCCGCGGCCTCTGCTCACGAAGGGATCTCAGTATCCTTGATCCCCATCAGGTACAGGGTCCCGTCGAGGCCAAGGGTCGAGATGGATTGTCGTGCGCTTTCCTGAACCATGGGCTTGGCATGAAAGGCGATGCCGAGCCCAGCGAGGCGCAGCATGGGTAGGTCATTGGCACCATCGCCGATAGCGATGACCTGCTCCAAGGCCAATCCCTCATCTTCGGCAATCTGACGCAGCAACTGCGCTTTGCGCGGACCGTCGACGATCTCACCCTGTACTCGGCCGGTGAGTCGTTCGTGCTCGATCTCCAGCTCGTTGGCATAGACATAATCGATGCCGAGATGGCGCTGTAGATGGCGTCCAAAGTAGGTAAAGCCGCCGGAGATGATGGCGGTGACATAACCGAACGCCTTGAGGGTACGCATCAGCCGCTCGGCGCCTTCAGTGAGTGTTAGCCTTTGGGCGACTTTCTCAAGCGTCTCCTCAGGCAGGCCTTCGAGGAGCTGCACCCGGCGTCGCAGGCTCTCGCGGAAATCGATCTCGCCACGCATGGCCTGCTCGGTGACACGGGCGCATTCTTCCCCGACGCCAGCGGCCTTGGCCATCTCGTCGATGACCTCCTGCTGGATCAGGGTCGAGTCCATATCGAAAGCCACCATGCGGCGGTTGCGGCGGTAGATATTGTCCTCTTGGAAGCTGATATCGATCCCTAACTCCTGGGATATCTCCATGAAGTCCCGTTTCATGGCATCGATGTCCACCGGCTGACCACGTACGGTGAACTCGACACAAGCGCGCGAGCGCCGCCCCTCTCGGTGGAGGGGGCGACGTCCCGACAGGCGCACGATATCCTCGATATTCAGCCCTTGTGCGGTGACCAGGCTAGAGATGCGGGCGATATGCTCCGCGGTGACGCTGCGACCGAGGAGGGTGATGATGTGCCGCGGCTTACCAGCGCCGCGCACCCAGTTCTCGTACTGCTCTTGGCCTACCGGGGTGAAGCGGACCTGCATGCCGGCATCGTGCAGGTGGAAGAGGACGTCCTTGAGTACCGGGGAGACATCCTTCTGCTCGGGAACGTCGATGAGAATCCCGAGCGACAGAGTGTCGTGGATCATCGCCTGGCCGATGTCGAGGATCCCCACATCGTACTCGGCCAGGATGCTCATCAGCGAGGAGGTCAGGCCTGGCCGGTCCTCACCGGATACATTGATCAGGATGATCTCGCTCATAGCATCTACCATTACGGCTGGGAGGGGCCATTGTAGGGGATCTGCCCCCCTGAAGTCAGAAGAGAAGTATACCGAAGGAAGGTGGAGCGCGCGTGGTGCTAGCAGATGCCCTTGGAAAGGCGATCAATGTTGTCGAGATCCAGAGCCGAAGGGCTAAACTAGATTGCTTATTGCGTTAGCGCTGTAGCAAGTTTAGGAAGAGAGACTGTTCATGCATATCGGCGAGGACCTGAAGCAGGTTCTTCAGCAGGCTGAGCGTGTCGTGGCATTGACGGGGGCGGGCGCCTCCGCCGAGAGCGGTGTTCCCACTTTCCGTGCGAGTCAATCAGCGCTCTGGGAGCGTTTTGATCCCGGGGAATTGGCGACTCCTGAGGCGTTTCGCAGTGACCCGCGACGGGTCTGGGCCTGGTATGCCCGCCGCCGCCGCCAGGCCCAGGAGGCTGAGCCCAATGCCGCCCATTGCGCCCTCGCTGCTTGGGCGAAGGTGCTGCGCTGGCTGCAGGTGGTGACCCAGAACGTGGATGGCCTGCACCAGCGTGCCGGTAGTGAGCATGTGATCGAGCTCCACGGCAACATCCACCGGGATCGCCCCTTTCAGGGAGCGTTGGCGCCAGGGGTTGATGCCCCGGAGCTGCCACGGTGTCCGCATAGCGGAGCGCTGCTACGGCCGGATGTGGTCTGGTTCGGCGAGCAGCTGCCCGCGGGGGC
Source organism: Halorhodospira sp. (assembly GCA_046546255.1). Classification (GTDB taxonomy): domain Bacteria; phylum Pseudomonadota; class Gammaproteobacteria; order Nitrococcales; family Halorhodospiraceae; genus Halorhodospira. The sequence goes on along the minus strand of JBKGYE010000079.1, from coordinate 274 downwards.
CTTAGACGGGGCGGTCTCGGCGGTGCGGGATGCCGATCTCATGCTCTCCGTAGGGACTTCCGCACTGGTGCAGCCGGCGGCCTCATTGCCTCTCGAGGCCCTGGAGCGTGACATCCCTGTCATCGAGATCAACCGCGAACCGACCCCATTGACACCGGTCGCGAACTGGAGCTTCCACGGCAGCGCCGGGGCGTTGCTGCCCGCTCTTGTGGAAGTGGCCACCGAGCGGGCTTGAGGGGTGGCGGTGCCTATCCGCGATCGCTGTGGCTATAGA
>JBKGYE010000078.1:0-6077 GCA_046546255.1 Halorhodospira sp. | reverse complement strand
GCTAGACTACCGGAACGGTGCGAGTGGAGGAGCACGGCAAGGTGCCGACGGAGCGTGTCCACATTGTCGATGACGACTCCGAGATCCGGGGGAGCCTGGCGTTCCTCCTGGAAAGCGAGGGGCTTGAGGTCGCCTGCTACGACACCCTGCCGCGCTGCTCCAGGCAGCAGGGCCCGAGGACGCCGGCTGCCTGCTCCTCGATGTACGCTTGCCAGGCATGGACGGCCTAACCCTGCAGAGCACCCTGATCGGCCGAGGCGTAGCGCTGCCCATCATCTTCATCTCAGGCCACGGTGATATCCCCATGGCGGTTGAGGCCGTAAGCGCTGGCACCCTGGACTTCGTGGAGAAGCCGTTCAACGAGGCCAAGCTGCTCGAGCGGATCCATGCGGCCCTGCGACAGGACCGCGAGGCCCGCCAGCGCACAGCCGGCCAAGACCTCCTGGATCAGCGCCTGGGCCGGCTCACCAGCCGCGAGCGCCAATTGATGGAGGGCATGCTCGCTGGCCGGCTGAACAAGCTCATCGCCAGCGATCTCGGGGCTAGCGTACGCACCGTCGAGATCCATCGAGCCCGGGTCCTGGACAAACTCGAAGCCCGCAACGCCCCAGAGCTGGTTCGGCTCGTCCTCTCCTCCCGCGCCTATCGCCACTGGCTCCTTTGATCTCCTGCCCCCCCCTGAGCGGCAGGGCCTTACGGCGCCTCTGGTCAGGGGTTCCACGTACGTAGAACCGCGGATGGTGCCCTCGGCCCTACGGGCGCACGCTATACCTGTGCCCTTTCAGGGCACGACTTGAACGGATCGGAGGGCACAAACCATGGCTACACAAGTGGATGTCGACCGCCATCATGGCTCGACCATAGCCCTGCTCGAGGGCCTGGGGCATCACGCCCACTAGCTGCCGCGCGCAGGATTCGCTGGCGTTTTCCTATTCCATGGCGTCGAGAAGTTCATCGGCGGGATCGGCGGTTTCGCCAGCATGATGGGCCTGCCGCTGACCATCGCAGCGCTGGTGGCGCTCGCCGAGGTCTTCGCCGGCGCTGCCGTCCTCGCAGGAGGCGGACTGCGCGGCCCGGTCGGCGACTGGGTCACTCGCCTGGCCGGACTGGCCTGCGTCCCCGTCATGCTCGGCGCCATCCTCATAGTCCATCGGGGACAATGGCACTTTATGGCCACGGAAACCCACCCGATGGGCGGGATGGAATTCCAGGTGGTCCTGCTGCTGCTCGGGCTCTACTTCGCAGCTCGCGGCAACCGCAATGCCCACGTAGCGTCGTAGCCGAATGCACCGATAGGGATTACCACCACGCAGGCTCGGAGGCTTGCACCGCCTCCGAGCCCTGCATCTCGGGCACACCGATCATCCAGCGTCCGGAGAACCCCCCGCTACAAAACCATGGACTCGCCTCAAACGCGGTCCCGCTTTAAGCGCTCCGCTGCACGTCTCCGAGCCTCAGCGCGGGAGAGCTGCTTACCAGCGCGCTCTCGCTCTAGCCCCTCTAAACGATCGGCCTGCTCTTGGTCACCGTGACAGGCGCGGATCAGTGCATCACCACGGTCTCTTGCGCCAGGGCTACCGCTGCGTCGCCGGCGCTGAACCAGCACGGCTATCACCAGTATGAGCAGGGCGAGACCAACCGACGTCAAGAACTCAGCCGCCAATCCGGTTCCTCCGCTCGCCAGGCGCTAATCAAGGCTCATTATTATTCAATTGTAAAGCCGGTGCCGTACTCGCAGAATGTCTTTTGTACTGACGCTGCAGAGCCCGCCATGCTGATCAAGTCCCTCAAGTTCCTCCACACCCTCGGTGCCATTGGTATGACCGGCGCCATCGCCGTTCACCTCCTCCTGCTCGGCATCGCCCCAAGCCCCGAGGAAGCCATCCAGGAATACGCTGTCATCCGCGGTAACATCGCCGTGATTAGCAGCTGGCTCCTGCTTCCCTCCCTGGCCCTGGTCTTTCTCACCGGGTTGCTCAGCATGGCCTTCTATGCCGGATTCCGGCAGGCCGGCTGGGTCTGGATCAAGGCCATTATCAGCTACAGCATCTTCTCGGCCTCGTTAGCGTTTGTCCACGGCAACGCCATTCAGGTGGCCTCCGGGGCGGAGGCAGCAGCCGCCGGGCGCATCGAGATCGAAGCGATCCCGCGCCATGTCAACAACGAGCCCCTTGTCCTTTGGGTGGTCCTGATCATCTGCATCGCCAATGTGGTCCTCGGGGTCTGGCGACCGCGCTGGCGCTCTTACCTGGATCGCCGCTAGCGACGGGCACAGAGCGCTGCCAGGGCTGCCGGGGGCGGCTGCGCCGCGCCGGCCGTCCCCGCAGCCGCATAGGCTTTCAGTGCGTGGTCATGCCACCGTCGACCAGGTAGCTGGCCCCGGTGATCCCGGAGGCTGCATCGGAGAGCAGGAACGCGGCCACGCTAGCCACCTCCTCGTTGCTCACATACCGCCCCAGCGGGATGCGGGCCCTGAACCCCTGCTTGACCTCCTCACCGTGGCCTGGGCTGACCTGGTCCTCAATGGACCGCATCATGCGGTTATCCACCGGACCGGGATTGACGGTATTGACGCGGATCCCCTCCGGACCGAGCTCGTCGGCAGCTGTGCGCATCAGCCCCATCACGGCGTGCTTGCTCGCTACATAGGGGCTCAGGCCCGCTATGCCGCGTACGCCTGCCACGCTAGAGGTGATCACGATGCCCCCGCCCCCGGCACGCCGCAAGGCCGGCAGGGCCGCCTGGATACCGTAGCGGACGCCGTGGACGTTGACCGCAAAGACCTTATCCCAGACCTCATCGTCAGCGCCCTCCAAGGGACCGGTTCGCCCTTCGATACCAGCATTCAGGTAGACGCCGTGGACGGCACCGAAACGGGCCTCGGCCTCCTGGATCATGGCTTGATTGTCAGCCAGGCTCGAGACATCCACCGCCATGGCGGCCGTATCCCCGCCGAGCTCCTCGGCCAACCTCTGCACCCCCTCCGCTTCCCGGTCCGTGAGCATCAGGCGTGCCCCCTGGGCGTGAAGGAGCCGCGCTGTCGCCGCTCCGATCCCACCGGCTGCGCCGGTGATCACCACTACCTTGCCGCTGACCTGGCTCATGATGACCTCCCATCCGCTCGGCTACCGTTATGATGGATTTCCCCTCCTTATCATAGCCGGTCTCTTGGCCGCTACAGGAGCCGTCGGCATCCGCGATCCGGCCGCGTCCTCGGCAACCGCGTCACTAGATGCCCGGGGGAAGAGGAACGAGAACGCCGCAACCAGCAGTGCCAGCATCGCGAACGCCGCGAACGCCTCGACGTAGCCAGCGCTGGCGATGGCCCACCCGACGAGAGGCGATCCGACCGCCTGGCCGACCGTGATCGCCAGGAAGGGGATGACCGGCCCCATCGATGGGCGCTCGCGCAGCAGCCGGATTCCGGTGACCAGGTACAGCCCGGTCAGGGTCATAAAGGCCCAGCCGAATACGGCAGCCGACACCAGGGCAATCCAGAGCTCTCCCGGTGCGATGGCGACCAGGGCTGTTGCCGCAGCCAAGCCTACCAAGGCGAGCGCCTGCGTCGCGCCCCCTCCGAGACGGTCACCGAGATCGCTCGCCCACCCCCCCGCGAGGCCGGCAATACCGACGACGAGCCAGAGCAACCCCGTATACCTCTCAGGGAGCCCGCCGACCTCGACCGCCAGGTCAGGCGTGAAGATCCAGTACGCGGAGGCGGCCAGCCCCATGGTGAAACAGAATACAGCCAGGCGCAGGACAGCCAGCCAACGCCTCGTGTCGACCGGCAAGGGGGTCGGCCGCTTCCCTCCTCCGCCGCCGCTGCGCGATGCCGAGGGGATCAGGTAGAGGGCAGCGATCACGCCCAGCGCCGCGAGCACCGCGAACGACCCATAGGCCATGCGCCACGCCCCGCTGAGCAGAAGCACGGTAGGGACGCAGAGGATCAAGCCGACGCTCGTGCCTGCGTTCATGACGGCGTTGACGCGCCCGCGGAGGTCCGCACGGACAGCCACCTGAACCCCCGAGGACAAGGCCGGCATCATCAGGCCGGTGCAGATCCCGCAGGCGAAGACGCCAGTGCCGAGGACGACGGCGTCACCGGCCTGACTGATCAGGGTCAGCCCGGCCAGCCCGAACATGCCCGAGAGCGCCGACGAATAACGGGCACCGAGACGCTCGACAATGAGCGGTGCCACCACGCTGGCGAGGCAGAAGCTGATGAATGCCAGCGACCCAACAACGCCGACGGCGTCAGCGGACAGCCCGAGCTCCGTGCGGATGGACGGGACGAACAACCCGAACGCGTACCGGGCAAGCCCGTATGCGATCGCGATCAATCCAGCCCCAAGGACGGCGAAACCAGTGGCATGCACGGACTTCATGATGACACCTCCCTCGAGCCAGTGAGGACGACCGGAATCATCGCCCGCAGGTGCTCGGTAACCGCAGAGACGCCGAGTACTGGCACCAGCGCGTCAGCCCCCTCAAGCACGAGCAGCAGGCGCTCGGCCAGGGCCGGATCCGCCGCCGACCGGTCGCAGGACAACGCCTCCCCGATGACCTGAAGCAGCTCGCGCTTGAGCCGGCGCCCCTGATCAGCGATGGCCGGCTGGTGCTGCTCGAACTCGCCGATGGCCTTGATAACGATGCATCCGCGGTTCGAGGTCGTCTCCAGCCAGTGGCAATGCACCGCCGTCAGCGCCATAACGGCATGACCCGCGGACGCCTCCTCAACGGCACGACGCAGGTCCTCGAGATAGCGCTCGTAGCGGCGGGCGAGCACCGCCTGGATCAACGCCTCCTTCGAGGGGAAATGGTTGTAGAGCGTCATGCGGGCGATGCCTGCCTCGGCGACGACACGATCGATGCCGGTGGCGTGGAAACCCTCCGCATAGAAAAGCCGCTCGGCGGTGTCGAGCAGGGTGTCGCGTTTTTTACCTGACAAGGCTTGGCTCCACTTATATAGAACGATCTGTATAATTCTGAGCGCTATCGCGCCAGCCTGTCAAGCAAGCGGCCGAACAGGTCACCGTCTGTACGGGGCACGGGCGCCGCAAGCCCGAAGGCGCTAAGCTTGGGTGTGGTCCGCGCCTACCCAAGCGCGTCTGGAATCGACCTGGCCCATGGACGACCGCCTAGCCAACCTGCCTGTCTGCTGCGGCTTGCTAGGCCTCAGGCGTTACCCGCCCTTGAGCACGCTCTGCCGCAAGGTTTTGGGCGTCCTCCTCCTCTTGCTCGTGATGGGCGCCTCCGCCGGAGCAGCCGAGGTCCTTGAGCGTGATTTCCAGGTCATACGGCCCGATTTCGAGATGCGGATCGTCGTTCGTCTGGAGGCGTCGCGCGAGGCGGTCTGGGCCGTCCTCTCGGACTACGAGCAGCTGGCGGCGCTGTCCCCTAGCATGCTGGAGAGCCGGATCGTGGCAAGCGGTGAGCACCAAGAGACCCTGGTAGCGACCGTGACCGAGGGGTGCTTGATCGCACTCTTTTGCCGCACGGTACACCGCGTCGAGGCGATGGAGGAGGACCCTCCCAGGCGGATCCGGGCCCGCGTCCTCCCGGAGCGCAGCAACCTGCAACACGGCGTGACCGACTGGCTTCTTGAGGAGCGCGGGGATGCCACCCACGTCACGGTCCAGACCCGTCTACGACCCGACTTCTGGGTCCCGCCCGGGATCGGGCCACGCCAGATGCGAAGCCTGTTCATGAGCGACATGACCAAGCTCATGGAGCAGGTCGAGACCCGAGCCCGACAACCCACAGACTAGGTGCACTCCTTGGCCGGCCGGCTGCAAGAGGAGAGGTTGACGGCCAAGAGGGCATACCATTTGACGACTGGAAGTTCCCCCTTGCTCGACCTTCCCGGATAACCACATCGCCCCTTTGTGTACAACCGTACAGACCAAGCCCGCGCGGCCCTTCAAGCTCTGAATCAGGTTCCGCTGCCTTGCAGAGCATTCCGCCCCGCAGCGGACCGGGGCAAGGGAAGAGCCCGCGAGATCATCAACTGGAAACAGCACAAGAGGAAGCACGGCATGCAAACCCTAAAAGCAACAGCGCTCCTCATCACCATCATG
>JBKGYE010000077.1:0-6276 GCA_046546255.1 Halorhodospira sp. | reverse complement strand
CACGGCTAGCCGGAGTCGCTGAGTAGCTGTGCGAAAGCGGCGAGGGCCTCGTACTCATCTTGGCAGGTGGCACCGATCCGGGCTAGGGCTTGCGGATCGATGGGAGGGGCATCGCCGCCCTGAATCGGGTCGAACCCTCGCTGGAGCCACTCGTGGGAGAAGCGCACAGTGGCGACCAGGTCGGCATGCGGGCCGTGGTAGCGGGGTTGATGGGCATGACCGGCGCAGGTGGTAATCGGCTCCGGTGTTTCCCACTCGCGCAGGAGCAAGGCACCGGCCTCGCTATAGCTGCAGCCCAAGGCCTGGAAGGTTAGCCCTGCCAGGGAGCGTTCCGGGGTGGCCTCGTGCTCCATGAGGATCTGATTCATGCTTTGGGGGAAAGCGTGGACAAGCAGCAGCAAGCCGATGCTGTGGAGTACGCCGCCGAGATAGGCTGCGTCCCGGCTCTGCTCAGCGGCGGTATGGGGGGCTAGCCGGGCGGCGCAAAAGGCGGTGCCTAGGGCCTCATGCCAGTAGCGTTGGAGCTGGAAGCTGGGGCAGTGGCCGGTCTCGAAGACCTCGTTGAGCAGCAGTGAGGTGGCGAGCACGCGTACCCGGTTCAGGCCGATGCGCATGATGGCGTGCTCGAGGGCGTAGATCGTCTCCCGGCGCGAGAAATAGGCTTGGTTGGCGATGGCGATAATGCGCGCAGCAAGCCCTGGCTCGCGGGCGAGGGATGCAGCGACCTCGCTGATGTCGACCTCGTTGTGGCTGGTTGTGACCAGGATGTCGTGTGCGACATAGGGCAGGGCGGGCAGTGTATCGGTTTGGGTAAGTCGCTCTAGGGTTGTGTCGCGCTGCGGCTCGTCGGCCATGGGGTCTCCTCGCATCGTTCCGATGCACCGGGCTGCGGTGGTTGATGGCGGCTCACACAAGGGGGGTTCCCTGCCCATCCTAGCAACTCGCTTGACACCCGACGCAGTGCAGCATACGGTTCATCCGCTTGCGCTAGAGGTCCCGTTATGTCAGAGACACGGATCATCAAGAAATATCCGAACCGGCGGCTCTACGATACCGCCATCTCAAGCTATATCACCCTGGCCGACGTCAAGCGGCTGGTACTGGAGTCGGTGGAATTTCAGGTCGTGGATGCCAAGACCCGCGAGGATATCACGCGCAGCATCCTGCTCCAGATCATCAGTGAAGAGGAGGAGGGCGGCGAACCGATTTTCTCAAGCCAGCTGCTCGCCCAGCTGATCCGTGCCTACGGCGGCAATATGCAGGACATGCTCACCAGCTACCTTGAGAAGAGCCTTGAGCTTTGGGGTGAGCAGCAGCGGGTCTTCCAGGAGCGGACCCGTGAGTTCATGGATCACAACCCCATGACCATCATGACGCAGATCGCCGAGCGGAATTTGGCGCTATGGCGGCAGATGAGCGGCTTTGATCCTGGCCGAGACGAGAACGGTGACAACGACGGCGATGATGACTCCTCTGCTCGGGGGCGCGGTGATAGAGATCCCAACGCCGGCGAATGAGCCGCTGCTGAGCCTGCTTCGCCCCGCCACTGATACACAGGCCCTCGTCGCTTCTTCTCTTTGCGTAAACGCTCGCTGAGTCGCGAGACCGATAGGGCTGTCGAAGGGGTGCGTTTGACAGACGCTGCGGCGCAGCATATGATCCTGATGAATTAGTTATGTTGCGTTGCACAATGCTGGTGCAGCTCGACCCGCCGGGCATCCCCCGGCTGTGGATCTTCAAGTCGAGAGCGAGGAATTATCATGGCAGGTCGTTTAGCCCTGGTAACCGGAGGAAACGGCGGCATTGGCACAGCTGTCTGCCGTCAGCTGGCCGCCGACGGCTATCGCGTGGTCACCACATGCGTTGATGCCCAGGCCGAGCAGATCGAGGATTGGCAGGCCCAGTTGCGTGAAGAGGGCTACGAGGTTGGCTACGTGGAGTGCAACGTGGCCGATTTTGAGGCCTGCCAACGTATGAGCGAGGAGATTCGCGAGAGTTTCGGCGAGGTGGAGGTGCTGATCAACCTCGCTGGCATCACCCGCGATACCTTCTGCCACAAGATGTCGCAGGAGGACTGGGGGTCCGTGCTCGATGTCAACCTTGCCAGCGTCTTTAATGTCACGCGTCAGTTGTTGCCGGGGATGCGCGAGCGGGGGTTCGGGCGCATCGTCAACGTCTCTTCGGTCAACGGCCAAACTGGGCAGATTGGGCAGGCGAACTATTCTTCCGCGAAAGCGGGTATGCACGGTTTTACCATGGCTGTGGCCAAGGAGAATGCGCGCAAAGGTATCGCCGTGAACTCGGTCTCGCCGGGCTATGTAGCGACCCCGATGACCGATGCTATGCCCGATGACATCCGCGAGCAGATCGTCTCGCAGATCCCCCTCGGGCGTATGGCGCAACCTGAGGAGATTGCCCGTGTGATCCGCTTCCTCGTCGATGACGGTTCGGGCTATATCAACGGCGCCAATATCCCGGTCAACGGGGGGCTGTTCTGTAGCTTCTAAAGGGATCGCTCCGGCTGTTGTAGCCGGAGCGAGAGGATTGACACCCGGAGGTGATCAACCTATCATGTTGCATAGCAACATCCACAAGGTCAGGCCAGACCGTAGCAACCCCGGTGCAGGTCGGGGCGTGGATGGTCTCTAGAAAGCTAGCTTGCGAACTGGTCTCCTCCTGGCGGCGTCTCCTCCCCGGAGACTGTATCGTCGCCAACCTTTTGCCCCCTTTTTAGGGGGTTTTTTTTGCCTGCACTTTGCCCCATTCCCCTGCGTGCCTAGACATTCTGTGGGTGTCACGCTGTAGCCTGCAAGCTATGGCTGTGCTGCAACGCGGCATCCGCGGTCTCGGCTGTTTGGGCGATAAGGCTTGAGCGGTACCGGGGAGCAGTCTCAGTCGGTCAGCCAGGAGAGCATGCGTGGGATCAGCTCCCGGTGTGCACGACGACTGATGAAGACTCCCAGGTGGCCACCCGGGAAAGCACACTCCTCGTAATGGGGCGTGCTGAGGCGGGACCCCAGGGCACGTGCAGCCTCCGGTGGTACCAGATGGTCCTGCTCGGCGAAGATGTTGAGCACCGGGTGTTGGATGGCGTCGAGTTGGACTTGCCGCCCCCCTAGCTCCAAGGTGCCGTGGAGGAGTGCGTTATGCTGGTAGAGTTCACGGGCAAACTCGGCGAAGGCGTTGGAGGCTTGGTCAGGGCTGTCGTACATCCATCGCTCCAGGCGCAGGAAGTCCTGGAGGGCTTCAGGGTTGTCAGCGAGCTCTGGCATCTCCGCGTAGCGCTGGACGAGTAGCCGGTAAGGCTTGAGGGCTACGAAGACGCTATTGAGCCACTCCGCAGAGATGTTGCCTAGCGTCTTGGCGGTTCGGTCGAAGTCCACATGCTGGGCCATGCGGCTGAGGTTGTCCGCTGGGTTTTGGCAGTCCACGGGGGTGACGAGGGTGACCAGGCGCTGGACCCGTTCCGGGTACAGCGCCGCGAGGCACAGGGCGAATACGCCGCCCTGGCAGATGCCGAGCAGGTGCGGTGGGGCGTGCTCGGTGGCTTCGATCGCCCTCGTCGCTTCGGCTAGGAAGCCATCGATATAGTCACTGAGGGTGAGGAAGCGGTCAGCACCCCGGGGGTAGCCCCAGTCGGTCAAGTATACGGGGTGGCCAGCCTGGCACAAGGTCCGGATCAGGGAGCGGCGCTCGGTAAGGTCGAGGATAAAGGGGCGATTGACTAGGGAGTAGACGATGAGCACTGGGGAGCGCTGTGGCGCTGTGGCCGATGCTGCGTAGCGCCGCAAGGTGATGCCGTGGTCGTAGCGGGCGTGGATCGTGAAGGGGGTAGCGCCACGCGTATCCACTGGTAGCGCTGCGGCCTCATCCAATACCTGGAGGAGCCGGCGCTGCCATTGGGTTAGGGTGTCGCTGGCGTCGCTGTGCCTGCTCACGAGGTGTGGCGCCCCTCATGCTGCTGGCGTAGTGCAGTGACCTCCTCCCGCAGCCTGGCCACCTCAGCGCGGAGGGTCGCGGTCTCTTCGCGCTCGGCGGTGGCGCGCTGCCTGCGCTCAAGCTGGACAATCCGGCGCTGGACATCAATGAAATCCTCCCGGTTGGGCAGGTCGAGACTGCGCAGGCTGGCATCGAGCTGCTGCTGATAGCTGCTGATGAGCTCAGTCGTAGCGTTGGCCAGTTGCCCGAAGGCTGCCGCCCAGCGCTCCGAACCGAGCAGGGCTTCATGGCGGGCTTCACCGGCTGCTAGCCACCACTCGTAGAGTTCGCGGCAGCTCTGTGGCGGGGTGCGATCCGGGGTTTCGGCGGCCTCTGCGAGCTGGCGCTCCAGATCGTGCAGCCCGCTGCGAATGGACTCTATCAGCTCGGTGGCGCATGCGCTGTAGGCGCTCGTGTAGCGGTGCAGGGCCACCTGGGTTGCTCGGGCTCGGCCTAGGGCTTCCTGCCAGGGGCCGAGTCGAGCCAGGCTCTGCAGCCAGGGTGCCAGCCAAGGTGGTGTGCCTGCCGCCGCCGTGAGCTCATCGTGGCTATTGGTGGTCCCGGCGGCTGCGCCAACAGCCATCGCGTGCAGGGCCTCCAAAGCGGTATTCAGCTGTGCATGCATGCCGCGGAAGGCGGCCCTGCAGGCAGCGCCAGGCACCCCTCCATCCTCCTGCAGGGCTTGCCACAGGTGCAGTAGTGCCTCGGCGCCACCGAGGTACTGGGTCCACTCGCTATCAAAGGTCTCGTCGGAGGCCATGTTCGCGCCATCCAGGAATGTGCCGGCAAGTTTACTAACCTGGCCAGAAACCTGGCTAGCGCAGGTCTTCGGTGCGGCGCGCGGCCTGCCTAGTTGCGGCTGCGCTGCTCCTCCCAGCGCTCCTTGAGGGCGTCGGCGCGGGCTCGCTGATAGGAGTTCTCCCCGGCATGGCGGATGGCGTTGTTCAGCTGGGCAATCGCCAGATCAACATCGCCGCGCGTGTGGTGGTATTGAGCCAAGGCGACGTAGCCCTCGGCCTCGCGCTCGCTGGCGTGGGCCGCCTCGGCGAGCAGTCGCAGCAGTAGAGGGGAGGGCTTGGCGTTGCGGGTTGCCCGGGCCAGCTCGCGGCGGGCCTCGTCGGGCTCCCCCGTGTTGAGCAGGGTCTCAGCGTGCCGGTAGGTGGCCGCCCCGCTGGCCGGATAGAGCGAGCGGGCCTCTTGGTAGACGGCCAAGGCCTGTTGGGTGCGCCCGGCTGCGCGCAGGATCTCCGCCCGCCCGAGGAGCACGTAGAGCCGCTCACCATCGGTAGCGCGCAGGGTATCGAGCAGCGCTAGCGCCTGGGCGTGCTGCCCTTGCTCACGTGAGAGCGCCAGCGCCAGGCCGTAGAGCGCCGCCGCCCTGGCGGTGGGGTCGTCGTTACTGCGCTGAAGCTCGTCACGCATGACCGCCGTAGCGCTGGTGCTGCGCTCCTCGTGGGCGAGGACCTGTAGTCGGGCGCGGATGAAGGGGTGGTGGCCGCTCTCGTAGATCTCTCTCGCCTCAAGGCGGTCAGCGATGCCCTGCGCCTCGCTGATCCGGTGCTCCGTGAGGGGGTGAGTGCTCAGGTACTCAGGAGGCCTCTCAGCATAGCGTGAGGCGTCTGCAAGGCGCTCGAAGAACGCTGGCATGCCGGCCGGATCGAAGCCGGCTACAGCGAGGGTGTTGACCCCGACGCGGTCTGCCTCACGCTCGTGTGTGCGCGAGTGGGCGAGTTGCTGCTGTAGGGGGCCTGCCATCCCTGCCATGGCAGCTGCGCTGCCGGCCTGCGGATTCTGGCTGCCGACTAGGATGGCGGCGAGGATAGCCGCCGCCGTCTGCAAGTTGAGCTGCTTGGCCTGGGCGTAGCGCCGGGCGATATGGCGCTGGGTGACGTGGCCGAGTTCGTGAGCCACGACGCCGGCGAGCTCGCTCTCGCTGCGGGTTTCTCGGATCAGCCCGGTATGTACCCCTATGTGCCCCCCGGGCAGGGCGAAGGCGTTGATGCGCTCGTCCTCAATGACGAAGAAATGGAAGCCGTAATCCGGACGCTCGGTGTGGCCGGCTAGCCGGTGCCCCAGGTCGCTGATGTACTCGGTGACCTCGGCATCCTCAAGCAGCGGTATCTGCGCCCGGACCTGTTGCATGACCTGGTGGCCAAGCTCCCGTTCCTCGTGCAGGGGCAGGGCGTCACTGCCCGGCAGGCCGAGCTGCGGCAGATCGGCGCTGCCGATTGCTGCAGGTGGGGCGGCGCAAAGCAACGCGGCCCCGGCTAGCAGGGTGATCGCATAGCGGGCGAGCAG
>JBKGYE010000076.1:0-6276 GCA_046546255.1 Halorhodospira sp. | reverse complement strand
GGGGGACGGCGCCAGGCAGGGCCCGAGCGCGGGACCAGCGCCAGGGGCCAGCGTGGCGGGCTCGGCCCCTCCTGAGGATGCCGACTGCGATCTCGTAGTCCTCGGCGCCGGGCCGGGGGGCTACACCGCCGCCTTCCGCGCCGCTGACCTGGGCTTGAAGGTGATCCTCGTCGACCAGTACCCGGTGCTCGGCGGGGTCTGCCTCAATGTCGGCTGCATCCCCTCCAAGGCCCTGCTGCATGCCGCCAAGGTGGTCGATGAGGCCGATCAGTTCGCCGATCATGGGATCACCTTCGGCGCACCCCGGATCGACCTGGATCGGCTCAACGCCTGGAAGCGCGGCATCATCAAGCAGCTCACTGGCGGGCTCGCTGGCATCGCCAAGCAGCGCAAGGTCGAGGTCGTCACCGGCGAGGCCGCCTTTGCCGATGCCTATCACCTCACCGTCACTGGCGAGGAGCAGACCCGCACCATCGGCTTTCGCCACGCGATCATCGCCGCCGGCTCCCGTCCAGCCATCCCCCCTGGGCTGGAGCTGGAGGATCCGCGGGTCATGGACTCCACCGGTGCGCTCAAGCTCGAGGAGATCCCGGAACGGCTGCTGGTGGTCGGCGGCGGCATCATCGGCCTCGAGATGGCCTCCGTCTACAGCGGTCTGGGCAGCAAGGTCACGGTGGTCGAGCTCGCCGACCGGCTCATGCCCGGGGCTGATCCCGACCTGGTCAAGGTCCTGCGCAAGCGCCTGGCCAAGCGCTGCGAGGCCATCCACCTCCAGACCCAGGTTACCGAGGTCCAGGCCGACGGGGCATCGCTTACCGTAGCCATGAGCGGCAAGGATGCCCCGGAGCACGAGCGCTTCGACCGCATCCTCGTCGCCGTCGGCCGGCGCCCCAACAGCGACCGTATCGGCCTTGAGGCCACCGGCCTGGCGCCGGGCGACGACGGCTGCCTGCCGGTCGATGAGCAGATGCGCACCGCCGTGCCCCACCTCTACGCCATCGGCGATATCGTCGGCCGGCCCATGCTCGCCCACAAGGCCGTCCATGAGGGCAAGATCGCCGCTGAGGTCATCGCCGGCGAGAAGCGTGCCTGGGATGCCCGCGCCATCCCGGCCGTCGCCTATACCGATCCCGAGGTCGCCTGGGTGGGGGTCACCGAGGAGCAGGCCAAGGCCGAGGGCATCGCCTACGACAAGGGCGTCTTCCCCTGGGGCGCTAACGGCCGCGCCCTTTCCCTGGACGCCAGTGACGGCGTGACCAAGATCCTCTTCGAGGCCGACAGCGGCCGGGTCATGGGCGGCGGTATCGTGGGGCCCGGTGCGGGGGATCTGATCGCTGAGATCGGCCTGGCCCTGGAGATGGGCGCCGATGCCCACGATATTGGCCTGACCGTCCACCCGCACCCGACCCTGTCCGAGACCGTGGCGATGGCGGCCGAGATGGCCAGCGGCAGCATCACCGACCTGCTGCCGCCGAAAAAGCGCCGCTAAGCCTGGCTATGGCCTAAGCGGCTGGCTGTTGTACGCCGCCTGCCAAGCCACAGCGATGAGCCTCGTGCAGGGGAGTGAATACCTCCCTGCGGCCCGCGGCCGGGTAGGCTGAGGCTGTCGGGATGCTGACAAACGCCCGGATCTTGTCACCATCCCGACAGCTGCGCCGGTACCTGCTCCGCTCCGAAGCCCTTTGCTGGCAAGCGGCTTAGGCGACCTCGTACTCGACGATCAGGTCCTCATCCCGCACCACCATCTGGCAGGCGAGGCGCCATTGGGTGGGCAGATCATCCACGGCCATGCGCTGGACCTCCTCCTGCGTGATCTTGCCGAGCTCGAGCAGAACCTGCTGCTCTCGCTCCGTGAGCGGGCCCGCTTTCCAGCCGTGCGGATGCAGGGACGTGACCCGCACTAGGCAGTTGCCGCAACGCCCGTCCTGGCAGTCGAAATTGATCGGGATGTTGTTGCGCCGAGCGATTTTCAGGATCGGCTCCAGATGGCTGCCGGCCACCGCATACACCGTGTGATCCCGGCGCTCCGGATGGCGGAAGGTGACGTTGGGCATGGTTCGACCTCTCGCGTCCTTAGGTGTGTGTGCCTCAGCTTAAGCAATTGCTATGCCGGCGGTGGTGCCACGAGGCCGGTGCCCGGGCTCGCGGAGCGGCGGCATCATGCGCTTGTCATCTCGTTGTACTTGGTACCCGCTGTCGTAGATGGCAAGATCACACACCTTTAGGGCGTGATGAGAGCTCGCTTTCCGAAGCTGCATGGCGTCCGGGCCTTCGGGGAGCCTTCGAGGAGGAGCGATGCTAGGCCGTCTGCGTCTTATGCCCAAGATGATGGTTGCCTTCGGGGTGCCGACCCTGCTGGCCTTCCTGGTGGTGGGCTGGCTGGTCACGACCCGGGTCGGGGATCAGATCGAGGCCGAGATGACCGACTCGGCCGCTGAGCTGACCCGATCGAGCGCAGCGACCATCGGCCGTTGGCTCGACAGCCATGCCGCCTACCTGCGCGGGCTCGCCGGCACGGAGGCGCTCCGCTCGGGGGATACCGAGGCGATCACCTCGTTCCTGGCGGATCAGAGCAGCCAGATGAGCGACGAGTACCAGGCGCTCATCTTCGTTGATCGCCAGGGGACCGCCTACTATCACCATGGTGAGGATACCTCAGACCTATCTGGCCGTGACTACTGGCAGACGATCGTCGAGGAGGAGGACGCCGAGCTCGTCATCTCCGAGCCGGTGCACTCCGCCAGCACGGGGGATCCGATCACCGTGATCGCCCACGCCGTTGAGGACGACGAGGGAAAGGTGCAGGGCCTGGTCGCGGTCACCGTTACCTTGGACAACCTCAGCCAGATGGTTGCCGATACCGCGAACCAACCTGATGCCCAGGAGTGGCTGCTCGACGGCGAGGGGCGCTATATCGCTCATCCCGATGATGACAAGCGCATGGAGGCCAACGCACTCGATGAGGAGGACGAGGCCTACCGCGGGATCGCTGAGGCCATGGTCGCCGGCGATCAGGGCACGGGCGAGTTCCGGGAGGGCCAGGAGCGCTATACCGTCGCCTATACCCCAGTGCCGGGTAGCCAGGGTTGGTCGTTGGGGCTGGCACTGCCGCATTCCTACCTGCTGGCCTCAGCGGCGAGCGCTCGGAACCTGATGATTGCGTTGTTCGGGGTGGCCCTGCTCTTGCTGGGTGGCATCATCTATTGGAACGCACGGCGTACGGCACGTCCGGTGATCGAGACCAGCCATGCCCTCGCTGACATCGCCTCCGGTGAGGCCGATCTGACGCGTCGCCTGGAGGCGCGTAGCAGCGACGAGGTCGGTGAGCTGGCCGAGAACTTCAACGCCTTCATCGAGCGCATCCAGCAGCTCATCCACGGCGTGACCCAGGCCGCCTCGGAGCTGGGTACGGCCGCTGAGCAGCTCTCGGCCTCGACGCGAGAGACAAGCCGACAGCTTGAGCAGCAGCAGTCCGAGACCGATCAGGTCGCGGCCTCCATGAACGAGATGACGAGCACCATCCAGCAGGTCGCGGAGAATGCCAGTGAAGCCGCCAGCTCCGCGGACCAGGCTGACCAGTCAGCCCGCTCCGGGGCCGAGGTGGTCCAGGAAAGCGCCCAGCATACACAGCGCATCACTCAGGATACCGAGCAGGCCGCCGGGGTGGTGCACAAGCTGAACGAGGATGCCGAACGGATCGGTACCGTGCTGGAGGTGATCCAGGGAGTGACCGAGCAGACGAACCTGCTGGCGCTCAATGCTGCGATCGAGGCGGCTCGCGCTGGTGAGCAGGGGCGCGGTTTCTCCGTGGTGGCGGACGAGGTGCGCAAGCTGGCCAGCCGGACCCAGGAGTCGACGGGCGAGATCCAGGAGACCATCGAGGGGCTGCGCGAGCGGATTCAGGAGGCAACCCAGGCTATGGAGCACGGCCAGCAGAGCTGTCAGGTGGCGGGCACGAGTGCCGAGCGGGCCTCGGAGGCCTTGGCCGCCATCACCTCGGCGGTGGGCTCCATTAACGATATGAACGCCCAGATCGCCAGCGCCGCCGAAGAGCAATCCGCAGCCGCTGAAGAGATCAACCGCTCGATTAACGAGATCAAGTCCGGTGTCGACCAGACGGCGAGTGCCTCCAACCAGGTTTCCTCGGCGAGCGAGGAGGTTTCACGGCTGGCCGCCGACCTCCAGGATCGCGTGCGGCAGTTCCGCATCTAGCGCCAATGGCAAGGGCAGGGTGGGCTTTGCGCAGGCCGGCGATGAGTTAGAATGCTTCGGTTAGTCGGTGACCGACGGAGGAGACGATGGAGCTGCTTTGCCCGGCCGGCAACCTGACCGCCCTGCGCGCGGCCGTCGACAATGGCGCCGACACCGTCTACATCGGCTTCCGGGATGCCACCAACGCCCGCCATTTCCCCGGCCTGAACTTTACCTCCGAGCAGGCGGCCAAGGGGGTTGCTTATGCCCATGAGCGCGGCGTCCGTGTGCTGGTGACCGTCAACTCCTACGTCCAGGCCGGCGGCTGGGCGCAGTGGCAGCAGGCCATCGACCAGGCTGGCCACATCGGCGCGGATGCCGTCATCGTTGCCGACCTCGCCCTGCTCGAGTACACCGCCGAGCAGTGGCCGCAGCTGGGCCGCCATCTCTCCGTGCAGGCCTCCGCCACTACTCCTGAGGCTCTCGACTTCTACCGGCGACGCTATGGGGTCAGCCGCGCCGTGCTGCCACGGGTGCTCTCCATCCAGCAGGTCGAGGCCCTTGCCGGCGAGACCGATGTCGAGCTGGAGGTCTTTGGCTTCGGCTCGCTGTGCGTGATGGCCGAGGGGCGCTGCCTGCTCTCCTCCTACGTCACCGGCGAGTCGCCGAATACCGTCGGCGCCTGCTCACCGGCCTGGGCGGTGCAGTGGTCGGAGCGGCCGGAAGGCCGCGAGGTACGCCTTGGCGGGCTGCTCATCGACCGCTTCGCCCCCGAGGAGCCTGCGGGCTATCCGACCATCTGCAAGGGCCGCTACGAGGTTGAGGGCGAGATCGAGCACGCCTTTGAGACCCCTACCAGCCTCGAGACCGCCGAGCTGCTGCCGCGGCTCCAGCGCGCCGGCATCCACGCCGTGAAGATCGAGGGGCGCCAGCGTAGTCCCGCCTACGTGGGCAAGGTGACCCGCATCTGGCGCCAGCTGATCGATCAGATCCAGGAGGCGGCAGGGGACTACACCCCCGATCCGGTGCAAGTGGCTGCCCTGCGGGAGTTCTCCGAGGGGGCGACCACCACCTTGGGTCCCTACGAGCGGCAATGGCAATAACCAGCGAAGGGGCGAGGGCGATGAAGATCGCGATCGGGCCGATTCTCTACCACTGGCCGGCGAAGCAGATCCACCACTTCTATGAGAGCCTGCGTGGCCGGGTAGAGACCTTCTATCTGGGGGAGACGGTCTGCAGCCGGCGCCGCGAGATGCGCCCCGAGGACTGGATCGGCCTCGGCCAAGAGCTGGCGGAGGAGGGTCACGAGGTGGTGCTCTCCACCCTCAGCCTGGTGGTCGCCCGCTCCGAG
Organism: Halorhodospira sp.; assembly: GCA_046546255.1. Classification (GTDB taxonomy): domain Bacteria; phylum Pseudomonadota; class Gammaproteobacteria; order Nitrococcales; family Halorhodospiraceae; genus Halorhodospira. The sequence continues at coordinate 734 of JBKGYE010000076.1, read as the reverse complement.
GCCGCGGTGGTGCGCCGGCTCTGCGACAACGGCGAGCTGCGCATCGAGGCCAACGACTACACCGCCGTCAGCGAGCTCGAGCGCCGGGGGCTGCCCTTCGTCGCCGGTCCCACGCTCAACCTCTACAGCGGCCGCGCCCTGCGCGCCATCCAGCGCGCCGGCGCGGTGCGCTGGGTACCGCCGATGGAGCTGCCCGGCGCCTCCCTGCGCGGCGTGCTCGCCGAGCTGGAGACGCTCGGCGGGGCTCCCATCGAGACCGAGGTCTTCGCCTACGGCCGTCAGCCGCTGGCCTTCTCAGCGCGCTGCTTCACGGCGCGACACTACGACCGGCCTAAGGACGACTGCGGACTCGTCTGCGCTTACCACCCCGAGGGGATGCCCATCACCACCCGGGCTGGCGAGCGCTTTCTGGCCATCAACGGCATCCAGACCCAGTCCTGGTGCTGTGTCAACCTCCTGCCCTGGGTCCCGGAGATGCAGCAGATGGGCGTCTCGGCGGTGCGGCTCTCGCCCCGCCCGGTGCCCATGGCAGGCGTGGTCGATGCCTTCCGCGCTGCCATCGCCGGCGAGCCGGCCAGCCTCGACGAGCCGGCACCAGAGGAGCAGTGCGACGGCTACTGGCGGGGCGAGGCCGGATATAAACGCCAGGGCCTCGCCACCGGTATCGTGGAGCCATCATCGTCAACATACCCCGCCCTGAAGGGCGGGGCTTGGTGAACAACCAAGCCCAAGTT
>JBKGYE010000075.1:0-6290 GCA_046546255.1 Halorhodospira sp. | reverse complement strand
CAGCCCATCGCCTCTCTGCAGCAAGGACTTACGACGTACTGCGCCTGCAGCCGCGAGGCAGCAACAGGTCGACAACTGGGGGAATCACGGTGCTATACGAGCGCGCACGACGAGACGGAGGGAAGCTGGATAGCCACAAGGCTCCTACGGGTGCCGAGTACCTGGCCCTTTGGCTCATCACAAAAGGGGTACGCACAGTGGCCGGCATCCCCGGAAGCGCTGTCCTGCCGCTCTACCGGGCCCTCGCTGAAACGCCTCGGATTCGCCACATCCTGCCTCGGCACGAGCAGGGTGCAGGCTTTATCGCCCAGGGCATGGCTCGGAGCACTGGTCAGCCAGCGGTGTGTATCGCCACCTCGGGGCCCGGTGCCACGAACCTGCTGACCCCGCTTGCCGATGCCTACAGGGATTCCGTCCCCCTGCTCGCGCTTGTGGGGCAAGTGGCCACGCCAGGCATCGGCAAGGACTCTTTCCAGGAGATCGATATCCAGGGCATGGCTGACCCCATCAGCCGCGCTGTCTACGTTGCGCGGCGTGCCGCCGACCTTCCGGCGATCCTCGTGCGTGCCTGGCAGCAGCTGACCTCGGGGCGGCCGGCACCGGTGGTGATCGAGCTCCCCAAAGACGTCCAGGAGGCCTCCGTCGGTCACCCAGAGGCCCTCAGCCTACCTCCTGGGCAACCCGTCGCAGCCGGTGGAGCGGACAGCCCTGCACCATCGGACGAGGCTATTGCCGAGGCGACCGCGGAGCTACAAAGCGCACAACGGCCCGTCCTGCTCATCGGTGGCGGGGTTATCGCCGCAGGGGGCGGCGAGGCGGCCCGCCAGCTTGCGGAGCAAATCGGTATGCCGGTTGCCAGCACCCTCATGGGGCTCGGGGCCCTACCGGACGATCATCCGCAGTACCTGGGCCTGATCGGGATGCACGGCGACACGGCTGCCAACCGCGCAGTCGAGCAGGCTGACCTGATCGTCATCGCCGGGGCCCGGCTGAGCGATCGCACGACCGGCCTTATCAGTGAATTCTGCCCCCATGCGCGCGTCATCCACATCGATATCGATGCCCGCGAGCTGGGCAAGCGGCTCCCGGCGGACCTACCGATCCACGCCGACGCGAGGAGCGCCCTGCAGGCACTGGCAAGCGCCTCTCAGTCGCGGGCAGCGGCCTCGCAGCACGCAACCACGCCGTGGCTTTCTGTTGACCGGGACCCGCCCCCGGGTACCGAACATCCGAAAGGCCTCATCCGGCATCTAGCGACTCAGTCCTCCAAGCCGACGATCGTCGCCACGGATGTCGGGCAGCACCAGATGTGGGCGGCGCAGGGCTTTCCATTCGAGCGCCCGCGGCAGTGGCTGACCTCGGGCGGGCTGGGCACCATGGGTTTCGGCCTCCCGACCGCCATGGGCGCGGCTCTCGCGAACCCCGACCATCGCGTCCTGTGCCTGACAAGCGACGGCAGCCTGCTGATGAATATCCAGGAGTTCGCCACGCTCGCCGAGCTTGAGCTCGACGTCCATATCGTGCTTTTGGATAACCGGGGGCTCGGCCTCGTCCGGCAGCAGCAGGACCTCTTCTACGGCGGGTGCCGCTTCGCCAGCAGCCACCAGCAGCCTACCGACTTCTGCGCCCTAGCCCGCGCCTTCGGCTTGGCAGCACACGACCTGCCGCAGGAGGCATCACAGGATCCCCTAGGCACGATCCTTGAGAAGCCGGGACCGAGCCTGCTGCGGATCCCTGTGGACAGCGATCAGCGCGTCTTGCCCATCGTGCCGCCGGGAGCCGCCAACCGCGACGCTCTGGGCAATGAGGAAGTCCTGGAAGGGGGCCTGTCATCAGAATCGGACTCCTGACGACAGCCCCGACCCGTTTCCACCGGCAAACAGCCAACGCACGGAGTGCGGGAAAGCGCCGCCGCCTGCCTAGCGGCCACGCCGAGCGCCCTTGCCGCTCATTACCCTACGAGGCCAGACAGCACCGCAAAGCCACCCTCTCCGGTCCCCGGGCGAAGGGGCTCAATGGCCTCCCCGCCACCGCCCGGGGCACGGACCAGCGTCTGCCCTCGCCCATCGATCTGAAACCCGGCCTCGGCGAGCAGCGCCTCGGCCTCGGGGGCGGAGAAGAAACGGGCTTGGACGTAGAAGGGGCTCTCGCCGCGGCGCGCCTCATAGCGCTCCCCGAGCGGCGTCGCGCGGTCGACGAGGCCGGCGGTGAGCCGCCCCCCGGGCTTGAGGACGCGGCGCGCCTCGCCCAACGCGGCGTGCGGGTCGTGCAGGAAGCATAGGGTGGTGACCATCAGCACATGATCGACGGCTACATCGGGCCAGGGGAGTGCCTCGCCGAAGCCGGCGACCCCCTCGACCCCCCGCGCTCGGGCCTGCGCGAGCATAGCCGGTGATGGATCCACGCCCGCGCGGATCCCCAACGGTGCAGCGAACCGCCCGGTCCCCACACCGACCTCCAGCCCGGCTCCCTGCCAGGGCACGAAGGCCCGCAACGCCAGGAGCTCCGAGACGTACACCGCCGGGTGGCGATCGAACCAGGCGTCGTAGCGCTCCGCCTCCGCCTCAAAGGGATCATCACCGCTCAGCATCGCGCGCCCCTGCTCGGCACGCGGCCCGGCGGCAAGGACGGCTCACGCCCAGCGGCCTCCATCCCTCCGCCCGCGCGCTCTACTGTGATGCGTGTCGTGCCGTGGGTCCCGATCCCGTCTCCCATCGGCTAGCCTAGCGCCTGCTCCAGATCGGCGACCAGGTCCTTGGCGTCCTCGAGCCCACACGACAGCCTGACCATACCGTCGTCGATCCCGCGGCGCCGGCGCTCCTCGGCGCCCATGCCGTGGTGCGTGGTGGTGATGGGCTGGGTGACGAGGCTCTCCGTCCCGCCGAGGCTGGCCGCGATCGTGAACAGCCGCAGCCGGTCCACGACCGCCGCCGTCTCCTCGGCATCGCCGTCGTAGACGAAGCTTACCATCCCGCCGAAGCCGCTCATCTGCCGCCGCGCCGTCTCGTGGCCCGGGAAGTCCTCCAATCCGGGATGATTCACGCGCCGTACGCGGGGATGCGCCTGCAGGAACCGGGCGACGGCGAGGGCCGTCTTGTTCTGCTGCTGGACGCGTACCACTAGCGTCCGCAGGCTGCGGGCGAGCAGCGCCGCGGTCTCCGGTGCCATCATCTGACCGAGGTTCTTGCGCCAGCCCCAGATAGGCTGCACGTAGCGCTGAGGCCCGGTCACGACGCCGCCGGTCAGGTCGCTGTGCCCGCCGAGGTACTTGGTGGCGCTGTGGATGACCAGATCGGCGCCGTGCGCCAGGGGCTGCTGATTCACCGGCGAGGCGAAGGTGTTGTCGACCACGGTCAGCGCCCCCGCCTCGCGCGCCGTTTCCGCCACGCGCGCGATATCGATGACCTCCATGCTCGGGTTCGTCGGGGTCTCGAAGAAGACGACCCGTGTGCGCTCGCCGAGCACCTCCGGCAGCCGGTCCAGCTCGCTGCCGAGCAGGAAGGTCGTCTCCACCCCGAGGCTCGGCAGATTGTCGGCAAGCAGCTCATAGGTCCCGCCGTAGACGTCACCGATGCAGACCACGTGGTCGCTGCTGCCGCAGTAGGTCATGAAGGTCGCGGACACAGCCGCCATGCCCGAGCTGAAGACCCAGGCCTCCTCGCCGCCCTCGAGCAGGGCGAGCTTGCGCTCCACGGCACGGATCGTGGGGTTGAGGCCGTAGCGGGTGTAGAGGTTCCCCTCGGCGCGGCCCTCGACGACATCCAGGATGCCCTGCGTGGAGGCGAAGCCGAAGGTGGTGTGGTTGTAGATCGGGGTGTGGACGGCGCCCTGCCCGTCCATCCCCTCTCCGCCGTGGATGCAGAGGCTCGACAGGCGCAGCGCCTCGCGGGCAGCATCGGTCATCGGGTGGGGCTCCTTGCTCTTGACATACCTCAACAGGGTACTTAAGAAAGGACCACCCTGCCTAGTTGAGGACTGTGCGCTCGGGAACGCGAACGCTTGAGCCTACCAACCAGTCCAGGAGATAGCGTGCAGGACGCACGCCACGGCCTGCAGGTGGAGCCGCAGAGAGATCGACGGAGAAGGAGACCGCCATGCACTTCCTGGTGATCATCAACGATACGCCCTACGGCACCGAGCGCTGCTACAACGCCCTGCGCCTCGCCACGGCCCTGCTCAAGCGCTCGGAGGAGAACCAGGTCACCGTCTTCCTCATGGCCGATGCCGTGGGCGGTGCTCAGGCCGGCCAGAAGACACCGGACGGGTTCTTCAACATCGAGCGCATGCTCAAGGGGATCCTGGCCAAGAAAGGGCGCAGCCGGGTACTGCTCTGTGGGACCTGCATGGATGCCCGCGGCATGACCGAGGACCACCTGATGCCGGGGCCCGAGCGCAGCACCATGGACGAGCTTGCCGAGGTGACCGCCAGCGCCGACCAGGTGCTGGTGTTTTAGAGCCCCCTGACCAGGATCAGGGAGCATGAGGACCGGCAGGAAGATCAGGGAAACTGTCCACCGCATGCGCCGTACCCGCATCCACCACCGCACCTGGGGAGCAGTAGCGCTCCTCGTCATCCTCGCAGGCCACGCCGCCGGCTGCACTGGTATTCCCCGCGGCGTAGAGCCGATCACGGGCTTCGAGCCGGAGCGCTACACCGGGGAATGGTACGCTATCAAGCGCTTGGATCATCCCTTCGAGCGGGGGCTAACCGACGTCACCGCACGCTATGAACTCCTAGAAAACGGCCACCTTCGGGTCGTTAACCGTGGCTACGACCCGAAGGCGGAGGCTTGGCAGGAGATAGAGGGCACAGCCCAGCTGCAGGGTGAGCCGGACCAAGCGAGCTTGACGGTGACTTTCACCTGGCCTATTCGCGGCGGCTACCACGTCATCGCTCTGGACAAGGCCGACTACGAGTGGGCCATGGTCTCCGGGCCTACACGCAGCTATCTCTGGATCTTGGCGCGCGAGCCGTCGCTCGACGAGGAGATTCTGGACGATCTGCTCAGGCAAGCTGAGGAGCTAGGCTATCCGGTCGAAGACCTACAGCGAGTGACACACGGTCGTGCCAAGCAAGACGGCCACCCGGATAACGCCACTGCGCTACAGTTCATGGGACATTCCATCTCCTACGCGAAGGATCCATGATGTCCGAGTACGCCGATCCCCTCTTCACCCCCCATACCCTCGGCGACGTTGAGCTGCCTAACCGCGTGCTCATGGCACCGCTGACCCGGGCCCGAGCTGGCGACGGCGACGTTCCGAGCACGCTTTCGATTGAGTACTACCGCCAGCGCGCCGGGGCGGGGCTGATCTTCAGCGAGGCAACCCAGATCTCAGCACAAGGCAAAGGCTATGCCTTCACCCCCGGGATCTACTCGGAGGATCAAGTCACTGCCTGGCGCCGAATCACGGACGCCGTGCACGAGGCCGGCGGCCGTATCCACCTGCAGCTCTGGCACGTCGGCCGCATCTCTCGACCCGAGCTGCAGCCGGGCCAGGAGCGCCCTGTGGCACCTTCCGCCATCCAGCCGAATGCCCAGGTCTTCGTCAGCGCCGATTCCGGCATGGTCCCAGTCCTGGAGCCGCGCGCCCTTGAGACCGAGGAAATCCCAGATATTGTGACGCAATTCCGGCATGGCGCAGAAAACGCCCAGCAAGCCGGCTTCGACGGGGTGGAGATCCATGCCGCCAACGGCTACCTCCTTGACCAGTTCCTGCGCAGCGGCAGCAACCACCGCAACGACGCCTACGGTGGCTCCGTGGCCAACCGCATCCGGCTGCCCCTGGAGGTCGTAGACACTGTCGTGGAGGTCTGGGGCACGGAGCGTACCGGCGTTCGCGTCAGCCCAACCGGTACCTTCAACGATATGCACGACGATGACCCCGTCACCCTCTACGGTACCTTCGCCGAGGCCCTGCAGTCGCGGGGCATCGCCTATCTCGAGGTGGTGGAGGACTCCTTCCAGGGCAACGAGGTCGAGGGGCGCCCGGAGCCGGTGATCGACGCCATCCGCGCCGGCTTCCGTCGCACGTACATCGCCAACGGGGCCTATACAGCGGACGAGGCCCGGGATCGCATCCGCGCCGGGCGCTGCGAGCTGGCCTCCTTCGGCCGCCCGTTCATCGCCAACCCGGACCTACCCGAGCGCTTCCGCCGCAACGCCCCGCTCAACGCGTGGGACGAGAGCACCTTCTACGGCGGCGACGAACGCGGCTATACCGATTACCCGTTTCTTAGCGAGCACGCATAACCACTTCTGACGGGACCGAACAGGCGCCGGGGTGCA
>JBKGYE010000074.1:0-6403 GCA_046546255.1 Halorhodospira sp. | reverse complement strand
GGAGCTGGCTTTGCTCGCCTCGCAGCTCAGCCCCAATGGGCCTGAGTACGAGGTGCTGGCCCGTTGGCCGCGGGGGGCGGAGGGGCGCGGTCTTGAGGCCGATACGGCGGCAGGGCCGGGCTGTTAGAATCGTTCAATAGCACTGGGTGAAAAGCCTGGTGTGGTTGTGGAATAATCCTGCGACCTTAGCGGCGGGCCGGCGGCAGGGAGGCGAGCCGGAGCTGGCAGGCGCCGGAGCCCGCGCTGCGGGAGGTTCAGGCGACGAGATGGAGTCGGAGATGGACGACGATCGAAAGAAGGCGCTTGGCGCCGCACTGGGGCAGATCGAGAAGCAGTTCGGTAAAGGCGCGGTGATGCGCATGGGCGATGCCCGTGCGGTGCGTGGTGATGTCAGGAGCATCTCTACAGGGTCCTTGGCCCTGGATGTGGCCCTGGGCATTGGTGGACTGCCGCGCGGGCGCATCGTGGAGATCTACGGACCGGAATCCTCCGGCAAGACCACGCTGACCCTGCATATCATCGCTGAGGCGCAGAAGGCGGGAGGCGCTGCCGCCTTTGTCGATGCTGAGCATGCCCTGGACCCGGACTATGCCGAGGCAGTGGGCGTGGATATCAATGATCTGCTGGTCTCACAGCCGGATACCGGCGAGCAGGCACTGGAGATCGCTGACATGCTGGTACGCTCCGGTGGCCTGGACGTGGTGGTGATCGATTCGGTCGCCGCGCTCACACCCAAGGCCGAGATCGAGGGCGAAATGGGTGACTCCCACGTGGGGCTGCAAGCACGCCTGATGTCCCAGGCGTTGCGCAAGCTCACCGGGAGTATCCAGCGTTCGAATACGCTGGTGGTCTTCATCAACCAGATCCGTATGAAGATCGGGGTCATGTTCGGCAGTCCTGAGACGACGACGGGAGGGAACGCCCTGAAGTTCTACTCCTCCGTGCGGCTGGATATCCGCCGGCTCGGTGCGATCAAGAAAGGCGACGAGGTCCTTGGTAACGAGACCCGGGTCAAGGTGGTCAAGAACAAGATGGCGCCGCCGTTTAAGCAGGCGGAATTCGAGATCCTCTACGGCGAGGGTATCTCGCGTGAAGGGGAGATCATCGACATGGGGGTGGCGCAGAGCATCGTCGATAAGTCCGGTGCCTGGTACAGCTATAACGGTGATCGCATCGGCCAGGGCAAGGACAATGCCCGGCAGTACCTTCGCAGCAATCCAGAAATCGCTGCGGAGATCGAGCACCGGGTTCGCGAGCAGGTCCTGGGTGTGCCCGAGGCGGATGAGCCTGCGGATACGGGGGAGGCTGCCGAAGCCACAGGCACAGGCGATCCGAAGAGCAGCAGTCGCTCCTCCGGCCAGGGGTCATGAGCGAGGCTGCATCGGCAGCTGAGGCGGTTCGCGCGACGGCCTTGCGGCTACTGGGCCGCCGTGAGCATACACACCGCGAACTCAGGGAAAAGCTGACCCGGCGCGGCTACGATGCGGCGGAGGTGGATGTGGTGCTCGCGGGCCTGGTCGAGGAGGGCTGGCTCGATGAGGCGCGTTTCGCGGAGGCTTTCGTGCGCAGCCGGATCGAGCGGGGGCAGGGGCCAGTGCGTATTGAGCAAGAGATGCGTCAGCGGGGCGTGCCACCCTCGATGATCGAGCAGGCGCTTGCCGCGGCCGCTGCGGACTGGCGGGAGCAGGCCTGCAAGGTTCGCAGGCACCGCTTCGGTACCCCGCCTGTGGACCGTCGGGAGGCGGCGCGGCAGGCACAGTTCTTGCAACGTCGCGGGTTCACGGCAACCCAGGTGCGTGCGGCTGTGGCCGCAGCGGATGAGGATGACTAGAGGGGCCCTTATGGGTGAGATCAAGACATCGGCGCAGCTGCGCGCTGCTTTCCTGGCGTTTTTTCGGGAGCGAGGGCACGAGGTCGTGCCCAGCTCGCCGCTGGTGCCGGCCAATGACCCGACGCTGCTCTTTACCAATGCTGGGATGGTTCCTTTCAAGGAGGTGTTCCTAGGGCGAGAGCAGCCTGGCTACAGCCGCGCGGCGAGCAGCCAGCGCTGTGTGCGCGCCGGAGGTAAGCATAACGACCTTGAGAACGTCGGCTTTACCGCCCGGCATCACACCTTCTTCGAGATGCTGGGCAACTTCTCCTTCGGCGACTATTTCAAGCGCGATGCCATCCGCTACGCTTGGACCTTCCTCACGGAGGTGATTGGTCTGCCCCCGGAGAGTCTCTGGGTAACAGTCTACGAAGAGGACGACGAGGCAGCCCAGATCTGGCTGGAGGAGATCGGGGTCGATCCGGCGCGCTTCCGCCGTATCGGTGCCCATGACAACTTTTGGTCCATGGGCGATACCGGCCCCTGTGGGCCGTGCTCGGAGATCTTCTACGATCACGGCCCCGAGGTAGCGGGGGGGCCGCCAGGCTCTGAGGACGAGGAGGGGGATCGCTATATCGAGGTGTGGAACCTCGTCTTCATGCAGTACGACCGGGACGCCGAGGGCACACTGCACCCACTGCCGAGCCCCTCCATTGATACCGGGATGGGCCTGGAACGCCTCGCTGCAGTTATGCAGGGGGTGCATGACAACTTCGAGACTGATCTGTTCGTGCCCCTGATCGACGCTGCTGGCGAGATCGCCGGGACTACCGATCGCCGGATCCCGTCCCTGAAAGTGATCGCCGATCATATTCGCGCCTGTGCCTTCCTCATCGTTGACGGTGTCCTCCCTGCGACAGAAGGGCGTGGCTATGTCCTGCGCCGGGTCATCCGTCGCGCTGTGCGTCATGGCTATCAGCTTGGCATTGATGAGCCCTTTTTCCATCGATTGGTGGCCCCCCTTGAGGGGGTGATGGGAGAGGCCTTCCCCGAGCTCAGCGAGCGCCGGGCGTTCGTCGAGAAGCTCCTCCACCAGGAGGAGAGGCGCTTCCGTGAGACGCTGGAAGATGGCCTCCATCTGCTCGATGACTACCTCGCGGGGAACAGCAGCGGGGTGATTGATGGCGAGCTGGTCTTCAAGCTTTACGATACCCATGGCTTCCCGGTGGACCTGACTGCTGATATCGCCCGTGAGCGGGGCTTGGAGGTGGATTACGCCGGCTTCGAGACCCGCATGGCTGAGCAGCGTGAGCGGGCCCGGGCGGCGAGCCGCTTCGGCGGTCCGCGTGAGGAGGTGGTCGGTGCCGGCGAGAGCCGTTTCACCGGTTACGAGACGCTAGAGGATGCCGGTCAGGTGATCGGTCTCTATCAGGACGGGCGCTCGGTGCAGCGCCTGGAGGCCGGTGATGAGGGTATGGTCATCCTCGATCGCACGCCGTTCTACGCCGAGTCCGGCGGGCAGGTCGGGGACCGTGGCGAGATCCTCGCCAATGGGCTGCGCTTCCGGGTCGAGGACACCGTCAAGCAAGGTGAGGCCCACGGTCACCTCGGCCGCCTGGAAGCGGGAAGCCTAGGGGTGGGTGACGAAGTCACGGCCCGTGTCGATCGTGGCACGCGGGAAGCGACGGTGCGCAACCACTCCGCGACCCACCTCCTGCATGCTGCCCTGCGCGAGGTGCTCGGCGACCATGTGCAGCAGAAAGGCTCCCTCGTGGCCCCGGACCGGCTTCGCTTCGACTTTGCCCACTACGAGGCCCCATCGCGGGAGGCGCTGAAGGCTATCGAGCGCCGCGTCAATGACGAGATCCTGGTCAATCATCCCGTCGAGGCTGAGCAGATGGCCTACGAGGAGGCCGTGCAGGCCGGCGCCATGGCCCTTTTCGGGGAGAAGTACGGCGATACGGTGCGCGTGATCTCCCTTGGCGACTACTCCCGCGAGCTTTGCGGCGGTACACATGCCGCCCGCACTGGTGACATCGGGCTGTTCAAGATTGTCGACGAGACGGGTATTGCTGGTGGCGTCCGCCGGATCGAGGCAGTCACCGGTGAGCGGGCATTGGCCTGGGTCCAGGAGGCGGACGATCGGCTTCAGCACTTGGCGGAAATACTACGGGTCAGCACCGATAACCTGGCGATGAAGGTCGAGCAGCTCAGCGAGCGGACGCGCGAGCAGGAGAAGGAGATTGAGCGGCTCAAGCAGAAGCTCGCTACGCAGGCCGGGCGCTCCCTGCTCGACGAGGCCCGTGAGGTAGCCGGTGTCCATTGCCTGGCCACTCGAGTTGAGGGTGGCGGTAAGGGGCTGCGTAGCACCTTGGATCAGCTCAAGAGCCAGATCGGTAGCGGGGTGATCGTCCTTGCCGCTGTGGAAGGGGAGAAGGTACAGCTTGTCGCCGGTGTGACCAAGGATCTGACCGACCGGATCGCTGCTGGAGACTTGGTCAACCACGTCGCCGCGCAGGTCGGTGGCCGTGGCGGAGGGCGTGCTGATTTCGCCCAGGCCGGTGGTAAAGACCCCAAATCTGTTAATGATGCTCTGGCTTCAGTGGAGGCTTGGGTTAAAGATAACTTGACTTAATGGCGTCTCTTTTCCATCCTTTAACGCCTTCAAGGGAAGAGGGTCGCCCCGATCAGGTGAGGGTCGCCCATGGGGCTCATTGTTAAGAAATTTGGCGGCACTTCCGTCGGGACCACCGAGCGGATCCAGGCAGTCGCCGAGAAGATCCGGGCAAGCCGTGAGGCCGGTGAGGATGTGGTGGTCGTGGTCTCCGCCATGAGCGGTGAGACGAACCGTTTGGTGGAGTTGGCTGAGTCCATCCATCCGGATCCGCCAGCCCGAGAGGTGGACGTCCTGCTCTCGACAGGTGAGCAGGTCACCATCGCGTTGCTGACCATGGCCTTAGAGCAGGTCGGTTGCCCGGCGCGCTGCTATACCGGGGCGCAAGTCCGGATACTGACGGATAGTGCCTTCAGCCGGGCGCGCATCCTCGACATCGACGCTGAGCCGCTCCGCGAAGATCTTCAGCAAGGCCGGGCCGTCGTGGTGGCTGGCTTTCAGGGGGTCGATGAAGAGGGGGCGATTACGACCCTTGGCCGCGGGGGATCGGATACGACGGCCGTAGCACTGGCCGCCGCACTGGAAGCAGATGAGTGCCAGATCTATACCGATGTGGACGGGGTTTACACCACGGATCCGCGCGTCGTGCCCGAGGCCAGGCGATTGGATCGGATTACGGTCGATGAGATGCTGGAGCTTTCCAGCCTCGGCTCCAAGGTTCTGCAGATCCGGGCTGTGGAGTTTGCCGGTAAGTACCGTGTCCCTTTGCGGGTGCTGTCCAGTTTCGAGGAAGGACCCGGAACACTGATTACCTACGAGGAAGAGGGAATGGAAGAGCCGCTGATCTCCGGTATTGCATTCAATCGCGACGAGGCGAAGGTCTCTGTCATTGGTGTGCCGGATACGCCGGGCATTGCGGCGAAGATCCTCGGGGCGGTGGCCGAGGCCCATATCGAAGTCGACATGATCATCCAGAACATCAGCCAGCAGGGGCTGACGGACTTCACATTCACAGTCCATAAGCGGGACTATTCGTCCACCCTGGAGCTGGTCCGCGGCACCGCGGAGCAGCTGGGCGCTCGCGAGGTTTTCGGCGACGACAAGATTGCCAAGCTCTCGCTGGTCGGTGTGGGGATGCGGTCACACGCCGGCGTGGCGAACACCATGTTCCAGGCGTTGTCCAATGAAAGGATCAACATCCAGATGATCTCAACCTCGGAGATCAAGATCTCGGTGGTGGTTGAGGAGAAGTACCTGGAGCTGGGCGTGCGGGCGTTGCATAAGGCGTTCGAGCTGGATGTGGAGCCGGTTGCCGAGCTCGAGGGAGCCTCCAAAACCCCGAGGAGTAGCTAAAGGCTGAGCCTCCGGGCGCGGGGCGTCGCCGGACACGTGGACGCCAACCCCTTTCCTGGGGATGGACAGCCGCCCGCTCAAAAGGCGGTGGCGGCGGTGGTATAAGCAAGGAGTTAAGTTCAATGCTGATACTCACGAGGAGAGTGGGCGAGACGCTGATGATCGGCGACGAGATCAGCGTGACCGTGCTCGGGGTCAAGGGGAATCAGGTGCGTATCGGGGTGAATGCGCCACGGGATGTCTCGGTGCACCGTGAAGAGATCTATGAGCGTATCCGGCACGAGCAGGATAGCACCGCCGGTGGTGCCTCCGGGGCGGAGCCGGGCACGGATCCGCAGTAGGCAGCCGATTCCAGGGTCGAGGGTTTACGTAGAAGGGGGATTTCCCTTACCGTATACGACCTGAGAGGAGAGATGGCCGAGTGGCTGAAGGCGCTCCCCTGCTAAGGGAGTAAGGGCGAAGGCCCTTCGAGGGTTCGAATCCCTCTCTCTCCGCCAGATAAAGTCTTGACGTAAAAACGTTTAGCTGCATAATAGGTATCTTGCATACGCGCCGGTAGCTCAACTGGATAGAGCATCTGACTACGGATCAGAAGGTTGGGGGTTCGAATCCTCCCCGGCGCGCCA
>JBKGYE010000073.1:0-6568 GCA_046546255.1 Halorhodospira sp. | reverse complement strand
TGGGAGCCAGGGGCGGGCGACCGCCCCGGCTACCCGATTGCTTATACCCGGCTCAGGAGGAGGACTTCTTCGAGCTGCTCGAAGTGCTTGCGCCACTACCACCGCCTGCGGCAGTACCACCGCTACGGCTGCCGGCACTGGCAGAGGCCTTCTGCTTTGAGTTGCCGCTACTTTCGGCAGCACCGCTCGTCACCACCCGAGAGAGCTCCTGCATCGCTTCCTGTGCCCGCCGCGTAGCATCCTGCCAAGCCTTCAGGACCTGCACCCCCTCGGCATCCCCTTGCCCCGCCATGCTCGCGGGATCCATATTCTTGACGCTATCGAACCAGGCATTCCAGAGCTTACTCTGAGCCTCGGTCCAGGCCTTCATCATCTCCTGGGTCTGCTTAACGACCTCCTGCATGCCCTCCGTGGCGGATTCACTGCCGCCGGCCTGCTCGGCCCACTTCTGGGTCCACTCCATTTGAGCGTTCAAGGCCTCGCGCACCGCCTGCTCCCAGGCCTCGAGGTTGCGCTGATACTGCTGCTGCAACTCCTCACTTCCGGTCATGCCGGTGGGCATCTGCATGCCGCGGACGGTTTGCAACCAGCCTTCCCACATCCGCTGCTGCATATCAGTCCAGTTACGGACCATCTCCTCCATCGGTCTGTTGCCGCTCATCGCTTCCTCCTGGTTCTTGAAGCCAAGGCCGACCTACACCCCATGCCGGCTCTCCCGCCCATGCACCGACGGACCGGCCTGCGTTAAGTGTAGCGCTAGCACCAGCCAACGCCACCGGACGGGTTGTCGCCTCACCCTACCTGCTCGTGCCAAGGCAGACGGACTTGCCTCCGTACCCTTATCCGGGATTTCCTAAGGGAATGGCTGATCATGCACGCACCACCCGCTGGGTCGACCGCACCCTGAGCACCTTGGCACCGCTGCCCTTACCCCTGCTCCATGCCCTGGGGGCCACACTGGGCACCTTGCTTGCCTACTTACCCAATGAGGCGCAGAGGGTGGCTCGACTCAACCTGGCGCTGTGCTTTCCCCACCTGAGACGGCGCGAACGGCGCCGCCTACTGCGCCACAGCCTGGCCGAGACCGGCAAGGCAGCCCTGGAGCTTGCGCCAGTGCTCAAGCGCTCTCCGAAGCGCCTGGAGCGCTGGATCCGCGGCGTCCACGGCGCGTCCCATGTGCAGGAGGCGATCGCGCGCAGGCAAGGGGTCGTGCTACTCGCCCCCCATCTCGGCTGCTGGGAACTGCTCAACCTGTGGCTGGCAGCCCGATATCCGCTCACGGCCCTCTACCGGCCGCCACGGCAAGCGGCACTGGAGCCGATCCTGATCGCCGCCCGAACCCGCAACGGGGGGCGCTTGGCGCCGGCGGACAGGCGCGGGGTGCGCAGCGTCCTGCACGCCCTCGCCCGCCGGGAGATGGCCGGCATCCTCCCCGACCAAGAGCCGGAGGGCCCAGCCCCCTTTGCCCCCTTCTTCGGCTTTCCCGCCAAGACCATGACCCTCGCCGGGCGTGTCGCCGAGCGCTCAGGGGCCACGCCGGTGCTCGCCTTCGCCGAGCGGCTACCGCGCGGACGCGGGTTTGTGCTGCACTTCCTACCGGCAGATCCGGAGCTCGCGGCCACAGATCCACAGACCGCCACAGCCGCGCTCAATCGCAGTATCGAGGCCTGCGTACAGCGGGCACCGCCCCAGTACCAGTGGACCTATAAGCGCTTCAGCACCCGACCCGATGGGGCCCGGCTCTATCCCCGCCGTCGGCGCCGGCACAGGAACTTGCAATAAGCGCAACCCTCCCGCTAGACTGATCGTTTAGCCCCAGGATAGAGATTGGTCCGAGAGGGCGTTGAGTGATCTTTTTAAGGAAAGCAAAAGGGGTCGATGAGCGCATGCCGATCGTGAAAGTCCGCGAAAACGAGCCATTCGAGGTGGCCCTGCGCCGCTTTAAGCGTTCCTGCGAGAAGGCCGGCGTGCTGTCGGAGATCCGACGGCGCGAGTACTACGAAAAGCCGACGCAGGTGCGTAAGCGCAAGCAGGCGGCGGCGGTCAAGCGGCACATGAAGCGGCTCAACCGCGAGCAGCAGCGCCGTCAGCGACCCTACTGACGAGCAGAGCACCCCGGGAGAGAGAGGACGGATGGCCGGAGAGAGCGTCAAGGAGCGCCTGCTTGAGGCTGTAAAAGCTGCGATGCGCGCCGGTGACAAGGAGCGCCTCGCCACCCTGCGCTCGGCCTCTGCTGCGCTGAAGCAGCGCGAGGTGGATGACCGGATCGACCTTGCGCAGGACGATGCCACGGCCATCGACGTCCTCGCCAAAGCGGTCAAGCAGCGGCGGGAGTCCGCCGAGCAGTATCGTGAGGCGGGTGAGGCAGCCCGCGCCGAGGCCGAGGAGCGGGAGATTGCGATCCTCTCCGAGTTCCTGCCCCAGGCGGCCAGTGACGAGGAGATCGAGACCCTGATCGAGGAGGCGATCCGTGATACCGGCGCGGCCTCGACCAAGGACATGGGCCGCGTGATGGGGCAGCTCAAGGGACGGCTCCAGGGGCGAGCCGATCTCGGCACGGTCAGCGCCCGCGTCAAGGCCCGCCTCAGCGGCTGAGCCGCGCAGCCACACGCAAGCAGCCGACGCTGCCCTATCGCATCGCGCTCTGCCCCCATCAACCGGGCCCTCACCTGAGCCCGAGGTTGGATTATGGCCGGGCGTATCCCGGATGAGTTCATCGATGAGGTGCTGCAGCGCACCGACATCGTCGCTGTTGTCGGTGAACGGCTGCCTTTGCGCCGCGCCGGCAGCACCTATAAGGCACGCTGCCCCTTCCACGACGAGCGGACCCCCTCCTTCACCGTCACCCCCGAGCGGCAGACCTACCACTGCTTCGGCTGTGGCGCCCACGGCACCGCCATACGGTTCCTCATGGAGTTCGACCGCCTGGCATTTCACGAGGCGGTGGCCGAGCTCGCTGATCGCGCCGGCTTACAGATGCCGCAAAGCGGCAGGCAGCGCCCGAGCGACGAGCATGCCCCCCTCTACCAGGCGCTGGAGCACGCCGACCGCTTCTATCGGGAGGCCTTACGCAGCCACCCGGCGCGCCAGGCTGCTGTGGACTACCTGCGCCAGCGCGGCATCTCGGGCGAGATCGCGGCCCGCTTCGGCCTCGGCTTCGCGCCACCGGGCTGGGACAACCTCCTGCGCCAACTCGATGACCCGCGCGCCGCGATCCGCGCCGGCCTGATCATCGAGCGCGAACAGAAGACCTACGACCGCTTCCGGGACCGGATCACCTTCCCCATCCACGACCGACGAGGGCGGGTCGTGGCCTTCGGCGCCCGTGTGGTCACGGAAGGGGAGCCCAAATACCTCAACTCCCCCGAGACCCCCGTCTTTCAGAAGGGGCGCGAGGTCTACGGCCTCTACCAGGCCCTTCAGGCCGAGCGCCGCCCGGAACGACTGCTCCTTGTCGAGGGGTACATGGATGTTATCGCCCTCGCCCAGCAGGGAGTCACCGGCGCCGTGGCCACCCTCGGTACCGCCACCACCCCTGAGCAAGCGAGCCTGCTACTGCGCAGCGCTAGCGAGCTGATCCTTTGCTTCGATGGCGATAGCGCCGGTCGCAGCGCGGCATTGCGCGCCACGGAAAACCTGCTGCCGGCACTCCAGGGCGACCGCGAGGTCCGCGCCCTGCTGCTGCCCGAGGGCGAGGACCCGGACGAGCTCGTGCGCCGCGAAGGGGCCGAGGTCTTCGAGGCTCGGCTCGCCGAGGCGACACCGGGGGTGGAGTTCTTCCTGAAACAGGCGGGCACGGACTGCGACCTGGCCACCGCGGACGGGCGAGCACGGCTGCTCGAGCGCGTCAGCGGCACCCTGCGTCGCATCCCCGCCGGGGTCCTCCGGGAGACCCTGATCGGCCGGCTCGCCGACCTTACCCACACCGACCCTGCGCGCATCGACCGGCTCCTACAGGGCCAAGAGCAGGGCTCGTCACCGGCAAGCCAGCATGCAACAGCCCACCGCCCTGCGCGACGCCCCCTTCAAGCACGCTCCGCAGAGACAAGCCTGCAGCGCACGCGAGTCCGCCACGCCATTGCGCTGCTGCTTGAGGAGCCAGCGCTCGGCGCCCAGGCCGGCGAACCGGATCGTTTCGCCGACCGAGGTATCCCCGGCCTCGACCTGCTGCATCAACTCCTTGAAATTACGCGCATAGAGCCCAATATTACAACAGCGAGGGTGCTGGAGCGCTTTCGCGAGACCCCGCACGAGTCTCCGCTCCACCAGCTCGCGGCCTGGCAACGGCCCGCCGCCGAAGGCGCAGATCGCCAGCGGGAGTTCGAGGATGCGCTGATGCGCATTGAGGAGCAGATCGTCGTCCGTGAGCAAGAGCGCCTCATCCGCGCCCTCGAGGCGGAGCAGCGGGATTGGAGCCACGAGGAGCAGGAGCAGCTGCGCCGAGCGCAGCGGCTGCAGCTGCTCATGGACCGCCTCCGGCAGGGCCGGATCAGTACCGAGGAGGAGCAAGAGATGCAGGAACTTCGCAGAGCCTTTCGGCTCTAATCCTTGAAAAAGCCTTATCGAAAAGGCTAAACTATGCGGTTCCGCATCAGCGGCGCCTTCCCTGAGCAACCGCGGATCTGAACGATCGCCTATGTCACAGGATCAACAGTCTCAAATCAAGCAGCTCATCGCCAAAGGCAAGGAGCAAGGCTTTCTAACCTACGCGGAGGTTAACGACCATCTGCCCGATGATATCGTCGATCCCGATCAGATCGACGATATCATCGGGATGATCAACGACATGGGGATCAACGTCCACGAGACGGCCCCGGATTCCGATGAGTTGCTCCTCGCCGAGACCACGGTACCCACCGACGAGGACGAGGCCGAGGAGGCCGCAGCGGCCCTCGCCGCGGTCGACGCCGAGTTTGGGCGCACCACGGACCCCGTGCGCATGTACATGCGCGAGATGGGCAGCGTGGAGCTGCTCACCCGGGAAGGCGAGATTCAGCTGGCCAAGCGCATCGAGGACGGCCTCGATCGGGCGCTGATGGCCCTCTCCTCCTACCCGGAGGCGGCCCGTCAGTTGATTATGCTCTACGACCGGGCCCAGGAGGGTGAGGCGCGCCTGACCGATATCATCGCCGGCTTCCGCGACCCGGAGGATGGCGGTGAGCTGGTCCCGGAAACCGCACCCTCAGCGCCCGAGACGGCCGAGGAGGATGAGGAGGCCGCCGCCCCGGAGACCGGCCCCGACCCGGAAGTGGCTGCGGAGATCTTCGAGCGCCTGCGTGCAGCCTACAACGAGATGCAGCAGGTGCTCGCCGAGGAAGGCTCCGAGGCACCGCGTATCGCCGAGCTGCGCCAGGAGCTGGAGGACATCTTCCTCAGCGTGAAGTTCACGCCGAAGGTGGTCGAGGCGGTAGCCGACCGTCTGCGCAGCACGGTCGACACCATCCGCGCCCGTGAGCGCGAGATCATGAATCTCTGCACCCGCAAGGGCGGGATGGCACGCAAGGCCTTCGTGAAGAGCTTCCAGGGGCGGGAGGCCGACCCGTCCTGGCTTGAGGAGCTTCTGGCTGAGGGCGGCGAGCTGGCCGAACGGCTGCAGCCCCAGGCGCAAACCATCCGCCTGGCCCAGGAGGAGCTCAAGGAGATCGCCGACAAGAACGGCCTCTCGGTGGCGGAGATCAAGGAGATCAACCGCCGCATGTCCATCGGCGAGGCCAAGGCGCGCCGGGCCAAGAAGGAGATGGTCGAGGCCAACCTGCGCCTGGTGATCTCCATCGCCAAGAAGTACACCAACCGCGGGCTGCAGTTCCTGGACCTGATCCAGGAGGGCAACATCGGCCTGATGAAGGCGGTGGACAAGTTCGAATACCGCCGCGGCTACAAGTTCTCCACCTACGCCACCTGGTGGATCCGCCAGGCGATCACCCGCTCCATCGCCGACCAGGCGCGGACGATCCGCATCCCGGTGCACATGATCGAGACGATCAACAAGCTCAACCGGGTCTCACGGCAGATGCTCCAGGAGATGGGCCGCGAGGCCACCCCCGAGGAGCTGGCCGAGCGCATGGAGATGCCCGAGGACAAGGTGCGCAAGGTCCTCAAGATCGCCAAGGAGCCGATCTCCATGGAGACGCCCATCGGCGACGACGAGGACAGCCACCTCGGCGATTTCATCGAGGACACCAGCGTCACCTCGCCGGTGGACTCGGCCACCTCCGAAGGGCTGCGGGAGTCGGTCCGCGAGGTGCTCTCGGGACTGACGCCGCGCGAGGCGAAGGTGCTGCGGATGCGCTTCGGCATCGACATGAATACCGACCACACCCTTGAGGAGGTCGGCAAGCAGTTCGATGTCACCCGGGAACGCATCCGGCAGATTGAGGCCAAGGCACTGCGTAAGCTACGCCATCCGACCCGCTCCGAGGGGCTGCGCAGCTTCCTTGAGGAGTAAGCCATACCACGGGGCGCTCCGCATGGGCGCCCCGTGCTTGTAGGCTTAGACTCTCCTCCACTACCCTCCATCAAGGGCCTGTAGCTCAGTGGTTAGAGCAGGGGACTCATAATCCCTTGGTCG
>JBKGYE010000072.1:0-6666 GCA_046546255.1 Halorhodospira sp. | reverse complement strand
GGGCTTAGCTTAAGGCCTGCGAGGGCCAGGCTCTAGGGTAAAAGGCGAGGCGCTGGCATCACCGGGTCGCGGCAGAGGGGGGTTTTCCTGAGGCTTGGGGCTTGTGTTTTAACCCATTCGCCTCCATCTTCTTTGCGTCTTCTGGGGGGTCATTGAGGAGGGTACCGATGCCGATCTACGAGTATGAGTGCCGTAGCTGTGGCTATCGTCTGGAGGCGATCCAATCCGTCGCCGATGAGCCACTGAGCGAATGCCCCGAGTGCCAGCAGTCGGCGCTCAAGCGCCTGGTTTCGGCTGCAGCCTTCCGTCTCAAGGGGGGCGGCTGGTACGAGACGGATTTCAAGTCCGGCAAGCGCAAGAATGTCGCCGAGGGCGAGGGCCGTAGTACCTCGGCCGATGGCGGTACAGGCGGCGGCTCGGGGGAAGGCTCGAGCAGCGGCGGTACGAGCGATAGCAGCCAGGGCAAGGGCAGCTCTGGGGGTGGTACCGGCTCGTCGAATAGCAGTGCCGCGGCTACCTCAAAGAGCGCCGGCGCCGGTGGTTGAATGCCGCCTTACCGCCCGCTCGGGGTCACTAACACCTTGCCTGGCTTCAACGAGTAGACCTGAGCAGGCGCTGTTTGGCAATCTGCAAAACTAGGTGCTTCTAGGCAGCCTGCAACCCTCCCCACCTGTACGGAGCACGGCATGGAGAAACGCAGCAGTCCGGCGACCCAGCGGGACGGAAACGAAAACGGCCTCAAGCAGGCAGGTGCCACGGAAGAAACGGGTATTGAGGGACTGGATTTCATCCTTGATGGTGGTCTGCCCGCTGGACAGCCGACCTTGCTGCGGGGCGGTCCGGGTACCGGAAAGACAGCCATAGCGCTGACCTTCTTCTGCCACGGCCTCGCCCGCGGCGAGCCCTCGGTGTTAGCCACTTTCGACGAGTCACCCAAGGCGCTGGTCCGGCACGCCGAGGCGTTGGGGTACCCCCTGCGCGAGCACTTGGAACAAGATCTGGGGCGGATCCTGGATATGCGCCCTGATCGTTCCGAGCTGGTCGCCGGCGAGACCTTCGAGCTGACGGCATTGCTGGCGCGTATCAGCCACGCCCTCGAGGCCCTGGGCGCCCACCGCCTGGTGCTCGATGCCATCGATGGTATGGACGAGAGTTTCCGGCCGGATAACAGCCTGCGCGCCGAGCTGACCCGTGTCTTCGACTGGATCCGTGAGCGCGATGCGACCACCCTCCTCACTGCTGGCGAGCATACGGACTTTGCACGTCGTTTCGGGCTGGAGGATTACATCGCCGACTGTGTCATCCTGCTCAAGCAGGAGGTGCAGTACCGGCGGATGACGCGTCTGCTGCGCATCCTCAAGCGCCGTGGGGGGGGGCACGGCACCAACGAGTTCCCCTTCCTGCTCGATCAGGAGGGGGTGTTCCTCTCGCCTGTGACCGGTACGCGCTTGGAGGCGCGTCCGTCCTCGGAGCGCCACAGCACGGGGATTCCGGGGATCGACGCTATGCTCGGTGGCAGCGGGCCGTATCGTGGTTGCGCCGTGTTGATCTCGGGTCAGTCGGGCACCGGCAAGACTAGCTTTGCCGCTGCCCTTGCCGAGGCTGTTTGCCGGGCAGGCGATACGGTCCTCTATCTCAGCTTCGAGGAGTCTACCGAGGAGCTGCTGCGCAATCAACGCAGTGTGGGGCTGGATCTCTCGCCGCACCTCGACAGTGGCAGGCTGGTGCTCGAGCCGATGCTGGCAGTAGAGCTGGGCTGGGAGGAGCACTTGCTGCGGATTATGCGCGCGGTCAAGAACCAGCGACCTTCCACGGTGGTCCTGGATCCGGCGAGCGCCTTGGGGGATCGGCATGAGGAGCGCCAGGGCAAGGAGATGCTGCTACGGCTATTCTATATGATCAAGCGCGAAGGCGTGACCACGGTCGCTACCGAGCTGCTGCCCGACTATAGCGACGGCGTCAGCACCATGGAGGTCTCCTCCATCGTCGATGTGTGGATCAAGCTACGGCGCGATGAGCGCCAGGGGCAGCTGCGCCGGCTCTTGAGTGTCGTCAAAGCCCGGGGGCTGCCGACCTCGGATCACGTGCAGGAGTTCTTCCTGAGCGATGATGGTGTGCATGTGGGCGAGCCAGATCGTGCGGAGGGATAGCGTTGAGCGAGCAGCAGCTGCTACTGCGACTCTATATCGCCGGCCGCACGCCGGCTGCGGAGCGGGCCATTCGCAACCTTGAGCGGATTATCAAGGAGGCCTACGGTGAAGAGGAGCCGTGCGCTCTTGAGGTAATCGATATCTTGGAGCGCCCGCAGCTGGCCGAGGATGAGCGCATCCTTGCCACGCCGGTCGTGATTAAGAAGCTGCCTCCACCCGTCCGTCGTGTCGTGGGCGATCTCTCCGAGCGTGAGAAGGTGCTCATCGGGCTCGATCTCAAGGAGTCCTGAGCCTGCAGCAATCCCGCAAATGGGCTCTAGTTGCAGCCCCTTGGGGGCGTGCTTACCATTGCGCCCTTCGGTCCGACCACCAGATCCGGGATGAGCCATGCGTAGCCACTACTGCGGCGAGATCAACGAAGACCTCCTTGATAGCCAGGTCACCCTCTGCGGCTGGGTCCACCGGCGACGTGACCACGGCGGTATCATCTTCATCGACTTGCGCGATCGTGCTGGCTTGGTACAGGTGGTGGTCGATCCCGATACCGAGGAGGCCTTTGCCACTGCTGACCGTACGCGCAGCGAGTACGTCCTGCGTATCACCGGCCGTGTTCGCCAACGTCCGGAAGGGACGGAGAACCACGAGCTACATTCCGGCCGGGTGGAGGTGCTTGGCCAGGACGTGGCGGTCCTCAATACGGCCAAGACCCCGCCGTTCCAGCTCGATGAGCATGAGCATGTCGGCGAGGAGGTGCGCCTGCGGCACCGCTATGTGGACCTGCGCCGTCCGGAGATGCAGCAGCGCCTGCAGCTGCGGGCCCGGGTCAGCGCGGCCATACGGCGCCACCTGGAGGACGAGGGTTTCCTCGATATCGAGACCCCGATGCTCACCCGTGCGACCCCAGAAGGCGCGCGCGACTACCTTGTGCCCAGCCGCACCCATCCTGGCCGCTTCTTCGCCCTGCCGCAGTCGCCGCAGCTGTTCAAGCAGCTGCTGATGATGGCTGGCTTCGACCGCTACTACCAGATCGTGCGCTGCTTCCGAGACGAGGATCTGCGGGCTGATCGGCAGCCGGAGTTCACCCAGCTCGATATGGAGGCCTCGTTCGTCGATGAAGAGGCGGTGATGGGCGTGACCGAGCGTATGCTCCGTCGCCTCTTCCGCGAGGTCCTCGGGGTCGAGTTGCCCGCTCCCTTCCCGCGCATGCGCTACGCCGAGGCGATGGAGCGCTTCGGCTCCGATAAGCCGGATCTACGTATCCCGCTGGAGCTGGTTGAGGTGGCTGATCTGGTCCAGTCGGTGGATTTCCAGGTCTTCTCCGCTCCGGCCCAGGATCCGCGGGGGCGGGTTGCAGCGCTGCGCGTGCCCGGTGGCGGAGATCTGACCCGCAAGCAGATCGATGACTATACCGAGTTTGTTGGCCGCTACGGGGCCAAGGGGCTCGCCTATATCAAGATCAACGATCCCGCCCAGGGGGTGGCCGGTCTGCAGTCGCCGATCGTCAAGTTCCTCACCGAGGCGGCCGTGCAGGGGATCCTTGAGCGTACAGGGGCGGAGGCCGGCGATGTCATCTTCTTCGGCGCCGACAAGGCCAGCGTGGTCAATGACGCACTTGGCGCCCTGCGCGAGCGCATCGGCCATGATCGGGGGCTGGTCGAGCCGGGCTGGCGCCCGTTATGGGTGATCGACTTCCCCATGTTCGAGCATGACGAGCAGGATGGTCGACTCTACGCCCTGCACCACCCCTTCACCGCGCCGCGTATCAGTGATCCGGCAGAGCTACAGCAGCAGGATCCCGAGGCGTTGATCTCACGGGCCTATGATGTGGTTCTCAACGGTGTTGAGCTCGGCGGTGGCTCCGTGCGTATCCACGATCCGCAGATGCAGCAGGCAGTCTTCGGCCTGCTCGGCATCGGTGACGAGGAGGCGCGGTCGAAATTCGGCTTCTTGCTCGATGCGCTGGCGTACGGCTGTCCGCCCCACGGCGGGATCGCATTCGGCATGGATCGGCTGGTGATGCTCATGGCCGGCGCCGACTCTATCCGTGAGGTCATGGCTTTCCCCAAGACCCAGACGGCCACCTGTATGCTGACCGAAGCGCCGGCGGAGGTGGGTGAGGCGCAGCTGCGCGAGCTGGGGCTGCGGTTGCGCCGCGTCAGTGGCTCCCAGTAGGTAGCCGCCCCCGGTACCCCCGGTAAGCCCTGTAGCGAGGAGCGTCGGGGAGCGGCCGATCTCAGGGAAGCCAGCGGCCCTCGCTGGCATAGCGCAGGGCCAGGCGTTTGAGCGGGCCGGCGTGCTGCGCCAGGCGCAGGCCGCATTGGCGCAGGGCCGGCCAGGGGCGCTGCCGGGTCGTGAAGCCCGCCCGGATGGCGGTCATTGCTGACTGCATCAGCTGATTGTCCAGGCGACGCTCCCGGGCGTAGGCGCTGAGCACCTCCGGCTCGTCGGGCGCCTTACCGGCGGTGACAGCCTCGACCACGTGCCGGACGAGGGCTTGGGCATCCCGGAAGCCGAGGTTGACCCCCTGCCCAGCGAGCGGATGGATGGTATGGGCGGCGTCGCCGACGAGCACCAGTCCGGGGGCCGTATAGTGGTGGGCGTGTTGGGCCCGGATCGGGAAGCTTGCTTGCTGCTCGACTGCCTCCAGGCCACCGAGTTCTGGCGGGAAGGCTGCCTCGAGAGCCGCGCGGAGTTGCTCCGCGGGCAGGCTGGCCAGGTAGCGGGCTCGGTCCGGCACCGTATACCAGACCAGTGAGGCCCGGGGCCCGACCAGCGGCAGGAAGGCCTGTGGTCCCTCTGCTACGAAGCGCTGCCAGGTGATCGACTGCTGTGGGAGGCGTGTACGTACCTGCGCTACCACGGCGCTCTGGCGGTACTCGGTCACCTGTAGCGGGATCCCGGCCGCTTGTCGCAGCCGAGACTGGGCCCCGTCAGCGGCGACGACGAGGCTGCCGTGCAGGCGCTGGCCGTCATTGAGCTGCATGGAAGCTCCGAAGGGGGCCGGCTCAAGACGGCTCGTGTAGTGCGGGAAGTAGCGAGTGACACTCGGACAGGTCTCGAGCACGGACCATAACGCCCCCTGCACCAACTCGTTCTCTACGATATGGCCTAGATAGCGGGTGTGTTCGCCGAGCTCATCCACCGTGAAGGTCAGTCGGGCGTGCCCCTCATCCGCCCAGACGCTGAGCCGGTCGTAGGGGCAGCTCCGGGTGGCGGTGATCCGCTCCCAGGCGCCGAGCCGGTCCAGGTAACCGATGGAGGCATGATTGAGCGCCGAGACCCGCAGCCGGTACGGCCCTGCCGGGTCGACGGGCTGTGGAGGGGTCTCCTCCACCAGGCCAACCTGCCAGCCACGCTGGCCGAAATCTGCTGCCAGCGCGGCGCCGACCATGCCGCCGCCGACGATCACGATGTCATGGGTCCGCGTGCCAGTGCTCATGAGCCTGTCCTCCTGTCGGCTGCGCACGCGAGGAAGGCTCGGCTGTGCCGGTGTACCTCCGTGGGGAGCCTATGGAGTCCTTCCTTGCGTTGCCGGTCCGCTTGCCAGTTGTGGGGATGCGCTGCTGGCGACGCCAGGCGGTAGCCCTATCCCAGGGCTAGCGGGGCGGTCTCGAAGGCCGCCTGCCGAGGCGCGCGCCAGTTGCTGCAGCCGCCCTCTTCCGGCGAGGTGACGACACTATAGCGCCGTCCCGCTAGCGGCTCGACCAGGGTCAGTTCGCCGCCGAAACAGGCGCCGGTGTCGATATCGATATGCCCGGCCTGGCATCGGATCTCGTCGGTCGGCGTGTGTCCACAGAAGACGGGCGATTCCGCGGTACCCGTCGGTATGCGGCCATTCCGCGAGAGCGAGCGGCTCCAGAGCATCGGCAGGGCGAAGATCCCATAGGACTCGCACCACGCCCGGATCAGGGTGCCGTCGAGCTGGTCGACCTCGGCGTCACACAACGGCTCGCGTGTGTGGACATCGAGCAGCTCCGCGTGAACCAGCTGAAAGCGTGTTGCGCCGCTGCCGACTACCCGCACGTGGGGTACCTGGGCCAGGCGCTGGGCGTAGCCTTGCAGCTGCGGTGAAGGGCTGTTCTCGCCGAGGTGGGGCAGGGCCCACTCGCCGCCATTCTCGATCCAGAGCCGGTAGAGTGCCTCGGGGCCGCCGGCTGCGGCGAGTCCCCACGGCCAGTGCGGCGGCCCGTCGAAGGCATCCAGGACAACGAGCGGGAAGAGATCGTGATTGCCAAGCACGGAGAAGAACCAAGGCTCATCGAGCAACCCCAAGGCCTCCTCGGAGGCCGGGCCGCGATCAACGAGGTCACCGACGCTGAAGAGTCGGTCGCAGGCCGGGTCAAAGCCCGCGTGATCGAGCAGTGCCCGTAGCGCTCCCATGCATCCGTGTAGATCGCCGATGACAAAGTCCCGGCCAGCCGTATTCGCAGGATGGTGGACGACACGAAGGTGCTCGGGGGTATAGGGCATCGACAGACCGTGGTTGCCTCAAGAATTCGCTGGCGCCGTATCCGCT
>JBKGYE010000071.1:0-7068 GCA_046546255.1 Halorhodospira sp. | reverse complement strand
CGCGCGAATCCCGAGACGAACCTGGCCGCCGAAGAACTCGACAACCCGGATCTCGATATCCTCGCCAATGATAAGCGTCTCGCCGACACGGCGGGTGAGGCTAAGCATAGCTGGTCGGTTTTGAATAATGCGTTATCCGGGCGGACTTAAGGCGCGCCCCGTCGGGGAGTACACGCTGTTTCCTTCTCTAGGGCGTGCCAGGACAGGGGCTTATTGCACGAGCGGCTCCTCGCCCCCTTCTTCACCGATGGGCTGGCGCCAGCGCGTCAGCGATGAGGGGTCGATGAGCATCTCGTGCTGGAAGTGCTGCTTCAGCGCCGACGAGTCCATCTAGACGAACAGGCGTGATCCCTAGGGAGGGCCCCCGCGGTTTACCAGCTGATATCTGGCTCCCCGGGACGGATTCGAACCGCCGACCCACTGATTAACAGTCAGTTGCTCTACCGCTGAGCTACCGGGGAAGAGTCGATTGATCTCGTAAAGCGGCGCTTATTATGGCGCCCCACCTTCTAGTGGTCAAGCCTGCGATCGGCGCCCAGCACCTCGTCTCGGCAACGGAAGCATACGGCAGGGCACCCGACCCTGGTAAGCACGATAGGCTTCCCCGTACTTGTCGACCAGCCGCTCCTCCTCTAGGACGGAGAGACAAGCGCGTAACAGCCACCAAAGGGGCACCAACGCAACCGCATAGACAGCATTGAGCATCAGCCCCAAACCCAACGACCACAGCACATCCCCGAGGTACATCGGGTGCCGCACGAGGCCGAAAAGGCCATCATCCAGCACCGCCCCCCCCTCCGAAGTGGCGCGCAGCCGCAGGATCACCCGAATCATGATCCCTACCCCGGCAAACAGGATGAACGCTCCGAGCAGCAACGCCACCCCATCCGGCAAGCCGAGTGCCGGCTGCGGCAGGAACGGGATGAGCAAGCGGGGACCGAAATAGCCGATGCTTGCCAGCATGCCGGCAGCCATATAAACAGCACGACTAAAGCGCTGACGGGAAGTGAAAACCGCCATACCAACGTAGAGACTGACCGTCGCCACCAGCGCCCAGAAGAAGACATCCAGCCACAGGACAGGCATCCACAACTCCTATATGGCAAAAGCCGAATTGCCGCACCCAACGATCATGCCTGAGAGGCTTACCTCAACCGTGATGGGCTGGGCTAGCCTCCGAGCCGAGCAAATGCTTCAGAAGAACAGGGGTGATCAAGGTGGTCAAGACCACCATCAGCACAATCGCCGAGAAAAGCGCATCCGGGATCACGCCCAACCCCTTGCCGATGGTGGCGAAGATCAGCCCCACCTCACCTCGGGGCATCATGGCAACCCCGACCGCCGCGCGCTTGTAGGTACGCCGGGCGCCCCAACCTGAGACGAGCTTGCCGAACATCCCTACCAAGGTCAGCACCAGGGCGAGCAAGAGTACTTTCAGGTCCAGGAAAGTCTCAAGCTTCACCTGGATACCCATGAAGATAAAGAAGACAGGGGCCAGCACCATCTCCAGCGGCGTGACCAGATCCCGGATCGTGTAACTCTGCCCCCGGTCGCCGCGCCAGTAGTTGAAATAGCCGTCGTGCAGCAAAACCCCAGCGGTAAAGGCACCGACAATCGTCGCCAACCCCAGGACCTTGGCCCCCCAGGCAAGGAGCATCGTGAACAGGAAGGCCACGAAGAGCTTCGCCTCAGGCAGGCTGAGCCGGCGAACCAAGTAAATGACCAAGCGCAGCAACGGAGGGCTAAGGTAATAGGCCGCGACGAAGAACAGGCCAGAGAGACCGAGGATCTGGGCGAGACCGAGCGGTGTGAACTCGCCGGTCACCACGACCCCGCTCACCACCGCCAGCAGGATCAGTCCGAGGACATCATCCAGCACCGCCGCCCCTAGAATCACCTGCGCCTCTCGGGCATGGTCTTGGTGCAGATCGCTGAGCACGCGAGCTGTAATACCAATCGAGGTGGCGGCGAGCGTGGCTGCGACAAAGACCGCACTTTCCCAGCCCAGCTCCGGCTGCAGAAGCTTGACCGCCGCAAGACCAAGCACGAAAGGCGCCACCACGCCGAGGATCGCCACCCGAGCCGAATCAGCGCCTGTGCTGGAAAGCTCCCGTGTCGAGGTCCCCAACCCCACCAAGAAGAGCAGAAAGATCAGCCCGTAGACAGCAAAGATATCGACAGTCTGCAAGATGCGCAGGTAGACATCGCCATTCGGCCCCTGCAAAACCCCGAGCACAGCCTCGAAGTCACCATCAACCTCTCCTGCCGCCTCCGCCGTACCGGACCAGGCACCGTCCCGCATGGCATCAGCCACCAATACCAGCCCAGCCTGCCCCTCGCGCAGCAGCAACGCGAGATCGAAACCCGCGAAGTAGAGGGCATTCCCCAACAGGATGCCCATCAACAGCTCCCCGAGCACAGCGGGCTGGCCGGCGGCACGCGCCAAAGACTGACCGAGCAGAGCAAAGAAAAGCAGGCCGGTGATGCTGAAAATCACTGGGGCGATCGGATCCGCTCCTTCCCTCAAAGGAGCTGCCAGGGCCACCTCTGCCGTCAGCACCACCAGAGCAGCTATGGCGCCTCCTAGTACTAGCTCTCGAGGCACGCAGGACCTCCTTGATTGAGGAAAAGCCAAAGCCTAGGTTAGCCACCAGCGACGGCGGCGACCCCCCGCAGGAGCATGAGCGGCTTCGAGTGGCGCTGGATCACCCGACCTGTCCCCGTAATCCCCCGAATCCGCGGGACCAAGGCCTCAGCCACTCGTTCCGGCGGCTCAGCCATTCGCTCAACGATCGGCTGGGCCCCCGCTGGCAGATCGGCCAAGAGCAGCTCCGTACGCACCAGGCCAGGGCGCAGCTCATGGACGCCAATGCTGCGCTGCCCGAGCTTCTGAAGCTCATGGCGCAGCTGCCGAGAGAGTTCTGCCACCGCCAGCTTGCTGACCCGATGCGGGATCGAGGTTCGCGAAAAGCGTGCACCAAAACCCGAGAAGCCGAAATTGAACAGGTGATAGTGCGGCTTAGTCGCTGCTGGCTGATCGCCCATCCGGCGCACAGCCTCGGCGCACAACTGCATCGAGCCGGTCAGGTTCGTGGCACAGGTCGTGGCGATATCCGAGGCTGCCAGCTCCGCCAATGGGCGCTTGTGATGGCCAGCGGTACCGGCATTGTTGATCCAACGGTGGATCGTTCCCAGCCGCTGCACGGCAAAATCACCCAAACGCGCAGCCTCCTCCGGCCGAGCGACATCACAAGCCAGCGCATGGAGCCGCTCGCCCGCATCGGTCCTAGCTGCCAGATCAGCACAGGCCACCTCCAGCCGGGATGCATCGCGGCCACAGAGCACCACGGCGTCCCCGGCAGTGAGAAAACGCTGCGCCATGGCCAGACCTAGGCCGCGACTACCGCCGGCCAGGACAACCCCGAGCGCTCCCCTTGGACCGGCATTCCGAGGCAAGTCGTCGGCCACCGCTATCACCCCCCTGTCTCATCCGCCGACCGCGAGATCTAAGCACGGCCCCGCACCTCATCGATCCAGCCGCAACGAAATGGGCCCTCCGGCGCAAGCCCGGGATTATAGGGCTTGATATCAAGCAGCGGCGTGCCATCAAGCATATCCGGTCCCCGGATATGCAGCACACTTCCCTCCAAGCGCTCAAGGCGCACCGTAGAGATCCCGAGGTGATTCGGCCGGCGCGGGGAGCGCGTGGCGAAGACCCCATGGGGGCGATCATCGATCGGCGGCACAGCCTCAAGCTGATAGCCCTCGCTGCGGTCAAAGAGGAAGATCAGGGTGACATGGGAGAAGCCTTCGAGATCTTTGAGGCCGGGCACGAAGGCCGGATCCACTTCCACACGACCACTAGGGCCATCTGCCCCATCAACCTGCCGTGGCGCCTCTCCGCGCTCCGTGTACGGGGTCCGTATCACCCCGATGGGGACTACCTCTGGCATCGTTGAGATCCTCCTTCTCATCAGGACTAGCCTGGCTGCTAGCCCGAGCAGCAGCTAGCGGCGATCGCGGTAGTGTGCGCGCCAGCAAGCGACCGCAACCATCCAACACTTCGCTCGCAGGCAAAGACGCTGTTACCGTCCTGAATCAGCAGCGCCTGTCACCTGCACATCCTCTGCCCCCGCCGCACCACCAGGAGAGCCTATTCGTGACGATGGATACCGTACCGGAAGAGCCGCCCCACCTGCGAGCCAAACAGCGCATCACACTCATCGGAGGCATCGTCAATCTCCTGCTCGGCCTCGGCAAGATCATCACTGGCTGGCTCGGCAGCTCCCAGGCCTTGATCGCCGATGGTACACACTCGATCAGCGATCTCGTCTCTGACGGTGTCGTCCTCCTGGCTACCACTTACGGCAGCCGGGGGGCCGACGAGGATCACCCCTACGGTCACGGCCGTATCGAGACGGTGGCCACTGCCTTTATCGGCGCTGTCCTTATCCTCATCGCCGGAGGATTCATCTACGATGCCATGCTACGGCTGATCATCGCCCCTGAGCGGCTGCTCGTACCAGGATGGCTAGCCCTAACCGCCGCCGCCGTCTCCATCCTGGTGAAAGAGGCGCTCTATCAGTACACCCGCCTCATAGCACGCCGAGCACGCTCGAATATCATCGCTGCCAACGCCTGGCATCATCGTTCCGATGCCCTCTCCTCCGTTGTGGTGGTCATCGGGGTGATAGGCGTGCTGCTCGGCTTCCCCTGGCTCGATGCCGTCGGTGCCATCATCGTCGCCTCCATGCTTGGCTACATGGGGTTGCGCTTTGCCTGGCAAGCACTGCGCGAACTCATAGATACCGGCTTGACCCCGGAGCAAGTCCGTGAGCTCGAGCGGCAAATCGAGAGCATCGAAGGTGTGCACGGCGTCCACGACCTACGCAGCCGCCACATGGCTGAAGATACCCTGATCGACGTCCATGTCGTCGTCGATCCGCGCGTGAGCGTCTCCGAAGGGCATCGAATCGCCGAGGCCGTTCGTGAGCACCTGGTGGCACAGAACCCCGATTTAGCCGAGGTGCTGGTCCATATCGAGCACGAGGACCCCTCCTGGCACGAGCAGACCCGCCGCCTGCCCCGCCGGCGTGAAGTCGAGCAGGCCCTGCACGAGCACTGGGCCGATCACCCACTAGCGGCTCATATCCAGCGCCTGGATCTGCACTATCTCAAGGGCTGCGTCGAGGTCGAGATCCACCTGCCCTGGCATCAGGAACAAGATGCCGAGGAGCAGCAACATGCAGCCGAGGCCCTCGCTAAGGCAGCCGATCAGGTGGCCTACATCAGCAGCTGCCGGATCCGCTGGATCGGGCGCTGAGCGTCCCTGCCGCGCGCCACCTGATCGCATCCGCCGGCAGCCCCGGCCACAAGCTACTGCCGAGGTGGCCCTCCCCGGCAGCAGCCTGAGGCCGGCTAACGCCAGCTACCGGAAACCTTATCAAACTCACGCTCGATTTCCTCACTGGGACGCCCCCCAACACGGCTAAAGAGCACGACCGCCAACGTCGCCAGCATGAACCCGGGCAGGATCTCATACATCTCGAAGATCCCACCCTCGAGTAGATCCCAGACCACCACCGTCGCTGCGCCGACAACGATACCGGCCAGGGCCCCGTTGCGCGTGGTACCGCGCCAAAAGACCGAGAGGATCACCACCGGCCCGAAGGCAGCGCCAAAACCAGCCCAGGCATAGGCCACCAGATCGAGCACCGCCGCATCCGGATTGAGCGCCAGCAAGGTCGCGAACACCCCGATACCAAGCACGGTAGCGCGACCCATCCAGACCAGTTCCGTATCCCCTGCGGCAGGACGCAAGAAGCGCTTATAGAAATCCTCCGAGAGGGCCGAGGATGAGACGAGCAGCTGCGAGTCGATGGTGCTCATGATCGCCGCGAGTACGGCTGCAAGCAGGCATCCGGCGACCCAAGGATTCAACAGTGCCTGAATGAGCGACATGAAGACGGTCTCCGGATTGTCCAGGGCGCCCGCGCCTTCGAAGAAGGCGATCCCGGCAAAACCAGTGAAGATGGCCCCGAACAAGGCGAAAACCATCCAGCTGACTCCAATCAATCGTGCCAAGGGGATCTCTTTCAGGCTGCGGATCGCCATGAACCGCGCCAGCACATGGGGCTGCCCGAAATAACCCAGTCCCCAAGCCATCAAGGAAACGATGCTGAACAAGGTCACATCGTGGAAGGCATCCAAGGATCCAGGCTCCAGCTCCCCTACTGCAGCGGCGGTCTCCGACCATCCGCCCAGCTCGGCGATGGTGAGCAGCGGCACCAGGATCAGGGCCACGAACATCAGGATCCCCTGAATGAAGTCCGTCCAGCTGACAGCCAAGAACCCACCGAGCAGGGTATAAAGCAAGATCACTGAGGCACCGACCCCAAGGGCCAGGTTGTAGTCAACGCCGAAGGTATCCTCGAACAGGGTACCCGCTGCCACCAGGCCCGCCGAAGTGTAGAAGGTAAAGAATAGAAGGATCACCAGCGCTGAAACCACCCGTAGCGTTGAGCTCGTATCCCGGAAACGATTCTCGAAATAGGCCGGAATGGTGATCGAGTCCTTCGCCACCTCGGTATAGCGCCGTAGCCGCGCGGCAATGAACTGCCAATTCAGATAGGCCCCAATGGTCAGACCGACGGCGATCCAGATCTGGTTCATACCCGAGGCATAGACCGCGCCCGGCAAGCCGAGCAGCAGCCAGCCGCTCATGTCCGAGGCGCCGGCGGAAAGTGCTGCCGTCCCGGCTCCGAGGCGCCGGCCACCGAGGATGTAATCCGCCAGGCTTTTGGTGAACCGGTAAGCGGAGAGACCGATGAGCACCATCAGGATCAAGTAGACGACAAAGGTCGTTAGAAGCGGGATATCAATCTCAAGCGCCCCGTTCATCGGTCGTCTCCCCGCAGCTTATGCCGTATCAGGCTCACCAGGGCAAACACGACCACCAGCAGCATAGGAATGAGCAACCAGAACCAGGTAGCCGTAGTCAGATTCTCTTCCATAGCCATCACCTTCGCTGTGCATGAGCACCAACAAGCAAAAGCCAAGCCCCTCTTC
>JBKGYE010000070.1:0-7541 GCA_046546255.1 Halorhodospira sp. | reverse complement strand
AGGCGCGTAGCTCAGCTGGTTAGAGCGCCACCTTGACATGGTGGAGGTCGGTGGTTCGAGTCCACTCGCGCCTACCAGATCCCGGAAGCACCCGGCTGGTAGCCTCCCGTTCGTAGCGGAGCGGGCTATCGCCGGGTTTCATGCATGTGGCCCCTCGTATAGGCCACCACTGTGGAGGCTTAGCATGCCCGCCATCACCCTCCCTGACGGCTCCGTCAAGCACTTCGAGCAACCAGTCACCATCCGCGAGATCGCCGAGTCCATCGGCCGCAAACTAGCCAAGGATGCCCTCGCTGGCCGTGTCGACGGCGAGCTGGTGGATCTCGATCACCCAGTCGAGCACGACGCTCAGGTCGCCATTGTCACCCCCAAGGAGGAGGACGGGCTGGAAATCATCCGCCACTCCACCGCCCACCTGATGGCACAGGCGGTCAAGCAGCTCCACCCGGAGATGCAGGTCACCATCGGCCCGACGGTGGAGAACGGCTTCTACTATGACTTCGCCGGGGAGACGACCCTCTCCGAGGAAGAGCTTGAGACCATCGAGCAACGCATGAGCGAGCTCGCCGAGGCCGACCAGCCCATCCAGCGCGAGGTCTGGGAGCGCGAGGCGGCCCGGCGACTCTTCCTTGAGCAAGGGGAGCACTATAAGGCGGAGATCATCGACGAGCTACCCGAGGACGAGACCATCTCGGTCTATCGCCAGGGGGAGTTTATCGACCTCTGCCGCGGCCCCCACGTACCGAGCACCGGCAAGCTCAAGGCGTTCAAGCTGACCAAGGTGGCCGGTGCCTATTGGCGCGGCGACCCCAACAACGAGATGCTCCAGCGCATCTACGGCACGGCTTGGCCGGATCGCAAGCAGCTGAAGGCGTACCTTGACCGCCTCGCCGAGGCCGAGCGTCGCGACCACCGCCGCTTGGGCCGGACCCTGGACCTGTTCCATGTCCAGGAGGAAGCGCCGGGGATGGTTTTCTGGCATCCGCGGGGCTGGCGGCTGTACCTGGAGATCCAGGACTACATCCGCCGGCTCATGCAGCAAAACGGCTACCAAGAGATCCACACCCCGATTCTGGTGGACCGGAGCCTGTGGGAGCGCTCGGGCCATTGGGCGATGTTCGCTGAGAACATGTTCGCCACGGAGTCCGAGTCCCGGGACTATGCGGTCAAGCCGATGAACTGCCCCTGCCACGTGGAGGTCTTCAAGCAAGGGCTGAAGAGCTACCGTGACCTGCCCCTGCGCCTCGCGGAGTTCGGCTCCTGCCACCGCAACGAGCCCTCAGGGACACTGCACGGCCTCATGCGGGTACGAGGGTTCGTCCAGGATGACGCGCACATCTTCTGCACCAAGGAGCAGATCCAGGAGGAGGTGCGGGCGTTCATCGACTCGGTCTACCAGGCCTACCGGGCCTTCGGCTTCGAGGAGGTGCTCATCGCCCTATCTACGCGCCCAGAGGAGCGGGTCGGTGACGACGCCCTCTGGGATGAGGCGGAAGCCGCCCTTGCCCATGCTCTGCAGGAGCACGGCCTAGACTACACCCTGCAGCCCGGCGAGGGTGCTTTCTACGGGCCCAAGATCGAGTTCTCCCTGCGCGACTGCCTGGACCGAGTCTGGCAACTAGGGACCATCCAGGTGGACTTCTCCATGCCCGGCCGGCTGGGGGCACAGTTTGTGGACGTCGACGGCGAGCGCCGCACACCCGTAATGCTCCACCGGGCTATCCTGGGATCTTTGGAGCGGTTCATCGGCGTCCTGATCGAGCACTACGGCGGCGCGCTGCCCACCTGGCTCGCACCGGTACAGGCGGTGGTACTCAACATCACCGACCGGCAGGCCGAGTATGCCCGCTCGGTGGAGAGGCATCTGCTCGAGCGGGGCTTCCGTGCCGAAGCCGACTTGAGGAACGAGAAGATCGGCTATAAAATCCGCGAGCATACGTTGCAGAAGGTCCCCTACATGCTGGTGCTCGGGGACCGGGAGCTGGAGAGCAGCACCGTCGCCGTACGCCACCGGGACGGCACCGACCTCGGCTCCATGGACCTGGAAGAGCTCGTATCGCGGCTGCAGACGGATATCGCGGAACACGGGCGCAACGAGGAGGACTAAAGGATCGCATCAAGACCGAAACGCGGGCGCGGCAGCAGCGACAACCGTCGGATCAACGAGCAGATCACGGACAATCAAGTCCGCCTGATCGGGTCTGACGGCGAGCAGGTCGGCGTGTTGCCGACAGAAGAGGCCCTTGCGCAAGCTGAGCAAGAGGGGCTTGATCTTGTCGAGATCGATGGCAACGCAGAGCCACCGGTCTGCCGGACCATGGACTACGGCAAGTTCAAGTTCGAGCAGAGCAAGAAGCAGCAGGCGGCACGCAAGAAGCAAAAGCAGATCCAGGTCAAAGAGGTCAAGTTCCGCCCCGGTACGGACGAAGGCGACTTCCAGGTCAAGCTTCGCAACCTCCGCCGTTTCCTCGAGGAGGGGGACAAAGCGAAGGTGACCATCCGCTTCCGTGGCCGGGAGATGGCTCACCAAGAGCTCGGCAGGCGCCTGCTCGACCGACTCGAGGAAGAGCTCAGCGACATCGGCACGGTGGACCAGCGGCCGCGGATGGAAGGCCGCCTGATGGTCATGATGATGAGCCCGCGCAAGGGCAAGTAGCACCACGAACGCATGCAGCGGGCGCGTACCGCCCCCTAGGCGGCGCGCTCGTTTCTTTTTGGGACAAGGAGGAGGCAGCGATGCCCAAGCTCAAGACCAACCGTGGCGCAGCGAAGCGCTTCAAGGTGAAGGCCTCCGGCCGCATCACCCGGGCGCGCTCCAACCACAGCCACATCCTGACCAAGAAGGACCCGACGCGGAAGCGCCGTCTGCGCGAGCTGACCGAGGTCCACCCGAGCGATGCGCCGATGGTCCGGCGTATGGTCGCGAAGTAAGGACGGGAGCATTCCATGGCACGAGTCAAGCGTGGCGTTACCAACCGCGCCAAGCACAAGAAGGTCCTCAAGGCTGCCAAGGGCTACTACGGGATGCGGCGGAAGTCGTTCCGTATCGCCCGGCAGCAGGTCATCAAGTCCGGGCAATACGCGTATGCCCACCGCCGCCTGCGCAAGCGCGAGTTCCGCCAGCTCTGGATCCAGCGGATCAACGCTGCGGCGCGCCAGCACGGCCTCACCTATAGCCGTCTGATGAACGGGCTGAAGCAGGCCGGCATCGAGGTCGACCGCAAGCAGCTGGCCGATCTGGCCGTGCACGAGCCGCAGTCCTTCGCGACACTCGCTGAGCGTGCCCAGGGCGCCCTCAGCAACTGAGGGCGACTCGCCAGGGCATGGGTGCCGATTACCAAGAGGACCTCAACGCGCTGACCGAGGAGGCGGAGGCTGCCATTGATGGCGCCTCCGACCTGGCGGCGCTCGATCAGGTCCGGGTGAGCTACCTCGGCAAGAAAGGCAAGCTGACCGCCCTGCTCAAAGGGCTCGGCCAACTTTCGGCTGAGCAGCGCCCGGAAGCGGGCGCCGCGATCAACGCGGCCAAGGAGCGGGTCAGCGAGCGTCTTGAGGGGCGCCGCGCCGAGCTCGAGCACGCCGCGCTCGAGCGGCGCCTAGCTGCCGAGCGGGTCGACGTCACGCTCCCCGGGCGCGGCGATGAGCGCGGTGCCTTTCACCCCATCACGCGCACCCTCGAGCGGATCACCGCCATCTTCGCCGGCGCCGGCTATCGCACCGCCGACGGGCCGGAGGTCGAGGACGACCGCCACAACTTTGAGGCGCTGAACATCCCCGCTCACCACCCGGCGCGGGCGATGCACGACACCTTCTACTTCGACGCTACCCGTCTACTGCGTACGCATACCTCGCCAGTGCAGATCCGGGTGATGGAGCGCGATGGTGTGCCGATCAGGGTCATTGCCCCGGGGCGGGTCTACCGCTGTGACTCCGATCTCACCCACACCCCCATGTTCCATCAGGTTGAGGGGTTGCTGGTGGATCAGGATGTGAGCCTCGCCGACCTCAAGGGGGTGCTCCACGAGTTCCTCAACGCCTTCTTTGAGCGCGAGGTCGCGGTGCGTTTCCGGCCTTCCTACTTCCCCTTCACCGAGCCCTCGGCGGAGGTGGACGTCGAGTGCGTCATCTGCGGAGGCGAGGGCTGCCGGGTCTGCAAGCACTCTGGCTGGCTGGAGATCCTCGGCTGCGGCATGGTCCATCCGGCTGTCTTCGAGCATGCCGGTATTGATGCCGAGCAGTGGACCGGCTACGCCTTCGGCATGGGTGTGGAGCGGCTGGCCATGCTCCGCTACGGCGTCGACGACCTGCGGCTGTTCTTTGACAACGACCTGCGCTTTCTCGGCCAATTCCGGTGAACCATGCGTGTAAGTGAGCAGTGGCTGCGCGAGTGGGTGGACCCTTCGCTCTCCACCAATGAGCTAGCGGAAGCCCTGACCATGGCAGGGCTCGAGGTAGACGCTATCGAGCCTGCGGCAACGGCCTTCCAGGGCGTTATCGTCGCCAGGATCGAGCGCTGCCAGTCACACCCGCAGGCCGAGCGGCTCCAAGTCTGTACCGTAGATACCGGCGACACGTCCCTCGAAATCGTCTGCGGCGCCCCCAATGCTAGGGCGGGGTTGTACGCCGCCCTAGCCTACCCCGGTGCGGAGCTGCCTGGTGAGGTGCGGGTCGAGACCACCGAGGTCCGCGAGGTGCGCTCCACAGGCATGCTCTGCTCGGCGAGCGAGCTCGGCCTGAGCGAGGAGGCCAGCGGCCTGATGGAGCTGCCCCAGGAGCTGACACCGGGGACAGATCTGCGTGCAGCGCTAGGGCTCGACGACACGATCCTTGAGCTCGATCTCACGCCCAACCGCGCTGACTGCTTGGGGATGCTTGGCATCGCCCGCGACGTGGCAGCCCGCACTGGGGCGGCACTGGCGGACCCGCAGCCCGAGCCGATAGCCGCGGCATGCGATGAGAAGCTGCCCATCAAGCTGCACGCCCCGGAGGACTGCCCACGCTACCTCGGGCGAGTGATCCGCGGTGTCAATCCACAGGCACCCACCCCGTTGTGGCTACGCGAGCGCCTGCGCCGAGCCGGCATCCGCAGCGTCTCCGCGCTGGTGGACATCACCAACTACGTCATGCTGGAGCGGGGCCATCCGCTGCACGCCTTCGACCGCAACCGCTTGACCCCACCGATCAGCGTGCGCCGGGCGATGAGCGGCGAGACCCTGACCCTGCTCAGCGGCGATGCCATCGAGCTCGACGATGGGGTCTTGGTCATCGCCGACGCCACCGGGCCTGTGGCCTTCGCCGGGGTCATGGGCGGCCAGGCGACCGCGGTCAGCGATGGGACCACGGACATCTTCCTAGAAGCCGCCCATTTCAACCCGGCCACCATTGCCGGCCGGGCGCGGCGCTACGGGCTACATACCGACTCCTCCCATCGCTATGAACGCGGCGTGGATTTCGAGGCCTCGCGGGCAGCAAGCGAGCGCGCCACTGCACTGATCCTGGCGATCTGTGGCGGCACCCCGGGACCGATCAACGAAGCCACCGATATCGAGGCCCTGCCCCAGCGCCGTCCCATCGAGCTACGCCGCCAACGCCTGGAGCAGCTGCTCGGCTGGTCCATCGATCCAGCCCATGTAAGCGGGCTGCTGCAACGGCTCGGTACCGAGCCCGAGGTCACCACGGCCGGCTGGCTGATCCAGCCACCGAGCTGGCGCTTCGATATGGAGCGCGAGGTGGACCTCATCGAGGAGGTAGCGCGGCTCTACGGCTTCGACAACGTCCCGGAACGGCCGCTGAAGGCGCCGCTGCACGTGGCCGACGCCCCGGAGCAGACACTCGGCGACCGGCAGCTGCGTGCCACCCTGGTCGAGCGGGGCTACCACGAAGCCATCCACTACGCCTTCGTCGATCCGCAGCTGCAGCATCGCCTGGAGCCTGAGACCGAGGCGTTACCCCTGGCCAATCCGCTCTCCGCCGAGCTGGCGGTGATGCGTACTAGCCTCTGGCCGGGGCTGCTTACCTCGGTGCAGCGCAATCAGCATCGCCAGCACGAGCGGGTGCGGCTGCTCGAGCAGGGCCGGGTCTTTCGCGGCTCGCTCGACGAGCTGGTGCAGACGCCGATGCTCGCCGGCGTCTGCGCCGGGCCGCGGTTCCCGGAGCAATGGGATGCGTCACGCCGCCGGGTGGATTTCTTCGACGTCAAGGCCGACGTAGAGGCGCTCATCGCGGCGACTGGTGCGCCAGCGGCCTTCACCTTCGAGGCAGCGGCGCACCCGGCCTTGCACCCGGGACAAAGTGCACGCATACGGCGTGACGGTCGGTCCGTGGGCTGGCTCGGGACCTTGCACCCGGAGCACGCCGATGCCTTGGAGTTCCAAGGGGCACCGGTACTCTTCGAGATTGAGCTGGAAGCGCTGACACAGGCAGCCCTCCCCTGCTTCCGGCCCATCTCCCGCTATCCCTCCATCCGTAGGGATTTGGCGGTCATCGTCGATGAGGACGTCCCCGCTGGCGATCTGCTCGCCGCCGCCCGGGCCGCGGCCGGGACCTATGCCGTGGATGGATGGCTCTTTGACGTCTATCGCGGCAAGGGGATCCCAGAAGAGCGAAAAAGCGTCGCCATGGGCTTGATTTTGCAGG
This sequence comes from Halorhodospira sp., assembly GCA_046546255.1. Classification (GTDB taxonomy): domain Bacteria; phylum Pseudomonadota; class Gammaproteobacteria; order Nitrococcales; family Halorhodospiraceae; genus Halorhodospira. The sequence goes on along the minus strand of JBKGYE010000070.1, from coordinate 905 downwards.
ATTATTACCGCACGCTGACAGACCATGATGTCGATGAGGTCATGGTGGGCGTCGTGGCGCGCCTGCAGGAACAGTTCGGAGCGAGCCTCAGAGGGGAATAGATAGGATGTCGCTGACCAAAGCGGATATGGCCGAGCGGCTCTTCGAGGAGGTTGGGCTGAACAAGCGCGAGGCCAAGGAGCTCGTCGAGCTTTTCTTCGAGGAGATCCGCTCGGCCCTTGAGCATGGCGAGCCGGTGAAGCTCTCCGGTTTTGGCAACTTCGAGCTCCGCGACAAGAACGAACGACCCGGCCGTAACCCGAAGACCGGAGAAGAGATCCCGATCTCTGCCCGGCGCGTGGTGACCTTCCGCCCTGGCCAGAAGCTCAAGCATCGCGTCGAGAGCTATGCCGGACGCCGAGAAGAGCAATCGTAGCAAGGGGAAACTCCCCCCGATCCCGTCAAAGCGCTACTTCACCATCGGCGAGGTCAGTCAGCTTTGCGCGGTTAAGCCACATGTCCTGCGCTATTGGGAGCAGGAATTCCCCCAATTACGACCGGTCAAGCGTCGTGGCAATCGGCGTTATTACCAGCGTCACGATGTCATCCTCATCCGCCGCATCCAGACCTTGCTCTATGAGGAGGGATTCACCATCAGCGGTGCCCGGCAGAAGCTTGAGAGCTATGAGGAGCGTGAGGACCTGGCGCAGAGTCAACAGGTCATCCGGGAAATGCGCATAGAGCTCGAAAGGGTCCTGCATATCCTGCAGCGGTGAGTGGTGATCCGTTCCGCAACTGGCTTTTCCTGTTGCTTTCGGCTACCCTAAAAAGTAGAATTAAGTGCAAAGTCGGGGCGTGGCGCAGTCTGGTAGCGCACCTGCATGGGGTGCAGGGGGTCGCAGGTTCAAATCCTGCCGCCCCGACCA
>JBKGYE010000069.1:0-7858 GCA_046546255.1 Halorhodospira sp. | reverse complement strand
GATGCGCGCATAGGCCACCTCCCCGTCAGGATCCTCCCCCTCGGACTCCTCCTCCCCCTCGGACTCCTCCTCCTCTGAGGACGGCGCAGATCCGCCATGGACCAGCTCACCACCGTAATAGCCGAGCGCCACGACCACCAGGAAGGCCGCGAGGTAAGTCGCCAGCAACGCCGGCGAGCGGTAGGCAAGCTTACGCGGCAGGAGCGCCGCGATCCCTAGCAGGACCGCCAGCACGCCGCCCAGCGTCATCTTGGCTATGAACGTCGAGGTCCAGGCGGCACCGTAGTAATACAACCAATCCATGAGACCCAGCAGGATGGTCGGGAAGACGACCAAGAAACCGAGCGTAACGCAGTGCCGCGCGGTGACGGCGTACTTGCTGTAGCGGGGCACCATCGCAACCAGCGCGAAGATCAGCGCCGCCGCCACCAAGCCGATGGTGACGTGAACCGGGATCGGGTGAACCGGATGGGTATACCCTAGAGATGCCAGGAAATCATAGAAGAAGTCGACGCTCATGCCTCACCTTTTGCTGGATCGTGCGCTACGCTACCAGGCTGCTATGCTCACAAGCGCTTGGAAACTGGGGTGTAGGGCGGTAGCGGCGGTGCACAATAAACTATCAGTCTGTACTCTTTTTGACCATCGTCAGCAACACTCCTCAATCTTTTATGAGCCTAATGACAATCGCCGGCTGCCTTCGGTTCCGCTGGCGCAAGCCGGTGCAAGGATGAGCCGAGCAGGATCGGCGGGTATCATGCACGCGATGGGAGCCGATGGGCTTACACCGGCACAGCTTCCGCCAGGCAACTAGAGGATTGACGTGGCCGAGGACCCAGAACCGAGGCAAGCGCCACGCGCCCAGGGTACCGACCGCGTGGAGGTGGCCGCGTACGCGCATGAGGCCCTGGTCGCCGGAGACTACCGGGAGGCCATCCGCTACTACCGTAGCCTAGCGCACACTGAGCCGCCTGCAGCCTGGGCCAAGGGGCTGGAGCAGGCCTATCGCGGCCGAGCCCTTGAGCTCGAGGCCAAGGAAATGCCGCAAGAGGCCCTAGCGATCTGGGAGAGCCGGCGCTGGCGCTGCCCCGGAACCCTGCCCGCACCGGAGCAGATCCGCCTACAGCTGCGCCTCGATGCGGTTGAGGCCGCATTAGCTGGGTACCATGAGCTGCTCACCGCCGAGGCCCAGGCAGCGCTCAGGGAGGTCCGCCCCTGGCTCGCTGCCCGCTGCCTCGCCGACCCCGCTCTGCTCACAGCCTTCGCAACCGACGATCCGGTGCGCAGCCACGGCGAGCACGCCCAAACAGCGCTCACGGCCTACTGCACCGGCGCCAGCGAGCAGGCCTGGGCGCATCTGCGCCGGATCCCCTACCGCTCCCCTTACCGCGACTTGGCAATCCTGCTCAAGGCCTTGCTCGCCCAACAGCAGGATCCAGCGGACACGATGCGGCTACTCGCACGCATCGATCCCACCTCCCCCTTCGCCCGGCTCGCTGCAGCGGCCCGCCTGGCACTGCAACCGGAAGGCGACTTTGTCCAGGCCCTGCGCACAGCCGATGAGCCGAGCCAGCGCTTCGCCATGGCGTTGCGAGGGTGGCCCGAGGCACGCGCCGAGCTCTGGCGACAGCTGTTTGGAAACGAGGAGGAAGAAGACACCCCGGTCGAGGCACAGCTCAGCCTCCTGCTCGAGGGCTCCCAACAGCTCGACGAGCGCTGGCGTCGGCAGCAATTGATCCGCTACGCTTACAGTTATCTCCCGGAACCGGTGGATCGTACGCTCGAGGCACAGCTCAGTGAGCCCGAGCGGGCCCTGCTCGCAGCCTGGCAGACCGAGCGCAGTCATCCCGAGGTACCCGAGGCCGTTCACAACGCCTGGCAGCAAGTCATCGAGACGCTGCGGGCCCCCGGCGAGCCATCGCCCGGCAGCCGCGAAGCCATGCGCATCGCCATCATCCAGCGTCACCTCGCGTCTACGCTGCAGCAGCTAGCCCCTGAGCAAGACGCTGCCATCGAGCGCGCCCTGGCCGACAGCGTGGCCCTGGACCCAGGGTATCGGCCTGGCCATCGCATGCTCATCGCCCACTATCGCCGACAAGGGCGGCTTGAGCAGGCCTCTCTCGCTGCTGAGCGCTCCCTGGCACGCTGGCCAGCCTCACCGGAACTGCTGCAGGAGGCACTGGAAACGACCGTGGCTGCCTCCGCCCTGGAGACGGCCGCAGCCTATGCACAGCGCCTGCTTACCCAGGATCCCCTCAATCGCCGGGCGCGCAAGGCCCTGCACGGTGCGTTCCTAGCACACGCCCGGCACCATGCGGCTACAGGCGCCATCGAGGAAGCCACCCGACGACTGGATGATGCAGTGCGCTGGGCCGACTCCCCCCGGGCCCAAGCGCAGGTGGAGCTGACCCGGGATACGCTCGCAGTGAGCCAAACGCGGGGCAGCCAGCAAGTACGCGCACTCGCCGAACGCCACGGCGGTGGCCTGACAGGATCCCTGGCCGTAGCCATGGAGGCGGAGCGCCTCGGCCTCGGGGCACAGAGGCTGCTTGAGCAAGGTCGCCTACCCCAGCCTGCGCAGGACCCTCGCCAGGACCTGCTTCACCTCTGCACCGCCTTGCAGGAGATCGCTGATGATGATCCCGACGAGCAGATCGGGCGCGCCCTCACCCCTCTGCGAAAAGGCCTCAAGCGTATGATTCGCCTGCGCACCCTAGGGGTGGAGGATTACGCCGCCATCTGCGAAGCCCTGCGCGCCGTCCATGAGCACCCGCTACGCGAGGCCTTCGCTCGAGAGGCCTCGCGCCACCGGCTCGAGGACCCGCGCTTCATCTTCCATGCCCTAGAGGCTCGCCATGCACCGGGGAGTGGACGACGGCCCAGCAGCCGAGAGCTGGACCAGCTCCAGCGCGCCTTTCGGCGCGCCCGGGCGATGGACGACAAGCGCATGGCCCACCGTCTCGGGGCCTTGATCAAGCGCCTAGTCCCCGAGCCAGGGGGCTCCTAGGCCCACTTTCACCCCTTCGGCGACGGGCCATGAGCATGACCGGGAACGCGATGGGAAAGGGGGAGCTGAAGATGCGCGATCCGTACCTGATCCTCGGGATCCGGCGAGATGCCGGCGACAAGACCGTTCACTCCGCCTATCTCGCGGCGGTCAAGTCGTGCCCCCCGGAACGTGACCCCGAGCGGTTCGAGGCCCTGCGGCGAGCGTATGAGAGCATCCGAACCGAACGTGATCGCCTCGCCCAGGAGCTCTTTGACACCACCCCCGCTAGCGCGCTCGACCTGCTTGAGCAGGCGGCACCGGCCGAAGCGCCAGGACGCCCGGATATCGAGACCCTTCGTGCGCTGCTGAAGGATGGGAGCTGATGGATACCAGCGAGCGCGAGGCCCTCGTCACCCGTTTCCGGGAGTATCTGGAGCACCTCCCGGGGAGCACGGGCTCACAGCCGGCAAGCGAGCCAGAAGAGCGATCTGCCCAGGCGCCCGACCTATTCACCCTGCTCGCGGAGCTGGCCGCCCTGAAGAACGAGGTGCGGCTTGAGTCGCGGCAGTACAAATCGACCCTCGAGCAGCTCTCTGAGGCGTGCGCGGCCCTGCGCGAGCAGAATCGCCAACTCCGCGAAGACCTCGAGCAGGAGCGTCGCCGGGCGGATGCTGCCGGCGAGGAGACCGACCGGGAGGTGCTGCTGGAGATGCTCGAGCTGCGAGATCGGCTGGCAGCAGGCCACACGCAGGCGCAGAGCTTCCGCCCCGGACTGCTGACCCGCCGTGGCCGAATCCGCAAATACTTAACACGCATGACCGAAGGCATGGCGATGAATCTCCGCCACCTGGACGAGATCCTCGCCCGCCGCGGCGTCCAGCGCCAGGAGACGCTCCAGCACTCCTTCGACCCACAGACCATGCACGCCGTCGAGACCACCGAGGCCCCTGAGCTCCCCGAGGGGAGCGTGGTTCGTGAGGTGCGCCAAGGCTACCTGCGCAACGGCCGCGTGCTGCGCACTGCTGAGGTCATCGTCAACAAGAAGGACAGCAGACCGTGAACGAGACGATCATCGGCATCGACCTGGGCACGACCAATTCCGAAGTCGCCGTCGTCCAGGACGGGCGGGTTCAGCTGATCGAGCTCGAGGGCCAATACCTGATGCCCTCCGCCGTAGGCCTGGATGAGCACGGTGAGCTGCTCGTCGGCAAGACCGCGCGCAACCAGCACGCCCTTCATCCCGAGCGCACGGTGCGCTCCATCAAGCGGCGCATGGGGGAGGACGTCAAGATCCCCCTTGGCGAGCGCCACTACACCCCCCAGGAGCTCTCGGCGGTGATCCTCGCCCGCCTCAAGCAGGCCACTGAGGCCCAGCTCGGCGGATCGGTGCACCGGGCAGTCATCACCGTCCCTGCCTATTTCTCCGATGCCCAGCGCCAAGCCACCCGCGACGCTGGCACACTCGCCGGGCTCGAGGTGGAACGCATCATCAACGAGCCCACCGCCGCAGCACTGGCCTACGAGGGCGAGCAGCGTGCGCGCAAGCACATCCTCGTCTATGACCTTGGCGGCGGTACCTTCGATGTCTCCGTGGTACGCATGGAAGAGGAGGTCGTGGAGGTCCTCGCCAGTCACGGCAACAATCACCTCGGCGGGGATGACTTCGACGCGCTGGTCATCGATCAGCTCCGGGCCCACCTCAAGGAGTCGCACGAGCGCGACCCGGTGGACGACCCCCGTGCCATGGCCCGTCTCAGCCGAGCTGCCGAGGCCGCCAAGGTCACGCTCTCCAGCACCCCCATCGCCCGTATCGAGGAGGCCTACCTCCTTGAGGGTCGCGACGGACCGATCAACCTCTCGCTGGATCTCACCCGCGCCGACTATGAGGCGATGATCGAGCCCCTGGTCGACGAGACGATCGAGGCGGTACGCCTCGCCCTGGAAGGCGCCGACCTGTCGGTCTCCGAGCTAGACGAGGTCGTCCTCGTAGGTGGCGCCACGCGCACGCCAATGATCCAGCAGCGGCTCGAGTCGCTGCTCAGCCTCCAGCCGCGCAGCGAGCTGGATCCCGATCTATGCGTAGCCATGGGGGCGGCGATCCAGGGCGGGGTTATCAGCGGCCAGCAGGTGGCCACCATGCTCGTCGATGTCACCCCCTACACCTTCGGCACCAGTGCCATCGCTGAGCTCAACGGCGAACACTACCCCTATTGCTTTATCCCGATCATCCGCAAGAATACGCCCATACCGGTCACCCGCAGCGAGGCCTTCTTCACCTCCTACGACGGCCAGGAAGCCATCGACGTGCGAGTCTACCAGGGGGAAGACCCGGATGCGCTGAACAACACCCAGATCGGCTCCTTCCGCATCGAGGGGCTCAGCGATGTCCCCGCCGGGAATGTCATCATCACCACCTTCTCCCTCGACGTAAACGGCATCCTCCATGTCGCCTCCACAGAGAAGCTCACCGGGCTGCAGAAGGAGATCACCATCGACAGTGCCACTGCCCGTTTCGAGCGCGAGGAGATGGGGGCTGCCCGTGGGCGGATCCAGGAGCTGATGGGGGCCGATACCCAGGCACCATCGACACAGCCGGCAGCGTCGGGCCACGCCACGGCTGAATCCTGCCAGCGCCTGATCGAGCGCGCCGAACAGCTGCTGCAGAGGGTGAATCCGGAGGATCGGGAGGATCTGGTCGATGCCATGGAAGCCTTACGCGACGCCCAGTCGCAGGGGGATGAGGCGGCTCTGCGCCAGGCCGGCGAAGCGCTCTCGGATCTGCTCTTTTATCTGGAGGATTGATGGAGCGCTGCCCTAACTGCCGTGCCCGAACCGAGGCCACAGCGGCGCACTGCCGACGCTGCGGCATGGAGCTCAGCCTGCTGCACGCCACCGAGCGGGCGGCAACAGCGCTGCTCGGGCAGGCAGCGGCAGCCTTGGCCAGCGGGAGCCCACAGCAAGCACGCCAGTCCCTGGAGCGTGCCCGGGCCCTGCGCGAAGACCGCCTCACCGAGGCGCTCCTCGGTTTCCTCGAGCATCCCCATGCCACGGCAACGGGATCCCGGGACGGACCGAGCAGCCTCCCCCCGATGGCAGCGCCCCCTTCCCAGAGTTCCCAACCCTGCCCCGGCGAGCCTAGCCAGCGCTCCCTCCCCCCGCCCGGGCGCCGCTCCTCCCCCGCGGGCAGCACCACCCCGAGCCAAGGCGGCATGCCCGCCCTACCCCCGCCGCCCCGACGCGACTAGCGCTTGCGGATCAAAAATACGTAGGCCCCTCCAGCCGACGCTGCCAGAGCAGATCATGGCCCATCGCTCGGCAGAAGGTGTCGAGATCCAGCGCTGACCCTGGATCCGTGGTGATCACCCTCAGCTCTTCACCGGTATCCAGCCCGTGCAGCGCTTTCTTCGTCCGGAGGATAGGGTGCGGGCAGCTCAACCCACGGGTGTCGAGATCCATGCGCGTCCCCGTCGGCTGGGACAACGCCTCGGGCCTTGACCCATGCCCTTACCCGGGCGCTGAAGTCGACCAGGCGCAGGTGTTGAGGTACTTCAGGCACAGGACACGCAGGCAGCTGGCCAGGTTCTTGTCGTTGACATGCTGGCAGTGACGCTGCACACAAGCGATCATCTCCGGCAGGCTGACCCCCTCGTCGGCGGCGATCTCCTCGAGCACCGACCAGAAGGCGCGCTCCAGGCGAACCGTCGTACAGTGCCCATCAACCCGCATGGAGCGGCGCTCAGGCTCATACTCCCCGCGATCCTCCGGAGCACAGAGGCTGAACATGCGCTCCAGCGGGCTTTCCCGCCGCCGGGACAGCTCCGGCCCTGCGGCAGCAGCGATCTCCTCCTCAAGCTCGGTGACCCTGGCCATAGGCGTAGCCTCCTCCATCGTTCCGGCACACCTCAGCCTAGGCCTCCGCACCGAGGCATCCTATTCCCCGAAGGAGATATCTCAACACATTCATCAATGATTCGCGCTGGAAACCCCGGCGTTTAGGCCGGGGAGGACGTCAAGCAAAGCGCTCATAAGCAATAAATATCAGCGGCCCTGTGCTCCGTGCGTACCACCGCCCCACCCAGCCTGAGACGCTAATCTTCGACTTGATCGAGCAAGATGCCGTGCAGACAAAAGCCCTGTGCGGGCACAAGCCTCCCGGGGGCCGGGGGCACCGCAACGGAAACGCAGGCGCAAAGGGAGCAATCACCATGAGCACGACCCACCAAGGGCCCGCCGCACAAACCGCAGGGGCCAGCGGGCACGCCGAGCACCCCGGTGGCCACGAAGAGCGGCAGAAAAGCATGTGCATCATCGTCACCAAGGGGACGCTCGACTGGGCTTACCCCCCCTTCATCCTGGCGACCACCGCCGCGGCCATGGACGTGAAGGTGAGCTTATTCTTCACCTTCTACGGGCTGCAGCTGCTCAAGAAGCGACTCGATCATCTCCGCATCTCAACGCTGGGCAACCCTGCCATGGAGATGCCCATGATGGGAGGGCACATGAGCATGCCCAACCTGATCTCCATGCTCCCAGGCACCGACCGGATGGCCACGAAGATGATGCGCAACCTCATCGCCAAGAAGGGAGTCAGCTCCATCGAGGAGCTACGAGAGGCTGCGCAGGAGATGGATGTACACATGATCGGCTGCCAGATGACCCTGGATCTGTTCGAGCTCCAGCCCGAGGAGCTCATTGAGGGGATCGAGCTCGCCGGCGCGGCGACGTACATGGAGCGTGCCCTCGAGGCGGATATCAACCTCTACATCTGAGTGGCGCACCGCCTGCCCTTCCTCCCGGGCCTGCCTACCTGACTCGGGAGGCGAGGCAAGAACGCCGGTTAGCCCATCAACGCTAACGCCGGGGGCCAGC
>JBKGYE010000068.1:0-8008 GCA_046546255.1 Halorhodospira sp. | reverse complement strand
TAAGGTTTAATAAGGTTCGGGAGAGCGGCGTTGCGGCCTGCGGTCAAGGCTCTGCCCGCCCCTGCGTGCAGACGTCTGCTCAAGCCGTTCTTTGATCTCGAAACTTGACCTAAAAGATGGTCCCGATCCTATGCCTGAAGCCCGCGATCTTCCCCCTGTGCTTGCTATCGATGGCCCGAGCGGAGCCGGTAAGGGCACGGTCGCCAAGGAGGTGGTTCGGATCCTTGGCTGGCACTTCCTCGATAGCGGTGCGCTCTACCGCTTGACTGGTCTCTATTGCGAGCGCCAGGGCGTGCGCACCGACGATGCAGCGCAGGCTGCGGCCCTTGCGGCGCGGTTACCAGTAACGTTTTGTATCGAGGATGGCACCGAGCGGGTATTGCTCGACGATGACGAGGTCAGTGCGAAGCTGCGTACTGAGGCCACCGGTGCGCTCGCTTCCCAGGTGGCAGCTCTGCAGCCGGTGCGCGATGCGCTGCTACACCGACAGCGCGAATTCCGTCAGTTCCCAGGGTTGGTAGCAGATGGCCGTGATATGGGGACGGTGGTCTTCCCGCATGCAACGGTCAAGATCTTCCTCACTGCCTCGGCTGAGGAGCGTGCTCGTCGCCGCTATAACCAGTTGAAGGAGCAGGGGGCCGATGTTAATCTTGCCACCCTGTCGGAAGAAGTAGCCGAGCGAGATCGACGAGACGCCTCCCGCGCGACGGCGCCGCTTAAGCCTGCCTCAGACGCCGTTCTCCTCGATACGACCGGAGTCCATGTGACGGATGTGATTGAGCAGGTTTTGGCGCAGGTGCGGGAACGGCTGGGATAAGCGGTACCTTTCGGTCTGGCCTTGCGGGACAGGCGAAAGCACCGGCGAATGGCAACGTGAGAGGGGCGGCAGTTGATCAGGCTGCCGAAATCCACCATAAGCAACTGACCGTGACACGGTCCTGGATCGACTGAGCGATGACCGAAAGCTTTGCGGAACTCTTTGAGGAGAGCCTTGCGAACACCGATATGCGGCCTGGCGCCATTGTGACGGCGAAGGTCGTGGGGATCGACAACGAGGACGTGATCGTCAATGCCGGCCTCAAGTCCGAGGCGGTGATCCCCTTGGCGCAATTCTACGACGAGAGCGGCAACCTCGAGGTGGATGTCGGTGATGAGGTCGAGGTGGCCCTCGATACGGTCGAGGATGGCTTCGGCGAGACACGGCTCTCCCGCGAGCGGGCCAAGCGCGTCTACGCCTGGCGAGCCCTGGAGAAGGCTTACGAAAACAGCGAGACCGTGAGCGGTCAGATCAGCGGCAAGGTCAAGGGTGGTTTTACCGTCGATCTCGGCCACATCCGCGCCTTCCTGCCTGGCTCGCTGGTTGATATTCGCCCTGTGCGCGATACGACCTACCTAGAGGGCAAGGATCTTGAGTTCAAGGTCATCAAGCTCGACGCCCGCCGCAACAATGTGGTGGTCTCTCGCCGTGCGGTGGTCGAGGAGGAGTACAGCGCGGAGCGTGAGGCCCTGCTCGAGAAGCTGCAGGAGGGCGAGAGCCTCAAGGGCATTGTCAAGAACCTGACGGACTATGGCGCCTTTGTCGATCTCGGTGGTATCGACGGGCTCCTGCACATCACCGATATGGCCTGGCGCCGTGTCAAGAATCCCTCCGAGGTGGTCGAGGTCGGCCAGGAGATCGAGGTCAAGGTCCTCAAGTTCGATCGGGAGCGGAACCGCGTCTCGCTTGGGCTCAAGCAACTTGGCGCCGACCCGTGGGAGGCGATCGCTCAGCGTTATCCGGAAGGGGCCCGGGTGCCTGGCAAGGTGACCAACATCACCGAATACGGCTGCTTCGTCGAGATCGAGGAAGGGGTCGAGGGGTTGGTCCACGTCTCGGAGATGGACTGGACGAACAAGAATGTCAACCCGGCTAAGCTTGTCGCGGTGGGCGACGAGGTCGAGGTCATGATCCTCGATATCGACGAGGAGCGCCGGCGGATCTCCCTAGGCATGAAGCAGTGTCAGCCGAACCCGTGGGATGAGTTCGCTGCAAGGTACACCAAGGGGGATCGTGTCGTCGGCCAGATCAAGTCGATCACGGACTTCGGCATCTTCGTCGGCCTGGAAGGCGGCATCGACGGCTTGGTGCACCTCTCGGATCTTTCCTGGGATGAGGCCGGTGAGGAGGCTGTGCGCAATTACCGTAAGGGCGAGGAGGTTGAGACGGTTGTCCTCTCCATCGACCCGGAGCGTGAGCGTATCTCCCTAGGCATCAAGCAGCTCGAGCAGGACCCGCTGAGCCAATGGCTCGCCGATCACCAAAAGGGCGCGGTGGTCAAGGCTACCGTTACCGCTGTGGAGCCCAAGGGAGCGACCCTGGATGTTGGCGGTGGTGTTGAGGGCTATATCCGAGCCTCCGATCTGTCCCGCGAACGGGTCGAGGATGCCCGCTCGGTACTCCAGGAGGGCCAGGAGATCGAGGCCAAGTTCGTTGGCGTGGATCGGCGCAACCGCACCGTGAATCTCTCCCTGCGCGCTCAGGAGGCCGAGGAGGAGCAGGCTGCGGTGCAGGAGCATGCCCGCCCAGGCCCGAACGCTGGCACTACGCAGCTTGGCGAGCTGCTCAAGGAGCAAATGAAGGGTGGCCGTGACAACGGCTAACCCTTGCTGAAGCTGGAGCGTCGGCGGTGGGATAGCCGCCGCCGGCGTGGAACTTCCCCGTGATGAAGTGAAGACCCGAATCATGACGAAGTCCGAGCTCATCGATGCCATCGCATCCAAGCATCACCTCCTTCCTAAGGATGTCGAGGACGCCGTCAAGAAGATGCTCGAGCACATGAGTGAGACCCTCGCGAACGGCGAGCGGATCGAAATACGTGGCTTCGGGAGCTTCTCCCTGCACTATCGCCCAGCGCGGATGGGCCGCAACCCTAAGACGGGGGAGCCTGTGGCGTTGCCTGCGAAGTACGTGCCACACTTCAAGCCAGGTAAGGAGTTGCGTGAGCGAGTCAACAGTAGCCGCTGCCATGCGCCGTTGCAGCCGTAATGAGCGGATGCGGAGCAGCCGATTCCATTAATTAAGCACAGGGGGTGAGAAGCCAGGGCCATGCGACGTTTCTTTGCCATTATCGCTGTCCTTCTGATCATCCTGATCGGGCTTGCCTTCTCCGTGCTGAACTCGGACCCCGTTTCCGTGGATATCTTCTTCGCCGAGCTCGATGTTGCGCTTTCCGTGGCCTTGGTCATCACGCTCATCCTTGGGGCTGCACTCGGGGTGCTGACCAGCTTGAATGCGGTCTGGCGCCGCAGGCGTGAGGTTTCCCGGCTACGTCGGCAGCTTACCTATGCTGAGCGCCAGCTCCAGGCCATGCGCCGGGTGCCGCTGGAGGACGGCGACTGAGCTTGATGCATGAGCTGCTGTGGCTACTGCTGCCAGTAGCCGCGTTCTCCGGATGGTGGATCGGCCGGCGCGGTGGTGCGGATGAGGGGCAGGACCTTTCTTCCTCAACTCTTTCCGAGGCCTACTTCCAAGGGCTGAATTATCTCCTCAATGAAGAACGGGATAAGGCCCTAGAAGTCTTCACCCGTATGGTGGAGGTGGACAACGATACGGCCGAGACCCACCTGGCGCTTGGTAGCGTCTTTCGACGGCGTGGCGAAGTGGATCGGGCCATCCGTATCCATCAGAACCTCATTGCGCGGCCCTCCCTCAATCGCCGGCAAAGGACTTACGCCCTGCTGGCCCTCGGCGAGGACTACATGAAGGCCGGGGTGTTTGATCGTGCCGAGCGGCTCTTCCAAGAGGTGGTGGCGCAGGAAGCGCACGTTGAGCAGGCCCTGCGCCACCTGCTGACCATCTATGAGCATGAGCGGGAGTGGGGGCGAGCCATCGAGACGGCCGAGCAGCTTGAGCGCCTCGGCGAGGGAGATTACCGGGTGCGCATCGCTCAGTTGCGTTGTGAACAGGCGACTGAGGCCTTGGCAGCGGGCGGCGCCGAGCAGGCTCGCAAGACGCTGCGTCGCGCCCTGGCCACGGATCCGGACTGTGCCCGGGCTAATATGCTCCTCGGTGAGCTAGAGCGAGGCCTCGGCCGGTATAAGGCAGCCGTGAAGGCCTACGAGGCGATTGGCCACCAGGACCCGGCCCTTTTGCCGGAAGTCCTCGATGGACTGGCGACTGCCTATCGAGGCTTGGGGCGCTCTGGGCGCATGGAGACGTTTCTCCGCGAGATGGTGGCGCACTTCCCGGACGGGCGGTTCATGGTCCGCCTTGCCGAGGAGGTCCGTCAGCGTCGCGGTATGGAGGCAGCCATCCGTGAGCTGACCTTAATGCTGCGTCGCCAGCCCTCGCTGGATGGGATCCGGCGCTTGGTTTCCATGACGCAGTCCGTAGGCGAGCCCATCGGGCCGCGGGAGATGCAGATCCTGTTGGAGCTGTTCGAGCGGCTTGAAACCGATCGGGCCCACTATCGCTGTCGTCAGTGCGGTTTTGCCGGGCGCACCCTGTTCTGGCAGTGCCCGGGCTGTAAAGGGTGGGCCACGATGCGCCCCCTGATCGAGACGGAGGAGATGTGACTACTTTTGTGACAGGGCCACGATTGGTCGTGGCCCTTGATTTCTCCTCGGCGAATGCTGCCGAAGCCCTGGCCGCATGCCTGGAACCGGCTACGTGCCGGCTCAAGGTGGGCAAAGAGCTTTTCACCCGTGCTGGGCCTGCCCTCGTGGAGCGGCTTCAGGCCCGGGGCTTCGAAGTCTTTCTCGATCTTAAATACCACGATATCCCGAACACGGTGGCCGGCGCCTGCCGTGCTGCAGCGGAGCTCGGTGTCTGGATGGTCAATGTGCACGCCCTTGGGGGGCGAGCCATGCTCGAGGCTGCCCGTGAGGCGGTGGAACGAGGAGGGGGGAGCACGCGCCCGTTGTTGACGTCTGTCACCGTGCTGACCAGCCACGATGCGGCCTCTCTCGAGGAGATCGGGGTGGCCGGGCCTCCCGAGGAAGCGGTGCTGCGCCTAGCCCGTCTGGCCCGGGAGAGCGACCTCGACGGGGTTGTTTGCTCCCCGGAGGAGGCCGCCGTGATTGGTGAGCATCATGGACAGCACCTCTTGCGCGTGACCCCCGGGATCCGCCTTGCCACGGCTGCGGCGGACGACCAGCGGCGTATCGCGACGCCTGCAGCGGCTGTGGCCGCAGGCTGTGACCAGCTGGTGGTGGGGCGGCCGATCACGGCTGCCGAGGATCCGGCAGCCGCAGCCGCGGCGATTACGGCGGAGATCGAGGTTGCGTCATCATGACCTGCCCGCTTTGATTGTCCGAAAAAATCAGGGTTGCTACATTGCGACAAGGGAGATGGCGCTCGCCGCTAGCGGATGGTGGCGGACAGGCATTCCTAGACTAAGGAGGGTTTAGCGATGCCCACGCTGATCTCACGCACCCTGCATATCGCAACCCCGGTTGCGGTTTTTTGCGCCTTCCTCCTAGTGGTCCCGGTGGCCTGGGCCGAGGAGGTGGATGTCAACTCCGCACTCGCGGAGGATCTGGCCGAGACGCTTGATGGTGTCGGTGACCGCCGTGCTGAGGCGATTATCGAGGAGCGGGAGGCCAATGGCCCCTTCACGGACGCCGAGGACCTAACGCGGGTCAGTGGCGTGGGACCCGTAACCGTGGAGGAGAATCGCAACCGTATGAGTTTTGGGGAAGCTGAGTGACTCCACCATCCGAGGCGGCGATCAGCTCAGTTCGCCGCCTCGGGTACTGCTGGCGCCAGTGTTTTCCGTTTCGCCAGTCTCTCGGAGTGGTGCGCTGGCCTCACTCCATATGGAGCCCTCCATTGATGTCGAGGTTGGCGCCCGTGATGAAGCCGGCGTCTTCTGAGGCTAAATAGGCAATCAGCGAGGCGATCTCGTGCGGTTCACCAAGGCGCTGTACGGGGATGGTCTCAATGATCTGCTGCCTGGCCTCCTCTTGCATCTCCATGACCATGTCCGTAGCCAGGTAGCCAGGGGAGACCGTATTCACCGTGACGCCCTTGCGAGCGAGCTCCCGGGCTAGCGACATGGTGAAGCCATGCATGCCGGCCTTGCTAGCAGCGTAGTTGCACTGCCCGAACTGCCCCTTGCGGCCATTGACTGAGGCGACGTTGATGATCCGTCCCCAGCCGCGCTCGGCCATGCCGTCGGCGAATTGCTTGGTGACGTTGAAGACGCTGTCGAGGTTGGTGCGCAGGACCTGATCCCAGCTCTCATGGGGCATCTTCTTGAAGCTGCTGTCCTTGGTGATGCCGGCGTTGTTGACCAGGATGTCGATCTCGCCGACTTGGTTGCCTACCTCCTCGGCCATGGCGGTGCAGGCCTCCCAGTCCGAGACATCGCACTGGACGGCATGGATCGACGCAACACCGCGATTGAGCAGGTGGTTTCGCCACTGATCGACGCGCCCCCGGTCCGAGGTGTAGGTGGTCACCACGGTGTGTCCGTCCTGGCCAAGGCGCTCGCAGATAGCAGCCCCGAGCCCGCCTAAGCCGCCGGTCACCAGTGCTGTCTTCTGGCTCATAGCGCTCCCCCTTGTTGTTACTTTCGCTTTTCTTGATGTCGTGATGGAGGGTGCCGGCTGGCGGACGGCACCGACCCAACCCCAGAATAGGGTTCATGCAAGGTTTTGCAAATGATGCGCTGCAGCGTGCTAACAACTGCGGTGTTGCCCCTTAGCATTCTCAGTCGTCAATTCCCTAAAGGCATTTTGGGAAGCTTAGCAAGCTTATTGGGAGAGTCAGTCATGAGCGATGAGCAAGCGCCCGCATCGGGGCGCGGTCAGATCCATGAGAGTTTTTTAGCCACGATCGGGCAGACCCCCTTGGTGCGGATGCCGCGACTGAGCGTCGATGCGGGGCTCGAGGCGGAGTTGCTGGCCAAGCTTGAGGCTTTCAACCCTTTGAGTTCGGTGAAAGATCGGATCGCTTTGGCTATGGTAGACGCTGCAGAGGCTGATGGGCGTATCGTCCCGGGGGCATCCACTCTCATCGAGCCGACCTCCGGCAATACCGGGATCGCGCTGGCTTTCATCGCCGCTGCTCGGGGCTATCGGCTGATCTTGACGATGCCGGCGAATATGTCCCTCGAGCGGCGTAAGCTCTTTGCGTATTACGGTGCCCGTGTTGAGCTAACAGAGCCGGCCGCTGGGATGCGCGGCGCGATCGAGCGCGCTGATGCGTTGCTCAATCAGATCCCCGGCAGCTTCCAGCCGGCGCAGTTCAGCAATCCGGCGAATCCGCAAGCCCATCGACGAACCACGGCCGAGGAGATCTGGTGCGATACGGGGGGTAAGGTTGATGGTCTCATCGCTGGTGTCGGTACTGGCGGTACCCTGACCGGCGTCGCCGGGCTGCTTAAGGAGCGACGTCCGGGGTTTTGTGCCCATGCCGTCGAGCCTGCCGGATCACCTGTGCTCGCCGGGGGAGCGCCGGGGCCGCACGGTCTGCAGGGGATCGGTGCCGGATTCATCCCTGAGACCCTTGATCCCTCGCTCATTGATGAGATCCACCCGGTCGAGGACGAGGAGGCCCTGCAGACGGCCCGCTACGTCTCCCGGCTCGAAGGGATCCCTTGCGGGATCTCCAGTGGCGCTGCCCTCGCTGCCGCGCTGCACATCGCCTCCCGGCCAGAATTGCGCGGAAAGCGGTTGGTGGTACTCCTCGCCTCCAGCGCAGAGCGCTATCTCTCGACCCCCTTGTTCGAGCGGCTGGATGAGGACGGAAGTGCCGCGGCAGGCTGAGGCTAAGGCTTGTGCCTGCTCTTGCGCGCCGTCGTGGCTTAGAGTGCCTTGCCGCCTGTGACCTGGCGGAGGATGGTCGTTGGCGGCAGCGCTTGCATTAGGATCACACGTCGGGTTTCATCCCGGCTCATGAGGCAGCCTGGGGTCTGAGCGCAGCTGCGCCGATTGCGCCGGGCTAGGGCTGTCATATTGGCTACTGCCTTAGAAGAGGGGCTTGGCTTTTGCTTGTTGGTGCTCATGCACAGCGAAGGTGATGGCT
>JBKGYE010000067.1:0-8339 GCA_046546255.1 Halorhodospira sp. | reverse complement strand
TCCTGGCCTCAAGGCCTGGCCCGCGCCGGGCGCTCCCTCCCACCTCCCCTGTATCCTACCCAACACCTCGCCCAGCTTCGTGAGGCAGGACGGGGAAGCGCTCAAGAGCGCACCGCAGCCGCCCGCCAGTACCGCACCCAGCGTGGCAGCAACCCGTAGCGCGGCGCGAGCAGGAGCGCCGTCAAGAACAAAGCCGCCGCCACCAGCACCATGACCCCGCCAGAGGCGGCATCGTAGGTGTAGGCGAGGTAGAGCCCCACCACCGTGGAGATCACCCCGCAGGCGCCACTGAGCAAGAACATCCGCGGCAGACGATCGGTGAGCATGTAGGCCGTCGCCCCGGGGATGATCAGCATGGCCACCACCAGGATGATCCCTACGGTCTCCAGGCTAGCGACGATGGTCAGGGTCAGCAGCAGGATCAGCCCGTAGTGGACGACAGCTGTATTGATGCCCAGGGCACGGGCATGGATCTCATCGAAGGTATAGGCGAACAGCTCCTTGTAGCCTAGCGCCACAACCAGCAAGGCGACCGCCCCAGCGATCAGGGTCAGCTGCAGGGCGGTACGATCAACCCCCAGCACATTGCCGAAGAGCACATGCATCAGGTGGGTCGAGGTGGCGACTTGGCTGATGATCACTACCCCCAAGGCAAAGGCGGCGGTGAACATGATACCGATGGCGGTATCCGACTTGAGCCGCGTGGTCCGCTCGATGAAGCCGATACCCAGGGAGGTGAGCGCACCCGCGAGGAAGGCACCGACGAAAAAGGGCCATCCGGCCAGGTAGGCCAGGGCCACGCCCGGCAGGACAGCGTGGGAGATAGCGTCGCCGAGCAGGGCCCAACGCTTGAGGACCACAAAGCAGGAGAGCACCCCACAGACCAGCCCTACAGCGATCGCCGTGAGCAACGCCCGCTGCATGAAGCCGTAGTTGAACGGCTCCGCCAGCGCCTCCGGCAGCAGGCCGACCAGCGCCATCAAACCGGCGATCAGACCGTCGACAACCGCATCCCCCCAGGCCATCAGCCTCCCTCACTCCAGCCACTTGCCAACACCGGGTCCGCCATCCGCAGCAGCAGCCGCTCGTCACCGGCCACCTCCCCTGGCGGTCCGGAGGCAAGCACCGAGCGGTTGAAGAGCACCAGGCGATCGGCATTACGGCGGGCACCGGCAAGATCGTGGGTCACCAGCACCACCGTGCGCCCCGCGGCGCGCAGCTCTCGCAAGACCTCGAAGATGAGGACCTCGCTGTCGCGATCCACCCCCACGAGCGGCTCGTCGAGCAGCAGCAACCGCGCCTGCTGCGCCAGCGCCCGGGCCAAAAGGACACGCTTCTTCTGCCCCCCCGAGAGCTCGCTGATATGGCGCTCGGCCATATCCGCTATGCCGGTGGCGGCCAGGGCGTGGGCCACCGCCTGATGGTGCTCGGCGCCGAGCAACGAACGTGGTAGCCAGCGGCGGATCCCCTGCTGGCGCAGGCGGGGATAGCGCGCCGAGAAGACCACATCGCGGACCGAGGCTGGAAAATCCCAGTCCAGGGTCTCTTGCTGCGGCATGTAGGCGATCAGGCCGGCGCGACGGGCGACCTCAGGGCCACACCCGGCGATCGCCATGCGCCCGCGGCGCGGGCGCATCAGCCCCATGATCAGCTTGAGCAATGTCGACTTGCCGGCCCCGTTGGGCCCTACTAGGGCGACCAGCTCACCCGCGGGGATGGCCAGGCTGGCGCCAGCTACGGCGTCCACCCCGTGATAGCCGGCATAGAGGTCATACGCCTCAACAGCCAGCGATGAGCCGTCGCGTCGGCCCTCGGCAGACGCCACTGTAACGCCGTGGTGATCCGTCAAGACCGCCTCGTCATCAGTCCTCACCCAAGGCCTTTGCGATCGTTGCAGCGTTGTAACGCATCAAGCTCGGATAGTCTGTTGCTGGCCCCTCCGAGCCACTAAGGGAATCCACGTACAAGGGGCCGATGACCTCCGCGTCAGTCTCCTCGGCCACGGAGCGCACATAGCGGCTAGCGATGGTGCTCTCCCAGAAGACGGCCCCAGGGTTGTGCTCGCGCAGGCGATCGATGATGCGCATGATCTGCCGCGGCGAACCCTCCTCCTCGGTGTTAGTTCCCCAAACACCGTCGTGCTCGAAGCCGTAGGCCTGCGCGAAGTAGGGGAAAGCCGCCTCGCTGGTGACGAGGAAACGGCGTTGTTCGGGCACGGCCTCGAGCGTCTCCGCCACCTCCTGATGGAGTTCGTCAAGGGCCTCACGGTAGGCCTCGGCACGCTCTGCGTAGTACTCAGCCCCCTCTGGATCCTGCTCGCTGAGCACCTTGCGGATCACCTGGACATACGCCTGGGCTGCGCGGGGATCCATCCATAGATGCGGATCGGGATCGCCCTGAAAATCACCGGTACGGATGGACTGCGTCGTGTACTCGGAGGCCTCACCCACCGCCACAACCGGCACCTCCTCGGCGACCGTGGCCCGTACCTGGCGCATCCACTGCTCCAGGTTGTAGCCGTTGTAGAAGACGGCCTCAGCCTCGGCAAGCACCCGGAAGTCCTGTGGCTGAAGCTCCCACTCATGCACCTCAGCCCCCACCGGGGTGAGGCTCTCCACAGTGACACGCTCCCCCCCGACCTCAGCCACGAGATCGGCTAAGACCGTGAAGGTGGCCGCCACCCTCAGCTCCGCCCCCTGCGCCGCACCGCTCCCGGAGAGCAACACGAGCGCAGCGACCCCCAACGCCCTGAGGGTCCCGAAGGCGCTCGCCCATAAGCTGTAGCCCTCCGGCCTGATCGCCTCCTTGCGCTCCTCCGGATCCTGCATCCTCACCATTTTCCTCGCTTTCTCCATCCGCATCCAGCCACCAGGCCGCTCAACACAGCCGGGCCTGCCCGAGCGTACCCCAAGCCACGGCGCACACGATCCTTACGGACTCATGAGGGCCGGGGGCGGGCAGGGTACCGGGATCCCCGGACGACCAGCTCTGTCATATATTATATTGGTTCTAAACTATGATCAATGCCGCGCTTAGCTCCCTCACCCGCGCTGCTGCGCCCAAGCAAGCGCCTGACGGGTCGCTGCATCCGCCGACTCCGGCAGCTGCCCTTCCCTGCGTGCAGCCGGTGCCAACCCCTTGGCGAGCTGCTTGCCTAGCTCTACGCCCCACTGATCGAAGGGGTTGATCCCCCAGAGGCTCGCCTGAACGAAAACACGGTGCTCATGCAAGGCGATCAGACGGCCCAAGGTCCGGGCATCGAGACGACGAAAGAGGATCAAGGTAACCGGGCGGTTCCCTGTGTAGCGACGATGCCCGGCCAAAGGATCGTCTGCCGCCGGCTCCTGACCCTGGGCCAGCGCCTGGGCCTGGCCCAGGGCGCTGGCCAAGGTCAGTCCAGCATGGGCCTCGGGCAAGCCTTGCTCCTCGAGCGGTACCAAGAACTCGGCGAGCACCCGGCCCGTACCCTGATGCAGCCACTGAAAAAAAGAGTGCTGGGCATTGATCCCTACCTCACCCCAGAAGCTCGTGCCTGTCGGATAATCCACAGGCTCGCCAGCCTGGGTCACGGACTTCCCCAGGCTCTCCATATCGAGCTGCTGGAGATAGGCCGGCAGCCGCCGTAATCCCGGATGGTAGGGCAGTGCTACATGGCCGGTCAGTCCGCGCAAGCTGATCTGCCATACCCCGAGCAGGCCGAGCATTACCGGTATGTTCGCGATCATCGGCGCCTCGCGGAAATGTCGATCCATCTCGCGCATGCCCGCCTGCAGCGCTCGGAAGCGTTCCATGCCGATGACCGCCGCCAACGGCAGCCCCATGGCCGAGGGCAAGGAATACCGCCCCCCAACCCACGGCCCTATCCGAAAGCGACGCTGCTCCAGCAGGCCAAAGCGGGCCATGGCCTCCTCATCCGCCGAGATGCCGACAAATTGCTCGGGCACCTCACGCCCAGCCGCCGCAGCCAACCACGCCCACGCTGTGCGGGCATTGGTCAGGGTCTCAAGGGTTGTGAACGACTTCGAGGCGACACAGAAAAGGGTTACGGCCGGATCAATACGCCGCCAGACGGCGGCAAGCTCCCGACCATCGACGCCAGAGACGGTGTGCAGCTGCAGCGGCTCATCTCCCTGTGCCAGCGCCTCATAGACCATCGTGACGCCAGCCTCGGAGCCGCCGATGCCGATATTGACCACATGGCGGATAGGCTTCCCGTCGTAGCCCTGTATCTCGCCACTATGCAGGGCTTCCACAAAGGCCGCCATGCGCTCTAGCTCGGCGTGCACCGAGGGGACCACATCCTCACCCTCTACCCGGACGACCTCCTCGGGGCTGCTGCGCAAGGCAGTGTGCAGCGCCGGACGGCCCTCCGACTCATTGACCACCGCCCCTGTAAAGAGGGCCTCGATCCGCCCCGCCAAGCCACGCTCACGGGCCAGAGCCAGCAGTCGATCGCGGATCTCGTCGGTAAGCGGATGGCGGGAGAAGTCGACCAGCAGATCGTCGAGGGCAAGGCTATAGCGCTCGGCACGCTCCGGATCCTGCGCTAGCAAGGTCCCGACATACGGCGGCTCTTGCGCCTCGGCCAGTGCCCGCCAAGCCGGCGAGGTTGTCAACAGGCTCCCCATCGGCGCTCCACCCTCTCTCGCCTCACACACCAACGGTCCTTGATGCGCCGGCGGACGCTTTCAAGCCCGCCGGGCAGGACAGCTCAACGCAGCGGCCGACGGATGCTCTCCCCACGCCCCATGGCATAGTAGGTGAACCCGAGGGCCTCCATCATGGACGGCGGATAGACGTTACGGCCATCGAAGACCACGGGCTGGCGCAAGCCATCACGGATACGCTCGAAATCCGGGCTGCGGAAGACGTGCCACTCCGTGCAGAGCACCAGGGCATCAGCATCCTCCACGGCATCGTAGAGGTTATCGCAGAGTTCCAGGTCCTCACGACTGCCGTAGATGCGCTCGGCCTCATCCATGGCCTCGGGATCGTAGGCCTGCACCCGGGCGCCTGCCGCCCACAGCGCCTCCAGGATCACCCGGCTCGGGGCCTCGCGCATATCGTCGGTATTCGGCTTGAAGGCAAGCCCCCACAGGGCGAAGGTCCGGCCGCTGAGATCGCCATTAAAATGGTCGTGGAGGCGCTCGACCAGCACCCGTTTCTGCCGGTTGTTGACGTCCTCCACCGCCTCGAGCAGTTCCGGTCGATAGCCATACTCATGGGCGGTGCGGGTAAGCGCCTTCACATCCTTGGGGAAGCAAGAGCCGCCGTAGCCGCACCCCGGATAGATGAAGTGGTAGCCGATGCGCGGATCGGAGCCCATCCCCACACGGACCTGCTCGATATCCGCTCCCAGGCGCTCGGCAAGGTTCGAGAGTTCATTCATGAAGCTGATCTTGGTCGCCAAGATGGCATTGGAAGCGTACTTGGTCAGCTCAGCCGAGCGCACGTCCATCGTGATCAGCCGGTCGTGGCTACGATTGAAAGGTGCGTAGAGCGCCTTCATCAACTCGGCGGTGCGGGGGTTCTCGGCACCGACGATGATCCGGTCCGGCTTGACGAAATCGTCAATCGCCGCCCCCTCCTTGAGGAACTCGGGGTTGGAGACGACATCGAACTCCACCTGCTCGCCCCGGGAT
This sequence comes from Halorhodospira sp., assembly GCA_046546255.1. Taxonomy (GTDB): domain Bacteria; phylum Pseudomonadota; class Gammaproteobacteria; order Nitrococcales; family Halorhodospiraceae; genus Halorhodospira. The sequence continues at coordinate 2,697 of JBKGYE010000067.1, read as the reverse complement.
TGCAGCTCCTCACGAATCGCGCCACGGACGCGATCCGCGGTCCCCACCGGCACCGTGGACTTGTCCACGACCACCCGATAGTCATCCATGTGCTGCCCGATACTGCGTGCCACGGCCAGCACATGCTGCAGGTCCGCCGAGCCGTCCTCATCCGCGGGCGTCCCCACGGCGATGAACTGGAACAGCCCGTGACGAACCCCCTCGGCGGCGTCCGTGGTGAACCGCAGCCGTCCCTCATCGTGGTTGAAGGTCAGCATGTCATCAAGGCCGGGCTCATAGATCGGCACCTCACCGCGACGCAGCTGCTCGACCCGTTCGGTGTCAATATCGACACACACCACGTCGTTGCCGGCGTCCGCGAAGCAGGCCCCGGTGACCAGCCCCACATAGCCGCTGCCGAAGATCGTGACCTTCATGGACGCACTCCACTCTCCCCGGGGATCGTCCCTTAGATCCCGTAAAACGATCGATACCAAGCCACAAAGCGTGGCAGTCCCTCCTCGATGGAGGTCCGCGGCTGCCAGCCCGTAGCGGCGGTCAGCTCGTCGATATCCGCGTAGGTCTCGGCCACATCGCCGGGCTGCATGGGCAGCTCAAGACGCTCGGCCCGGCGCCCGCAGGCCGCCTCGAGCGTCGCGATGAAATCCTCCAGCGCCACCGGCTGATGATTGCCAATATTGTAGACACGATACGGTGCCGTGCTGCTCGCCGGATCCGGGTCATCGCTCGAGAACGCCGGATCCGGCTCCGGCAGGGTATCCATCACCCGAACCACCCCCTCGACGATATCGTCGATGTAGGTGAAGTCACGGCGCATGCGGCCGTAGTTGTACACCTCGATGGGCTCCCCGGCGAGGATCGCCCGGGCGAACTTGAATGGCGCCATATCCGGACGCCCCCACGGCCCGTAGACCGTAAAGAAGCGCAACCCGGTCACCGGAAGGCCGTAGAGGTGGGCGTAGGTATGCGCCATCAGCTCGTTGGCCTTCTTGGTGGCCGCATAGAGGGAGACAGGATGATCGACATTGTCGTGGACCGAGAACGGCATGCGGGTATTCGCCCCGTAAACCGAGCTCGAGGAAGCGTAGACCAGGTGGCCGGCCTCGCAGTGCCGGCAGCTTTCCAGGATATTGCCGAAACCTACCAGGTTGCTGTCGATATAGGCTTGCGGATTCTCCAGCGAATAGCGCACCCCTGCCTGGGCCGCCATATGGATGACCCGGTCGAAGCGCCCCTCGCGGGAGAGGGCCTCGACGCCGGCAGCATCGACCAGATCGACCGGGGCGAAGTAGAAGTCCCCTCCGCAGCGCTGCAACGCCTCCAGACGCGCCTGCTTGAGGGAGACGTCATAGTAGTCGCTGAGGTTGTCGATACCGACCACCTCGTGCCCTGCCTCAAGCAGCCGCTGGGCCACGTGCATGCCGATAAAACCGGCCACGCCGGTCACAAGGATTCGCAAGGTGCCCTTCCCCTCTTCCATGCAGTAGCGCCCCGAGAACGCACTCAAGCCTACCCGAGCGAGGGGTAGGGGTACAGGTGCAAGTGGCCGCCGTTGCGCCCCGGCGCGAAGAGGCGCCGGGGGAGGATCGGCCTAGCGCTCATAGACACCGACAATCCGGTTCATGCCGAGGACGTGGGGCTCGACCTTCTCCAGGAGCTGCCATAGGCTCAGGCCGGGCTCCAGATCAAGCTCCTGATCAAGGGCGAGCACCCAGAAGTAGTACTGATGCGGACCATGTCCCTCGGGTGGGTTAGGGCCACCATAGCCGGTCTCGCCGAAGTCGGTCACTCCCGTGGTACCCTGGCCGGTGCCTTCCTCCAGGCTACTGAGCGATCCCGGCAGGTTGTACAGGACCCAGTGGACAAAGCCATAGACACCAGGCTTGACCAGTGGCGCGTCGGGGTCGTGGCAGATCACAGCGAAACCCTGCGTCCCTGCCGGTGTGCCGGACCAGGCCAGAGACGGCGAGACATTGTCGCCCTCAACCGCATAGCGAGCCGGCATCCGGCCCAGGGACTCGAAACCACTGCTTGACACCTGCATGTCTGAAAGCGCAAATCCCATACCATCCCTCCTTTGCTGGAGCGTGCGGATCATCCTGGCGATCTTGCCAGGCTCTTGCATGGTGGTATTGTCGCAGCCGCAGTGCCCTTTGCGCGACCAGCCACGCCGGGGCCGCTCCTTTCCCATCGCCGCGCTCGCGCTCATCCTGCTGGTGGCGCCTTCGACCACCGCGCTCGAATCGATGCCCCGCGGGCTGCTCCTCATCGACGGTGAGCCAGTGGCGGCGCGGATCGCCGACACCCCTGAGGCTCGCGCCCGGGGCTTCCAACACGCCGATGAGGCGCAGCTGCGCTCTGAACGGATCTACTTCCGCTGGGAGACACCGCAACGGCCCAGCTTCCACATGCACAACGTCGCTGCTGCACTGGCGATTGTCTGGATTGATGCCCGTGACCGAGTCATCGGGATCGATCGCATGGATCCCGAGCAGGCAGGCTATCAGCCGCCATGGCCGGCACAAGCCGCACTTGAGCTAGCCCCCTCAGCCGTTGATAAACTGGGGATCGCGCCCGGGTCGACGATCCGCCGAATGCCCTCGGAGTAAGCGCACCGCTTACAAGACAAGATCTGCCCCGTATGGGAACCTCTAAAAGCCGGCTACATAGTGAACATCCCCAGCTCGACTCGGTAGA
>JBKGYE010000066.1:0-8419 GCA_046546255.1 Halorhodospira sp. | reverse complement strand
CCGCCGCCACCGCGTAGGCCCCGCCGGTGCGGACCACCCCGGCACCGGCCGTGCGGCGCAGCACCCGCATGGGCGGGACGTGCCGCAGACGCGCCACCGTCGGCAGCGCGAACCCGGCGGCAGCCACCACACCGAGGCCGACGCCGTAGAGGGCGGGCAGCGCTCCCGGGGCGGGGAGATTGGGCGGCAGCACGTCGGCGAGCAGGGCGATCATGACCGCGTGCAGGGCGAAACCGATGGCCGCACCGAGGACGCCGGCGGCCAGCGCCACGGCGCCCAGAACCGCCGCCTGGATGGCCACCACCCGTCCCTGCCGGGCTCCGAGCACGCGCATCACCGCTACCCGGTCGAGCTGGGCCACGGCGTAGTGGCGGGCGGTGAGCAGCACCGCGGCGGCGGCCACCACCACGGTGATCAGCGCCGCCAGCCCGAGGAACCGCTCCGCCTGGCCGACGACCTCCTGGATGGCCGGCTGCACCTCGCTCCCGGTGAGCACCTCGGCTTCCGGTCCATCGGCATCGCGCAGCCACTCGGCGAAGGCTTCCAGATCGTCCTCGGGACCGGCCAGGAGCAGGGCGTGCTGCACACGCGCCCCCTGACCCACCAAAGCGGTACCGGCGACATCCTCCCAGGCCATCAGAACCCGTGGCGCCACGGTGCCGAACATACCGGCACGGTCGGGCTCGGCGGTGACCAGCCGCTCCATGGGCAGCTGCATGTCGCCGACTTCCAGCGCTCCGCCGAGCTCGGCACCGAGCAGATCGAGCAGCCGCGGCTCGACCCAGACCGCGCCGGGCCCCGGTGGCTCATCCGCCACCCGGGCGTCAGTATCCCGGGCGTCGGCGGCTCGCAGCTCACCGCGCAGCGGATAACCGGACTCCACCGCCTTGGCGGAGACCAGCCGGGTCCGGCCATCGACGGCGACCACGGTGGGGAACTCCACCGTGCGCGCCGCCTGCAGGCCCCGCTCCCGCGCCGCATCGAGCCAGTCGTCGGGGGCAGCCTCATCGGTGCGCACCAGCCGATCGGCAGCGATCAGCTCCGCCGCCCGCTCCGTAGTAGCCGCCCCCACCCGGTCACCCAGCCAGGCCACCGCGGTCACCGCGGCCACGGCCACCACCAGCGCCGCCGCGAGGATACCCAGCCGGCCGGCAGCCAGATCGCGGCGCAGGAAGCGAGCAGCCAGACGGAGCGTGGTGCCGATAGCGGAACTCGGGGTGGTCATTGCGACAACACCCCCTCGCGGAAACGATAGACGGTATCACACCGCTCGGCCACCGAGGGATCGTGAGTCACCACCACCAGGGTAGTCCCGTGCTCCCGGTTGAGCGCGAAGAGCAGATCGACGACCTGGGCCCCGGTGGTGTCGTCGAGGTTGCCGGTGGGCTCATCGGCCATCAGCAACCGCGGCTCGGTCACGAAGGCCCGGGCAATGGCCACCCGCTGCTGCTCGCCACCTGAGAGGCGCTCGGGGGTGTGGTGCAGCCGATGCCCCAACCCGACACGCTGCAGGGCCGCGGCCGCGGCCTCACCATCGCCACCGTGGCCGGAGAGCTCCAGGGCCAGGCGCACGTTCTCCAGCGCCGAGAGCCCCCCGAGCAGATGAAAGGCCTGGAAGACGAAACCGATGCGCCCGGCCCGCGCCGCGGCGCGGCCATCCTCGTCCAGGGCGGTCAATTCCTGGCCATCAACCCAGACTTGACCGCTGAACGGCTGCTCCAGCCCAGCGAGCAGCCCCAGCAGGGTCGACTTGCCGGAGCCAGAAGCCCCCAGGATGGCGACGCTCTCGCCGTGGCGGATGGTAAGATCAAGATGATCGAACAGGACGACCTCGCCGTCGGGGCCACGGAAGCGCATCCCCAGGCCACGGGCCTCCAAGGCCAGGTGGGCGGCTCCCGCCGCTGCGGGGGCGTCGGCTTTTTCCTTCAGCATCGGGTTTCGCTCCTATGGCTGCGATCAGCTGCTTCTCTCTCCCTGTACGCCAGGTACTATACGCCACCGTACTGATAGGCCTCCTAGGGCCGACCATAGCTGCTGCCGAGCGGCCCACTCTCCTCGTCTTCGGCGATTCGCTCTCTACAGCTTACGGCTTCGATCGCGACCAGGCCTGGCCTGCGCTGCTCGAGGAGCGCCTGGAGCAGGCCGGCCTACCCCACCGCGTGGTCAACGCCAGCCGCAGCGGCGAGACCACCAGCGGCGGCACACGACGTCTGCCCGACGCCCTGGAAACGCACGAGCCAGAGATCGTCCTCCTCCAGCTCGGTGGGAACGACGGCCTGCGCGGACAGCCGCCGGAGCGGATCCGGCACAACCTGGCGCGGATGATCACGCAGGCTCAGGATGCCGGCAGCCAGGTCCTGTTGCTCGGTATCCGCATCCCGCCGAACTACGGACGAGCCTATACCGAGCGCTTCGAGGCCCTCTATCCAGCACTGGCCAAAGCGCATGACGTGACCCTGATCCCCTTCCTGCTTGAGGACATCTGGGATGAGGAGGGGATGATGCAGGAGGACGGTGTCCACCCCACAGCCGCGGCACAGCCAAGGATCGCGGCACTCGTCTGGGCTGAGCTCGAGGGGATGCTGGCGCGCTAGCCTTCCCTGCTCGCCATGGATGGGGACGGCTAGCTAGCTCGCCCGCTCCCCGCCGAACCATGCCATCATGCGCGGGAGCAACCCGCGGAGCTCCAAGGCCATCAGCGAGAAGTCAGCATCAAGCTGCTCGGCCTGGCTCTCCGGGTCACGATCACCGGCCTGCTCCCGGATCACGTCATGGAATCTCAGGCGGCGGAGGTGGAGCTCCGTATCGAGGACGCCGCTGATGCGATCGGCGTAGGTGATCGCTAGCCGGCGGATACGCTTGCCAGCATCAATATGGGCGCGGATCTCCTCGGAGACCAGGTCCTGGCGCTTGACGCGGACCTCACAGCCCTCGGCCTGAGGATCCTCGAGGACCGCCTCCTCACCCAGCTCCAAGTCCTGAGGTTGCTGCTGCTGCGCTAGCCAGCGGGTCATGACCGTTCCCGGCCCCATCTCTGTCTCCGGCGGAGCCAAGGGCAAATCGCCCCAAGCCTCACGCAGCTGCTCCACGAAATGCTCAGCCTGTTTCTCGGAGCCGGCATCCACCACCAGGTAGCCGGCCTCCGTGTCCAGGTACCCCCAGGTGCGCTTGTGGCGGCTGAACGCCCGCGGCATGAGGTCGGTGACCACCTCGTCGCGGATGCGATCCCGCTCACGCTTGCGCACCTTACGCTGCTCTGCGGCCTCGACCTCGCTGATGCGCTCGTCCAACGCCTCGCGAATAACCGCCGCAGGTAGCAGCTTGGTCTCTTCCTGCAGGCAGAAAAGCAAGCTGCCGGCAGCCGCATGTACGAGCGGCGCCCCCGCTCCGAGTGGAGGCACGAAGCCGCTGCGGCTCGGCTCCAGCGCACCACAAGGCGTAAAGGCAAGCGATGCGAGGCGGTTGTCGGCCGCTTCCGGCTCGTAGGCAACCGGCTCGCGCAGCCGATAGGGGATCAGGTTACGAAACCACATGGGGAGCAAGCCGTTTGCGCAGCGCTAAGGCCCGGCGCCCGGCATCCTGCCGATCATCGCCGAGCACCGTGATATGGCCCATCTTGCGGCCCGGGCGCGGATCGCCTTTACCGTATAGATGGAGGGTCGCAGCCGGATCTGTGAAGACCTCCCCCCAGGGAGGCTGCCCCTCGGCCCACACCTCGCCAAGCAGATTGATCATAGCCGCCGGGGCGAGCCGCCGATTGCTACCCAGCGGCAGCCCGCAAATCGCCCGCAGCTGCTGATCGAACTGCGAAGTCGCCGCGCCCTCGATGGTCAGATGCCCCGAGTTATGCGGTCGCGGCGCAATCTCGTTGACCATCAGCCGCCCCGCCGTATCGAGGAAGAACTCCACACAGTAAGTGCCGACGGCCTCAAGCCCTTCCCCCACCGTGCGCGCGATGGCCACCGCCTGCTCGACCAGCTCGGGCGCGAGCTCGGCGTCACTGATGGACAGATCGAGGATATGGTTGCGATGGCGGTTCTCGAACACCCCGTAGTGCGCGAAACTGCCGTCGGCACCACGGGCAGCGACCACAGAGACCTCCATGGCGAGATCGCTGCAGGCCTCTACCACCACCTCCTCAGCACCCACGGCAGGCCATGCCTCGGCCACCGCATCCACGCTGTCGACCTTGACCTGCCCCTTGCCGTCATAGCCCAGGCCAGCGCTCTTGATCACCGCTGGCGCCCTGATGCGGGCTACGGCTGCCTTCGCTTGCTCGACCCCAGTGACCGCCTCGAACGGTACGGTAGGCAGCCCCTGCTCGCGCAGAAAGGCCTTCTCCAAGGCGCGGTTCTGGGTGGTGCGCAGGGCATAGGGCGAGGGCCGTACGGGGATCCGCTCAGCAGCAGCCTCGACGGCAGCCACCGGCAGATTCTCGAACTCATAGGTGAGCACGCCGAGCTCACCGGCGAGGCTGTGCAGCAGCTCGGCTGTCGGCTCAGCATCCTGGGCGTCATCGGCGACCTGCCCGGCGGGCGTCTTCGCCCCACCCGGGGCGATGACATGGATGCGATAGCCGGAGCGCCGAGCCGCAGCCGCAAGCATCCGGCCGAGTTGCCCCCCTCCGAGGATACCGATGGTCATCCCGGGCAAGACTGGAGCGCTCATGGAAGCTCCTCACCGTAGACTCGTTCGGCCTGCTGCTCGCGATAGGCCTTTAGCGCCGTGGCGTAGCCTGGCTCCTCCTGGGCGAGCATGGAGATCGCAAAAAGCGCTGCGTTGCGTGCCCCGGCGGTCCCAATGGCGAAGGTCGCCGTAGGGACACCAGCTGGCATCTGCACGATGGAGAGCAGCGAATCCAGCCCATTGAGGGCTTTCGACTGCACGGGCACACCCAGCACCGGCACGATCGTCTGTGCCGCGAGCATGCCAGGGAGGTGGGCAGCCCCTCCGGCGCCGGCGATGATCGCCCGCAGCCCGCGCTGCTCGGCCTCAGCCGCATAATCAGCCATGAGCTGCGGCGTCCTGTGAGCGGAGACCACCCGGCATTCATGGGGCATATCGAACTCACCAAGGATCTCGGCGGCGCCGGAGAGGGTGTCCCAATCAGAACGACTGCCCATCACGACGCCCACAAGCGGCTGCGCGTCGGTCATAGCGACATCACTCGCAAAAGGGAGAATTGTAGCACAGCACAGGCTCAGGAGCGGAGATTGAGCAACGTGCCGACAGTCTCATCCACGGCACGAACCACACGCACGCCAGCGAAGCCCTGATGCTCATAGCTCAATGACTGGATCAAGGCCGTCTCCAGCTCCTCCGAGCGTGGATCGGCCTGCTCACCCGCCCGTGCCACCTGTGCAGCGGTGCGCGCTAGCCCCTCATCCGCGCGATGGATCGCCTGCACCCCGGGCTGATTGAAGCTGCTCACGTCCATAGCACAGCACTCGCTCGCCGCTATTACGCCCCCAGCACCGATGGCACGCCACTGCTGCCGATGCCGATAGGATCAAGCCTCCCCAAACCTCGCCAAGCCTGCTCGCAGGCCAGATCCGGGCAGGCCGCTGGCATGCGGCCCGCTGCATACCCTGGCGCCGCGGCTACGCCAGGCCGTCGCCCGCCCACCGCGCAGCTCGATGCCGCTATGGCCCCGGCGGCGGCCATCCCAAACGGCCGAGGTGCAAGCCTCAGCGGTCGTAGAGCACCCCGTGGCGCACGTAGGACCCCGGCGCAGGCTCAAGGGGTTGATACCTCTCCGAGCCTACCGAACGCGCGGGCACCAGCTCACCACCATGCTCAGCCAGCCACTGCCCCCAGTCGTTCCACCAGGAGCCCTCATGGGCCTCGGCACCAGCGAGCCACTCGTCCTGATCCACCGTCTTCGCGGTATTGGTCCAGTAGCCGTACTTGTTCTTATGCGGCGGATTGATGACACCGGCGATATGGCCAGAGCCGCCAAGCACGTAGCGGGTCGGCCCGGAGAGCAGCCGGGGGCCGCGGATGGTGCTCTTCCAAGGAGCGATATGGTCCTCTCGCGCCGACATGAAATAGGCCGGGATCTCGATTCGCCCCAGATCGATGGGCTCCCCGGCCAGCTCCAGCGCTCCCGCTTCCTTGAGCAGGTTGCGCTGGTACATGTTGCGCAGGTAGAAGCTGTGCATCTTCGCCGGCATGTTGGTAGAGTCCGAGTTCCAGTAGAGCAGATCGAACGGGAAGGGCTCATCCCCTTTCAGGTAATTGTTCACGAAGAACGACCAGATCAGGTCATTGGCGCGGAGCATGTTGAAGGTCGTGGACATGTGCTGCCCCTCAAGATAGCCCTTCGCGCCCATACGGCGCTCTAAAGTGCTGATCTGCTCCTCATCGAGGAAGACCTCCAGCTCCCCCGGATACTCGAAGTCGAGCATGCAGGTCAGGAAGGTCGCCGCCTTGACCCGCCGATCCCCCCGAGCAGCCAGCCAGGCCAGGGTGCAGGCCGAGAGTGTCCCCCCGAGGCAGTAGCCGACCAGGCCCATCTCCGCACTGCCCGTGATCTCCTCCACCACATCCATGGCTGTCACCGGCCCTTCGAGCATGTAGTCCTCGAAGCCCTTGTCAGCCAGGCGCTCATCCGGGTTGCGCCAAGAGATGATGAACACCGTATGCCCCTGCTCGACCAGCCACCGCACCATGGATTTCTCGGCATTGAGATCCATGATGTAGTACTTGTTGATCCAGGCCGGAACTAGCAATAGCGGACGCTTGTGGACCTGCTCGGTTGCGGGCTCATACTGGATCAGCTGCATCAGCTCGTTCTGGTACACCACCTGGCCGGGGGTGGTCGCCAGGTTCTTGCCGACCTCGAAGGCGTCGTAGTCGGTCATCTTGATATCAAGACGGCCACGACCGCGCTTGAGGTCATCGAGGAGGTTGTTGAGCCCTTGCAGCAGGTTCTGCCCGCCGGTCTCGACGGTCTTTTGCAGCACCTCCGGATTGGTCGCGACAAAGTTTGACGGCGCCATGGCATCGATGAAGGCCCGGGTATAGAAGTCGACCTTCTTCTTGGTCTGCTCATCGAGCCCCTCGACATCCCGCACGACCGCGTGGGTATGGTCAGCGGCAAGCAGGTAGGACTGCTTGATGAAGTCGAAGAGGGGATTCTCTTCCCAGTGCTCATGCTTGAAGCGCCGATCGCCCTGCTCCGGCCTAGCCACTGGCTCGGGTTCGATGCCCCAAAAGCGCAGCGCGGTGTTCTGCATCAGACTCATATAGCTCTGCCAGAAGGAGATCTGCACCTGCATCAAGCGCGCCGGATCCGCCATAATGCGCGCAGCGAGCTGCTGGAACAGCTGCGCCATCTGCGCGGCATCTTCCAGGGCCACGTGATGAGCTGACTGCTCCTGGCTGAGGAAATCCTGCACCAGCTCCTGGCTCTTGGCCGTCACCTCGGACAGGGTCTGGGAGAGCGCCTCGTAGTCGACCTCCGAGGGCCGGGTGCCGTTCTCTTTTGCCATACCGCTCCTCATCGCCGGGGACCTATACCCCGTTCCTTTTCAGGTCTCAGAGGGACATCGTAATGCAAGGTGACGATGGGTGCGATGCGAACCTCGACCGCGGCCTACGCGGCGTCGTGCCCGGCTCCGGGACTGCTGTGGGTGCAGCAGAGGCAGCTGCCTGGGCACAACGGCTCGGGGTGCCCGTGCTTGAGGCCCAGCCGGGACCGCCGGGGGTGATCCTCGTCGCCGACCGCCCCCCTGCCCTGCGCATCCTCGGACGCAAGGTCCCCAGGCCACTGCAGGTTGACTTTGCCGAGCCGCGCCTACAGCAGCGGCTAGCCGGAACCACCGTCCGCCGCGACCCCTTAGCACGAGCCGTAGGCCTGCATCGACACCCGGCAGGGGGTATTGTAGACGCCACAGCGGGACTCGGTCGCGACGCCTGGATCCTCGCCGGCCTCGGCGCCCGGGTACACGCCATCGAGGCGAGCCCGACGCTTGCCGCTCTCCTCCAGCAAGCCCTGGAGCGAGCCCTTGACGACGATCGCCTGGCCATGACAGCGCGGCGGCTACAATTGCACCCGGGGGACCTGCGTCAGGTCCTAGCCTGGCTCCCACCTCCGGAGCGTGAGGTGATCTACCTGGATCCGATGTACCCTGAAGGCACCACCCGTGGCGCGGTCGGCCGCGAGGCCCAGACCCTGCGTGCTCTCCACGGCAGTAGCCGCCCCACGGATGAGGCGACCTTGCTGGCCGCAGCCCGAGCCCATGCTACAGGCCGCGTGGTGGTCAAGCGCCCACAGCGGGCACGACCCGTAGACGGCTCAGCACCACAGCGCTCGGTTTCCGGACGGGCGATCCGATTCGATCTCTACGCCCCGGAGCACGGTTGACATCCTCCCCGCCCTAAAGGACGGGGATTCCATCCTTTGAAGGCGAAAGAG
>JBKGYE010000065.1:0-8431 GCA_046546255.1 Halorhodospira sp. | reverse complement strand
CCTTTGAGCGTTGCGCCGATGATGGAGTGGACGACCCCTGCGGCGCGCTACTTCCTGCGCCTTTTGGCGCCCCGCGTGCGGCTGTATACCGAGATGGTACCTGCCGTGGCTCTCTGGCACGGAGCCGAAGAGCGGTTCCTGCCGTTCCATCCTGAGGAGCACCCAGTGGCGATCCAGCTCGGCGGTAGCGATCCCGAGGAGCTTGCCCATGGGGCACGGTTAGCGGAGCGCTGGGGCTATGATGAGGTCAACCTGAATGTCGGCTGCCCGAGTGATCGGGTGCAGTCGGGGCGTTTCGGGGCTTGCCTGATGTTGGAGCCGGCGCACGTCGCGGCGTGTGTCACCGCCATGCAAGAAGCCACCTTGCTACCGGTTACGGTGAAGACGCGTATCGGTGTCGATGAGCACGATAGCGAGGCATTCCTCGATGCCTTTGTCGATACCGTAGCTGCCGCCGGCTGCCGGAGCTTCGTGGTCCACGCCCGCAAGGCCTGGCTCTCAGGGCTGAGCCCGAAGGAGAACCGGGAGGTCCCGCCGCTGAACTACGAGCGTGTGCACCGGCTCAAGGCCCGGCGACCAGAGCTGGAGATCGCTATCAACGGCGGCATCACCGATGCTCGAACCCTCCACGAGCAGCTGTGCTGGGTGGATGGAGTGATGGTCGGCCGTGAGGCCTTCTCCAATCCCTACGCCCTGGCCACCTGGGAGCGTGAGCTCTTCGGCGGGGAGCTGCCCGAGCGGCGTGAAGTGGTAGCGGCTTTCCTGCCTTATGTGGAGGCCCGCCGCCGCGAGGGGATACCGATGACCCAGCTGGTCAAGGTGCTCATGGGATTATTCAATGGCCAGCCGGGGGCCCGGGCTTGGCGGCGGGAGATGACCGAAGGCAGCCAGCGCCGGGAGGCCGGTCCGGAGGTCATCGAGGCTGCCCTGGCGCGAGTGGCGCCGCGCCCAGCTGCCTGAGGCCTCGGGGTAGCGGTCTCTGATCGGGCGGGCATCGGGAGGCCGTATGGCTTAGCGCTCGTGCGGGAGCGTCTCCAGCGTCCAGGTCCCGGGCAGGCAGCGCAGCACGCTGCCCTGATCGAACCAGTCCCCTACGACGAACCGCTTGCCGGGGCCGTCCTTTGTTGCCAGTGCATGGATCCCTGGGCGGTGGGTATGGCCGTGGATGAGCCAGCGGACGCTGTGCTGCTGTACGGCGTCGGCCACCGCCTCGGCGGTGACGTCGAGGAGGGTGTCGTTGACCTGCTGACCACGTTCACGACTGGCGCTGCGCGCTTGGCGTGCCTGCTCGAGGCGCTCCGCGATGGGGAGGGAGAGGAATTGCGCCTGCCAGGCCGGGTCGCGGACCTTGGCACGGAAAGCCATGTACGCCGCGTCGGCTGTGCACAGGCTGTCCCCGTGCATGAGGAGGGTCCGCTCGCCGTGGATGGTGACCACGCTGGGGTCCGGCAGCAGGATTGCCCCGGTGCTCTCGGCGAAACCCTCGCCGAGCAGGAAATCCCGGTTGCCGGGCATGACGTATAGATCCGTTGTTGCTGAGGCGCTGCGAAGCGCTTGCAGTGACGGCTCATCGGAGGTGACTGCATCGTCGCCGATCCATGCCTCAAAGAGGTCGCCGAGGATGTACACCGCCTCGGCCTGGGGGGCCTCTGTCTGCAGGAAGCGCAGGAAGGTGCGTGTGGCCCCGGGGCGGCTGGGGTCGAGGTGGAGGTCGGCGATGACGAGCACGGGTCCGGTCATGGCTGGGGCTCGGTTGCGCATGTGCGGGCGCACACAGTCTCGCCCGCGTCAGCCCCAGGGACAAGATCAAGGTGCCAGCGGCGCCCCCCGCGGGCGCGACCCTGTTAAAATGCCGCGCCATGAGTGATCGTAACGTCAAGACCCGTTTTGCACCGAGCCCGACCGGGGCCTTACACCTCGGGAACCTACGTACAGCCCTGTTCAACGCGCTGCTCGCGCGCAGTGCCGGTGGACACTTTGTCCTGCGCATCGAGGATACGGATCGTGAGCGCTACCGTCCGGAGGCTGCTCGTGCACTGATGGCCAACCTACGCTGGTTAGGCCTGGACTGGGATGAGGGGCCGGAGGTAGGGGGGGCATCCTCGCCGTATTACCAGTATGAGCGTAGCGCCTTCTACGACGCTTATTTCACGCGCCTGGAGGCGGAAGGGTACGCCTATCCCTGCTTTTGCTCGGAGCGCGAGCTGGAGATGGCTCGGCGGGCGCAGCGTGCGGCCGGCCAGCCCCCGCGCTATCCGGGTACCTGCGCCCGGCTGAGTGCCGAAGAGGTGGCGCGCAAGCGTGCCGAAGGGCTGCAGCCGGCGCTGCGCTTTCGTGTCCCCCAGGGGGAAGAGATCCGCTTCCAAGATCGTATCCATGGCGAGCAGCGCTTCCGCACCAGCGACATCGGTGATTTCATCATTCGCCGTGCCGATGGTACCGCTGCCTATCTGTTCACGAACGCCCTCGATGATGCCTTGATGGGGATCACCGACGTGCTGCGCGGTGATGACCATCTGACCAATACGCCACGGCAGATGCTCATCCTGCATGCCCTCGGGCTATCAGCACCGCGCTATGGGCACATGGGGCTGATCCTTGGCGAGGATGGGGCACCGCTGTCCAAGCGCAACGGCAGTCGCTCGGTCACCGACCTTGAGGAGAGCGGCTACCTGCCAGAGGCCATCCACAACTACCTTGCCCGCGTGGGCCATACCTATGACACGGAGGCCTTGCTCGGCCTTGAAGTCCTGGCGCAGGGGTTTGCGCCAGCGCGGATCAGTGGTGCGCCGTCACGCTTCGACCCGGGCCATCTGCAGCATTGGCAGGACGAGGCTGTGCGTGCTGCGACCGCTGAGCAGCTACGTCCTTGGCTGGCCATTGATGCGCTGGTCCCGCCGGGCTATGTCGAGGAGCTGATCAACGCCGTTCGTGGCAATATCCGCTTCCCTGCGGACGCTCGGGATTGGGCTAAGCGGGTCTTCGGGCCACCGCCAGCGCTCGACGCTGAGGCCGAGGCGGTGATCTGTGAGGCGGGGGCGGCGTTCTTCGAAACCGCTGCTGCAGCCGCCGAGGAGGGTTACAACCGTTTCACTGGCCTGACTCAGGCGATCCGGGCGGGTACCGGGGCCAAAGGCAAGGGGTTGTTCATGCCGCTGCGCGCGGCGCTCACGGGTCGATGTCATGGCCCGGAGCTGCAGCCGGTAGTCGACCTCATGGGCGGCGAGCGGGTGGTGGCGCGGCTGCAGCGTGCCGCTGCGCTCGCTGCGGAGCGAAGCGCGCAGGAGGAGTGATGCTGAAGATCCACAACAGCCTGACCGGGACGAAAGAGCCCTTCGAGCCCATCGAGCCGGGGCAGGTGCGGATCTATGTCTGTGGCATGACGGTCTACGACTATTGCCATTTGGGGCACGCCCGAGCGCTCGTGGTTTTCGATGCGGTAGTGCGCTATCTGAAGTGGCTCGGCTACGAGGTGACCTACGTCCGTAATATCACTGACATCGACGACAAGATCATCCGCCGCGCCGCGGAGAACGGCGAGCCCATGGGCGCCCTGACCGAGCGCTTCATCCAGGCTATGCACGAGGATTGCGAGGCGTTGGGCGTGCAGTCCCCAGATCACGAGCCACGGGCGACGGAGCAGCTCACGGCGATGATCGCCATGATCCGCGAGCTCATCGAGAGCGGGCATGCCTATGTCGGCGACAACGGCGACGTGTACTTCTCCGTGGCCAGCTATCCGGCGTACGGGCAGCTCTCTGGCCGGCGGGTGGCGGAGCTGCGCGCCGGTAGCCGGATCGAGTCCGGCGAGGCCAAGCGAGATCCGGTAGATTTCGTGCTCTGGAAAGCGGCGAAGCCCGGGGAGCCTGCTTGGCCTTCGCCCTGGGGAGATGGTCGCCCCGGTTGGCATATCGAGTGCTCAGCGATGTCCAGAGAGCTGCTGGGGCCGCACTTCGACATCCACGGTGGCGGGCTCGATCTGCAGTTCCCGCATCATGAGAACGAGATTGCGCAGAGCGAGTGCGCCACGGGCCATCGCTTCGTGAACTACTGGATGCACAATGGCCATGTGCGAATCGACGACGAGAAGATGGCCAAATCCCTGGGGAACTTCTTCACGGTTCGCGATGTACTCACCGAGCATCCAGCCGAGGCGGTGCGGCTGTTCTTGCTCTCGAGCCATTACCGCAGCCCCTTGAACTATACGGCCGAGGCGCTGGATGAGGCTCGCGGCAGCCTGGAGCGGCTCTACAATGCCCTGCGTGGTCTACCCGCCACCGAGCCGGAAGGCGGCGAGGCGCGAGAGCGCTTACGCGAGGCGATGGATGACGATTTCAATACCCGCGAGGCCCTTGCGGTGCTCTTCGAGCAGGCGCGGGCTGTTAATCGCCTCCGCGAGGCAGGGGAGGAGGTTCGGGCTGCTGCGGCTGCCGCCGAGCTTCGCAACCTCGGTGGGGTGCTCGGCCTGCTGCAGCAGGATCCGGAGGCCTACCTGCGCGGCCGTGTCGGTGAGGCCGAGGTCGAGGAGATCGACGCCCTCGTGGCGCAGCGGGCTGAGGCGCGCAAGGCCAAGGATTTCGCGCAAGCGGACCGGATTCGCGATAAGCTTCAGGCCCGCGGTATCGAGCTAGAGGATACGCCGGAGGGGACCAAGTGGCGTCGGGTCCGCTGAGCGGGAGCGCATTGCTATGGGAGGGCTGATCGGAGTGGCGCTGGCGCTCGTGCTGGTCGCCCTGGCAGTGGCTGCCTACGCACTGCGGCAGGTGTGGCAGCTGCTCGATCGCCTCCGGCGGCTCGAGCAGCGGGTTGGGGAGCTTGAGGCCTCCTCGCGGCAAATCCTTGAGCATTTCCGTGGCCTTTCGGCCGGTGCGGTGGGGCAGGGGGAGCATCTCGCCCGCCTGGAGCAGAACCTTGCGCGCGTACGCCGCCGGCTGGATCAAGTGGCCGCTGCTGGGGGCCCCGGTAGCGATCGTTTCCATCAGGCGATCCGCATGGCGCGCAAGGGCACCACCGCCGGGGAGATCGCCGAGACCTGCGAGATCAGCCAGGTGGAGGCGGACCTGGTCGTGCTGCTCCACGGCCCCGGTGGCAAGGGGGAGGGCGGTGGCGGGGAAGGCTAGCCACGGCTCGTCTCCCCGCTGAGGCTGGTTCCTCGCCCGCCGTCGATCTGCCAGGCGAAGTCGAGCAAGGCGGCCAGGGCCTCGGCGAGCTCATCCGGTAGACGGCCTTCAGGCTCCAGGGTCGCTAGGGCGGCTGCCAGGTCCGGGTCCTCGGGCAACGGGATCCCGCGCTCCCTGGCTCGTGCCAGGATCGGGTGGCCGCGTTCGTCAGGGTCTTGCTCATGCGCGCTCATCGATCATCCCCGCGGTGGCTGTGGCCTGCGGCGCAGTTGCGTCCTGCGCTGGTGAGCCGTGATAGCAGGTCAGTGCCCCGGGCTCTAGCGCAGCCGCCCGGAGCCGCTCCTCGAGTGCTGGCAGTGCAGCGGCGAGATGCTCAGCGCTGTCCCGCCGTTCGGCCCACCAGGCTGTGTCGACGCGATGGCCTTGCAGGTGCAGGGTGACATAGACAGGGCCAAGGGTGTGCAGCAGTAGGTGCGCCTGCACGGTCCAGGTTGCGCTCCTTTTTCGGTTGCCGCTAGCCGGTTGCACGAGCAGACGCAGGGCATTCAGGGCGTCGCCGGTACGTACGGGTAGGTCGATGCCCCATGCCGAGGTGGCAGGAGGGGGTGGGCTGAGGGCGAGCCGGGCCTGCAGGGCTTGGATACGCAGCAGCAGTCCCTCGAGCATTGGCGCTAGCGGCGGTGCGGTTGCCGGAGGCGAGCTTGTCGCCGTGCGGCGGCTTGATGGAGGGGGGGGCGTCGTTGGGGGCGTCGTTGGGGGTGGCTGGAGCGCGGCCGTGCAGGCATGCAGGTGCCCCTTGAGGTCTCGCTGTGTATCCTCACCACGGGCTAGGCGGGCCTCAAGGAACAGGCCTGCGTTCACCACCGCTTGGCGTAGCCCGGCCGGGGTGGCTAGTTCGGCTGCCGTGGGGAGGGCATCCCGCATCTTTTGGCATGAAGGATGCCAAAACCCTTCGGGGGTGAGGGGCTCCTGGGGGTAGGCAGCTGCAGCTAGGTCAGCGGCCGTGGCTTGGCGGGGGAGGGCTTGGCGTAGGGTGCGCTCCAGGGAGGGGCGAGGACCTAGGTGGTCGATGACCTGCAGTGTTAGTGGATGCCCGAGGCCACTGACCCGCAGCACTAGGCGGTCACCGTCGGCGACCGGGAGGTTGGCCCGAGCGGGTAGGCGGTGCTCTCCTACAAGCAGCACAAGCCCCTCCTCGACCCAGCGGGCGCGAGCTTGCAGGGTGTCCCCGAGGTGGAGTGCGAACTCGGGGCGTCCGCTGGCTTCGGGGAAGCGGATGAGGACGCTGCAACGGTTTTCTGTCATGTCAGAAAATTGACAACCCGTCTCCGTCAAAATGTTGATGATTCTTGGGCTCGCCAATCAATCGTCACTCTCGGTCCGGCGCGAGCTGCTCTGCGAGCGAGGCGAAGGAGCGTATCCAGGCGCCGCGCTCGGTGATAGACGTTGGCAGGTCGGCTAGGGCCTCCTCGGCATCGGCCCGGTCTGCATGGGCACCGTAGAGCAGCACGAACCAGTCCTCACCGTTGCGCTGAGTACGGGCGATCGCGGCTTGCCCGGAGAACTCGTGCGCCTCCGCGTAGCGGCGCAGCATCGCCGCGTTGGAGGCGGCAAGCACCTGAATGGTGTAGCGCCCGTCCGCCTGGCCGCGGACCCATTCAGCAGCAGCTGCTGTGTCCAAGACCTCTGGCTCGGGGGAGGCGTCGGCGTTGCCCTCGCGATCGTCTGCTTCCGTAGCCATCTCCTCCTCCCCTTCATTCTCCTCCCCCTTGTCCTCCTCCTCTTCGTCATCTTCCTCCTCGGTCGTGTCTTCCCCCCAGGGGGCGTCGGCGTCTGTCGCCTCGCTTTCAACTGACCCCTCCTCGGTCTCTTCCTCTCGGGGAGAGCCAGGTGTGGCTGGTCGGGGGTCGAGTAGCTGCAAGGAGGGGGCATCCGCGCCGTCTTCGTCCTCACCGTCAGTGGGCACGGAGTTATCCTCCCGGAAACTGTAGCGGCCCGGCAGCTCGAGGCCGAAGGGGGTCTCCTCGGTCTCGAGGGTTTCTGTCTCGTTCGCCGGGGGAGAGCTGCTGCTCCCTGATTCGTCCTCCCGATCTTCGTCGGGGTTGGCCTCTTCCTGGGGTTGCTGCCGCTCGGCAGAGTCTTCGCTGCTTCCCAGCCTTAGACCGCGGCCCTCCGTCCAAGGGAGAAGGAGAGAGGGATGGAGCTGGGATTGCGTCAGCATGAGGCCGCCACCGGCGATGACAGCGGTGGCGATCGCACCGCTGCTGGCCAAGAGCAGGGGGCGGCGCCAGCGTCGCAGCCGTTCCCTGATGGAGGGGGCAGGAGCGGCGCTCGGCCGGGTCAGCTGTGCTGTCAGGAAGCGATAGGCCTCCGTGTGGATGTGTCTCGGATGGCCGCCGGAGGCCTCGTGGATGGCGTGCTTGGTGGTGTCACTGAGCAGTCCTGGCGGTGCGCCGACACAGGCGAGCCGATGCTCAAGGTAAGCGCTGGTCTGCTCCTCGGTGAAAGGGTGCAGGGCGGCGAGGTGGATGCGTTCCTGCGGTAGCCGGGCCTCGTTCCAAGGGCGGCGTTGCGCTGGGTCAAGGGCAAGCGCGAGGCTGAAGGCCTCCTCGGTCTCGTCGAGCTCCCGCCAGAACTCGAGGAGTGCCTCCGCTGCCGCTGGCCGCAGGGCGTGGGCATCGTCGATGAGCAGGGCGGGATGGAGGCCGCCGCGGCGGGCCCCACGGATATGGTTGAGGGCTTGCTCCCGGCTGCTCGGCTCGGTGCTGGCGTGGTCGCCCTCGGCAACGGCTACAAGCTCCCCCCAGAGATCCTCGGTGGCGAGGCTCGGGGCGCCGGTCAGTAGACGTGCGCTCAGGCCTGGGGGACGTCGCTTGGCAAGCTGCTGCAGCAGAGTGGTCTTGCCGAGCCCCGTGCCGCCTTCTAGCACGACTATGCGCTCTCCGCTCTGAAGGAGGCTGAGGATGACATTGAGCTGCGTAGCTCGTGCCGTGTCCTCGAAAAGGCTCCCCGGCGGTTCGGCAAAAGGCTGGCCGTTCAGCCCCAGGCGATAGAGGGCTGCTTCCGGGAAGAGCAGGTTGGGGTCATCGGCTTGGGGGGGCATGCGGACCTAGGCAGGTGGCTCGGCTCAGCTGAAGGGCCAGTCTAACAAAGGCACTGCGTGCGTCGTGGGTGAATGCCTTGACACCTCCGGTGGCCATCCTTATGATTGCGCTCGCTTTGACGCGAACTGCGTCCCCATCGTCTAGCAGGCCTAGGACACCACCCTTTCAAGGTGGCGACACGGGTTCGAATCCCGTTGGGGACGCCAT
>JBKGYE010000064.1:0-8526 GCA_046546255.1 Halorhodospira sp. | reverse complement strand
CGGCGCTGCCCGAGAGCAGCCAGAAGACGTAGAGCGGGCCTTCCCCATCGCGCTCGCAGATGGCGCCCTGGGCGTGGTACTCGTCGACACGGTAATCGGGTAGGGCATTGAGCAGATCGGACAAGGCGCTGCCTTCCAGTCGATAGCCGACGTGTCGGAGCGGTGGCCGTACTGCTAGTGAGTCACCACCGCGCTTGCGAGCTCGGCATGAGGATCACGGTGTCACGATAGGGTTGTACAAATCTTAGACGATCTTGCGAGGTGTGGTTGTACTGTATCAAGAGGGGGATTTTTTGTGAATCGCCCCACAGAAAATAGGAGGCCTGGCTCACGGGATTGGGGCGCGGGCAGTGCCCGGTACGGCGGCGGGCCGGGCAAGCGCTGGCTCAGCACCGGCGGCCGGGAGGCGGCTCGGGCAGGAGGCTCTCCGCCTCGTCGAGGGCCTGCTCGATGGCTTGCAGGATCTGCAGCGCATGCTGCACGTGGGCTTGTGTGACCGGCTCCCGGGGGCGTAGTCGGCGGTGTGCTGGTGCGCCCGCAGGCGCTTGAGCATATAGCCGAGCCTGCGCAGGCGTCGCCGGGCGGTTTCGCCGGCGTGTGGGGCGTGGCCGTGCAGCAGGTTGTGGATCAGCGGGTCGTCTCCGTCGCTCGGGGGGGTATGCGGGGGGAGCAGGTGTGCTTGTGCGGGCTGGACTAGGTGGTAGGCGGTGAGGTAGGCGCGCGAGATGGCGCAGCGCCGATGTACCTCCGAGGTGTGCTCGCGGGCCAGGGCGAGGGTGAGATCCTCCAGCTCATCAGTGGTGATCGGCATATCGTGGCTCACTCTCGGGTTCGAAGCCGGCGCTTAGCGCACCGCCGGGCAGGTGCCCGTTGCCGCTGTCGCTATCGCGAGGCCAGCGGGCGCGCTCCTCAAAGGGGGGATCCGGCGCTCCTGCCAGCCCGGCTTGCGCAGGGCACGGCGGAACTCTTGAATCAGCTGCTCGGCGAGTGGTTGGGTCTCCATGTCGCTGCTCGTCGACTCCTCCATGGCCGCAGGGTGGTTGTCTCCGGTACGGGCATCCTGTCCCATGCATGAGCGCGCTGAAGCTCGGGGCGGTAGCACCCCGGGGTACGTCTAGCCACTCTGTAGCGTAGTCGCCGCTGGTGGAGGCGCAAGTGCTAGTGGGGTAACCGTTTTTTTACAAGCAAGGCGCGTAAGGCCCCGTCTTTCAGGGCGGGGAGGATGTCAACAGGAGGGTAGGCAGGGCCCGACGGGCGTGGCGGTGCCCGGGTAGGGGGGGGCTGGCGTGGGCACTGCGGTGGCTTGACCTGTGCCGAGCGCGTCAGTATGTTCCCGTATTTACTCCGCTTCGGGGTGCAGGGGAAGCAGATGCGTCACATCATCTCGATGTTGGTAGAGAATGAGTCGGGTGCGCTGTCGCGCATCGCGGGGATGTTCACGGCCCGCGGCTACAACATCGAGTGCCTTACGGTGGCTCCCACCGACGATCCGAGCATCTCCCGGCTGACCCTGGTCACCATCGGCGACGATCAGATCATCGAGCAGATCATCAAGCAGCTGAACAAGTTGCTCGATGTCATCAAGGTCGTGGATATGACCGAGGGGCGGCACATCGAGCGGGAGATGATGCTGATCAAGGTCGCCGCCGGGGTCGCAGAGCAGCGCGAGGAGTTCAAGCGCCTGACCGATATCTTCCGCGGCCGAGTGCTCGATGTCACCGAGAAGGTCTACACCATCGAGATGACCGGCACCAGCGACAAGCTCGATGCCTTCATCGAGGCCATCGGCGCGAGCAACATCCTCGAGGTGGTCCGCTCCGGGGTCATCGGTATTAGCCGCGGCGAGCGCCATCTGCGCGTCTGACCACAGCCAGTTCAGCCGCCCTCCCGCCCTCGCAGGCGGGCGGCTTCGCGAATCCGACCAGGGGGAAACATGAAGGTCTATTACGATCAGGACGCCGACCTTTCGCTGATCACCAGCCGCCGCGTGGCGATCATCGGCTACGGCTCCCAGGGCCATGCGCACGCCAACAACCTCAAGGAGTCCGGCGTCAACGTGGTCGTGGGCCTGCGCCCGGGCTCGAGCTCGGCGGCGAAGGCGCAGCAGGCCGGCCTGGAGGTCGCCTCGGTGGAGGAGGCCACCCAGGGCGCCGACGTGGTGATGATGCTCGTCCCCGACGAGGCGGCCCCGGAGATCTACAGCCAGCAGGTAGCGCCGAACCTCAAGAAGGGTGCAGCGATCGCCTTCGCCCACGGCTTCAACATCCACTACGGCCAGATCCGGCCGGCGGCGGATCACGACGTGATCATGATCGCCCCCAAGGGCCCCGGCCACACCGTGCGCTCGACCTATGTCGCCGGCGCCGGCGTGCCCTCGCTGATCGCCGTCGAGCAGGATGCCAGCGGCCAGGCCAAGGAGATCGCCCTGGCCTACGCCGTGGCCAACGGCGCCGGGCGCTCGGGGATCATCGAGACCTCCTTCCGCGAGGAGACCGAGACCGACCTCTTCGGTGAGCAGACCGTGCTCTGCGGCGGTATTGCCGCGCTCATCGAGGCCGGCTTCGAGACCCTGGTGGAGGCCGGCTACGCCCCCGAGATGGCCTACTTCGAGTGCCTGCACGAGACCAAGCTCATCGTCGACCTGCTCTACGAGGGCGGGCTGGCGAACATGCGCTACTCGGTCTCCAACACCGCCGAGTACGGCGACTTCACCCGCGGGCCCCGGGTGATCAACGAGGAGTCCCGCGAGGCGATGCGCGAGATCCTCGAGGAGATCCAGAACGGCGACTTCGCCAAGGAGTACGTCCTCGAGAACAAGGCCGGTGCCCCGACGCTGCATGCCCGCCGCCGGCTCGCTGCGGAACACCCGATCGAGGAAGTGGGGCAGCGGCTGCGCGGCATGATGCCGTGGATCGCGGCCAATAAGCTTGTCGACGATCAGTAAACCGGGCGTCCGTGGCGGCAGGGGGCGTGCCGCTCCCTGCCGAGCGCCGCGGCTAGCGAGGAGGCCATGGGAGAGATCCTAGGCTGGGTCGCGGACTACCCGTTCACGACGGCGTTGCTGCTCGTCTTCGTGGCCTTGGGCGGGTTCCGGCTGACCCGCAAGTATCGTCCGATCACGCCCGCCGAGGCGGTGCGGCATATCGACGATGGCCAGACCTGTTTCCTCGATGTGCGCACGGCGCGCGAGGTCGCCGGCGGTACCCTCCCCGGGGCCGTGCATATCCCCATCCCGCAGTTGCGCAAGCGCCTCGACGAGCTGCGCGAGCAGGCCGGATCGGGTCCTGTGGTGGTGTACTGCCACAGCGGCATGCGAGCGGCCAGTGCGGCCTATCTGCTCGCACGCCGAGGGTTTGGCGAGGTCTACAACCTGCAGGGCGGCATCATGGCGTGGCGTGGCCAAGGGTTGCCCATGGCGGGCGGCCATGAATAAGCCGGTTCGCCGCCGCGGGATCTACCTGCTGCCCAACCTGCTGACCACCGGCTGCCTGTTCTTCGGTTTCCTGGCGATCATCCTCGGGATCAACGAGGAGTTCGGCCGGGCAGCCTTGGCGGTGCTGGTGGCCATGATCTTCGATGGTCTCGATGGCCGCGTAGCCCGGCTCACCGGCACCCAGAGCGCCTTCGGGGTGCAGTACGACTCCTTGGCCGATATGGTCAGTTTCGGCCTGGCGCCGTCGGCGGTGGTCTTCCTGTGGGCCCTGGGCCATCCCGGTGCTACCGAGGATCCCTGGAGCAATGTCGGCTGGCTGGTGGCCTTCCTCTACGTCGCCTGTGCCGCGCTGCGCCTGGCGCGTTTCAATACCCAGAGCGGGGTGGGTGATAAGCGCTACTTCCAGGGGCTGCCTAGCCCGGCGGCGGCCGGCGCCGTGCTCGGCATGGTCTGGTTCGGCGAGGGGGTGGGGCTGAGCGGGGCGATGGCAGCGGTGCCCGCAGGGGTGGTGACTGTGCTCGCGGCGGTGCTTATGGTCAGCAATGTCCGCTACGTCAGCTTCAAGGAACTCGACCTGCGCTACCAGGTGCGCTTCACCGCAGTGGTGGGGCTGGTGGTGGCTACGGCTCTGGTGGCGCTGCACCCGCCCACGGCGATCTTCCTCGGCTTCCTGGTCTACCTCTTCTCTGGGCCGGTGCTCACCGTGATGCGGCTGCGTCGCCGCCGCCTGCAGCGGCGTGCCGGGTAGCTGCCGCGGGCTGCCTGTAGGCTGGCAGTTGCTGAGCCGGGTCTGCAGCGATATATTCTAAACATCATGGATCATGGTCCCGCCAAGAAGCTTGCCCTCCGTGGCCGCTGGCTCCGCTGCAGCGGCGCTGGCGGCGTGCGCTTGCTTAGCAGCCTCCGCCTGCTCGAGGGGGGGCGACTGCCGGCCTGAGCGCCGGCACGATCCACCCCCATCCTCTCCGCATATGCAACCAGGCCGGCCTGCCGGCGACAGCGGCGGTCGGAGGATTCCCAGCCGGCGGTGGAGGCCGCCACGACGAGATAGGGGTAAGCACCCATGGGTGAGACCGATCATCTGTATATCTTCGACACCACGCTGCGCGACGGGGAGCAGAGCCCCGGCGCCTCCATGACCCGCGAGGAGAAGGTCCGCATCGCCAAGGCCCTGGAGCGGATGCAGGTGGATGTGCTCGAGGCCGGCTTCCCGGCGGCGAGCCAGGGGGACTTCGACAGTGTTCGGGCGGTGGCCGAGGCGGTGAATGACAGCCGTGTCTGCGCCCTGGCCCGGGCCCGGGACGCCGATATCCAGGCTGCAGGGGAGGCCCTCGCCCCGGCCGAAGCGGGGCGGATCCACACCTTTATTGCCACCTCGCCGGTCCACATGCAGAACAAGCTGCACATGACCCCGAATCAGGTCCTCGAGGCGGCGGTGAGCGCCGTGCGCCGGGCCCGGCAGCTGTGCGAGGACGTGGAGTTCTCCCCGGAGGACGCCGGGCGCTCGGATCCGGACTTCCTGTGCCGGATCATCGAGGCCGTCATCGAGGCCGGGGCGGGGACCATTAACATCCCCGATACCGTCGGCTACAACCTACCGGATCAATTCGGTGGGCTAATCCGGAGCCTGCTTGAGCGCATCCCGAACGCCGACCGGGCGGTGTTCTCCGTGCACTGTCACAACGATCTGGGGGTGGCGGTGGCCAATTCCCTGGCGGCGGTGCAGGCCGGGGCGCGGCAGGTGGAGTGCACCATCAACGGCCTCGGCGAGCGCGCCGGCAATGCCGCCCTGGAGGAGGTGGTGATGGCGGTGAAGACGCGCCAGGACATCTTCCCGTGCACCACGCGGATCAACGCTCGGGAGATCGTGCCCACCTCCAAGCTGGTGGCCAACATCACCGGCTTCCACGTCCAGCCCAACAAGGCCATCGTCGGCGTCAACGCCTTCGCCCACGAGTCGGGCATCCACCAGGACGGCGTGCTCAAGCACCGCGAGACCTACGAGATCATGCGCGCCGAGGACGTCGGCTGGCACACCAACCGCATGGTCCTGGGCAAGCATTCCGGGCGCAACGCCTTCCGCTCGCGGCTCGAGGAGCTGGATATCCACCTCGACTCTGAGGAGCAGCTCAACGAGGCCTTCGCCCGCTTCAAGACGCTGGCCGACAAGAAGCACGAGATCTTCGACGAGGACCTGCAGGCGCTGGTCACCGAGGCCGGCGCGGCGCTGGAGAACGAGCGCATCCGGCTGCTCTCGCTGCACGTCTGCTCTGAGTCCGGTGAGCAGCCCGAGGCGACGGTGTCGCTGCTCATCGACGGCGAGGAGCGCCAGGCGGTGGCCCCGGGCAGCGGCGCGGTGGATGCGGCGTTCATGGCGGTGGACTCGCTGGTGCAGTCGGGCACTGAGCTGCTGCTCTACTCGGTGAACAACATCACCTCCGGGACCGACTCCCAGGGCGAGGTCACCGTGCGCCTCGAGCGCGGGGGGCGGATCGCCAATGGCCAGGGGTCGGATGTCGACATCGTTATCGCCTCGGCCAAGGCGTACATCAACGCCCTGAACAAGATCCTCGCCTCGCCGGATCGGCGCCATCCACAGGCCGGGGACGTCTAGGCGTGGATACGCGACGGCTACGCTACCTGCAGCGGCTCGGGGTCGACTGCTACCTCCCCCGGGAGGCGGCGGTCGTCGAGCCGGGACTGGATGCGGTTCCGCGGCAGGCTACGGCCCCGGCGGCGACTGAGCCGGCGCCGTCCCGGGGAACGCAAGCGGCTGCGCCGCACGCTGTGGCCGAGTCCTCGTCCCCGTCGGTGGCCGGTCCGCTGACGGGCAGCGATGCCGCCGCCGGCAAGGAGGGGACGAGGAAGCAGGCCGCGGTGGAAGGCGCCGCTGCCGGCAGCGGGGACGGGCATGGGGCCGATGGTGGTGGCTCGGCGCCCTCGGCGGGGGGTGACGGAGCGGTGGAGCCGCCGGAGGCGGCGGTGCCGGATTGTGCCAGCATGGGCTGGGACGAGCTGGCCGGCACGGTGGCCAGCTGCCAGGCTTGCCGGCTCAGTGCCGGCCGGACACAGACGGTCTTCGGCACAGGAGATCAGGGGGCGGATCTCGTGGTGGTCGGCGAGGGGCCCGGAGCCGAAGAGGACCGCCAGGGGGAGCCCTTCGTCGGCCGTGCCGGCAAGCTCCTCGACGCCATGCTCGCCGCCATCCATCGTAGCCGGGAGGGAGGGGTGTACATCGCCAATATCGTCAAGTGCCGACCGCCGGGCAACCGCGACCCGCGGCCTGACGAGGTGGCTGCGTGCAGCCCGTACCTGGATCGGCAGCTGGCGCTGCTGGAGCCTAAGGTCATCGTCGCCCTCGGTCGGGTGGCGGCGCAGCAGCTGCTAGCGACGAAGTCGCCGCTGGCCAAGCTGCGCGGCCGCGTTCATTACTATGGGGCGCAGTCGATTCCGGTCTGGGTGACCTATCATCCGGCCTACCTGCTGCGCTCGCCCGGCGAGAAGGCCAAGGCCTGGCAGGATCTCAAGCAAGTTCGTGCGCTGGTCGAAGGCGACTCGGCGAGGAGCCGCACCCCGCCGGCGTAGTTGCACTCAGCGGGGCGGCGCCCGCGTTGCCGTGCCTGCCCGGTAGTGCTAGCGTCTTGCTCATGAGCTCCGTTGTCGAACTCTACGAGCAGCTGGCCTCGGCGCCCGACGAAAAGACGCGTGCACGTCTGATCGCCGAGGCGTTCGAGCGTATGGAAGAGCGCTATCCGGAGGTCCGGGATCTGGCGACGCAGACCCATCTGGGCGAGACGGAGCTGCGCCTGCAAAAGGAGATCACCGAGGCTGAGGGGCGGGTCCGGGTTGAGATCGAGCAGCTGCGGGCGCAGCTGTCCAAGGAGATGGAGCGGCAGCGGGCGGGTCTGTCCAAGGATATCGAGCAGTTGCGAGCGGATCTGTCCAAGGAGATGGAGCAGCAACGGGCGGATCTGTCCAAGGATATCGAGCAGTTGCGAGCGGATCTGTCCAAGGAGACGGAGCAGCAGCGGGCGGATCTGTCCAAGGAGATCGAGCAGCTGCGGGCAGAGCTGTCCAAAGAGATCGAGCAGTTGCGGGGTGGGATCCTGCGCTGGGTGGTTGGTCTGCTTGCTGGGCAGACAGCCGTCATCCTCGCTGCCCTCTTCGCGGTAGCTCGGATGTAGCAGCCGGCACTGATCGAGAGCTGAGAGACGCCATGGATACGATCGGTGCTCCCCGGCCCATGAACTACGAAGACCTTCGGTCGGTGCTCGCCATCGAGCAGCGTACCGTGCGCTATCCCTGGAGTGGCCGTATCTTCCGCGACTGCATCTCCGCCGGCTACGGCTGCTTTGTCCAGGAGCGACACCGGCAGGTTCTCGGCTACACCGTGGTCAGCTGTGCCGCCGGCGAGGCGAGCCTCCTCACCCTCTGCGTCGATCCCGACTGGCGGCGACGGGGTATCGCTAGCCACCTGCTCCGCGTGGCGGTCGAGCGGGCCGAGGTGATACACGCGGAGTGCCTATTCCTGGAGGTGCGGGCCTCTAACGCCCCTGCGATCACCTTGTACGAGCGCCACGGCTTCAATGAGGTGGGCCGGAGGCCGGCGTACTATCCGGCCGTCTCCGGCCGCGAAGACGCCTTGATCATGGCTCGGGCGATCGGTCTGTCGCTTTGAGGCGACAGGACTGATCGCCGGCCTGCCGGGCCCTTCCCGGCGTAGGCAGCGGCGGGTGTCGCTGCTCGGCGACATACCCGCCCTGCGAATAGAGGGCCGTCCCCGGGTTATCTTCTTAAGTACCTGTCTTGAAATGCTTCCTTGGGTTGGCACGGGTCCTGCTAGAAGGAGGGTGCGGTGCTTGGAGACCCTCATGGGCAAGCTACTGTGTTTTCA
This sequence comes from Halorhodospira sp., assembly GCA_046546255.1. GTDB lineage: Bacteria > Pseudomonadota > Gammaproteobacteria > Nitrococcales > Halorhodospiraceae > Halorhodospira. The sequence continues at coordinate 199 of JBKGYE010000064.1, read as the reverse complement.
ACCATCAATGAAGAAGGAGGCAAGATGCATCAACGCAAGTACTGGATGACGGGGATGCTGGCCCTGATGCTCGGTTTCTCCTCGGGGGCGGCCTTGGCCGTCGAGGATGGAGGCAGCTTGGCGCAGTCGGAAGAGCAAGGCGGCGACATGGAGCAAGGCGGCGACATGGAGCAAGGCGGCGACATGGAGCAAGGCGGCG
>JBKGYE010000063.1:0-8801 GCA_046546255.1 Halorhodospira sp. | reverse complement strand
GAGGACATCGGCGCTGCCAGGGCCAGTGTTGCCCCCGAAAGGACCAAGGTCTTGGTCGTCTTCTTCATAAGTGGCTCCCTCTTTGGCTAAGGCCTTTATTGGTCTTCTTGCTTTTCCTTATCGGCTTCAGGGCGGTCCCCTAAAGCTCGGGGGCCGATGCCGGCCCCCTGTTCCTTGTTTGTATGGATTATTGGGGTTAGTCGCGGGCGCACTCAACCCACTCGTCCACGAGGTCAGACTCCTCGTCGAGGAACTCCTCGACGGCCGTCTCGGTGCCTTCCTCGCGGCCGAGGTACATGTACTCGTTGAGCAGGTCGATGTCGATGTCGATGCAACCCGCGAAGGCGGCGACCTCCGGGAAGTCCTCCTCGAAGTCCTCGCGGGACATCGCGTGGATCTCCTCAGCGCCACCGAGGGCGCCCTCCGGATCCTCCAGGTAGCGGAGGTTCCAGGCACTGAACTTCCAGTGCGGGCTCCAGCCGGTGACCACGATGGCCTCGTTGCGGCGGGCAGCGCGGGTCAGGGCGGCGGTCATCGCCGAGTCCGAGGCCTCGATCAGCTCGTAGTCCAGGTCGTACTCCTCGATGGCCTCTTGGGAGAGCCGGGTGATGCCAGCGCCCGGGTCGATGCCCTGGATCTGGCCGTCCAGCCGGTCCTGCCACTCGGAGTCCTTCAAGTCCTCGATGGAGGTCAGCCCCTCATCGTAGAGGTACTCCGGGACGACCCAGCCGAGCTGGGCATCTTCGTACAGCGTGCCGAGGTCGACGATCTCGTCGCCGTACTCCTCGAGGTAGTCCTCGTGGGTGGTCGGCTGCCAGGACATGAGCATCAGGTCGATATCACCCTGGGCGAGGCCGGTGTACTGCGGTGCGATGTCGGTCTGGACCAGCTCGACGTCGGTGTCGAGGCGATTGGTGATGACATCCTCCGCCATGCGGGTGACGAACTCGGCATCCGCCCAAGCTGTCCAGCCGATGCGGATCTCTTCGGCCTGGGCTGAGCTGGCCGCGCCGGCCGTCAGGGCCGCCGTGGCGGCGAGAGTCGTGATCTTACGATGCATGGTTGTACTCCTTTGCTGCTTCCCTTGCGTCCCGTGACATAGAAGGATGGCGTGACACGGGGACGCGATCAATGCCTGAGCGTGCCGCTCAGGCCTCTTGGGTCTGGTCACGCTTGCCGAGCAGCCACCAAAGCCGGGTGAGGAGGCCCTGTCCCTGGCCGCGCTGACTCTGGCCGAAGCTCTGGCTGATGCGGTCGAGCAGGATGGCGAGGAAGACCACGGCGAGGCCGCCCTCGAAGCCGAGCCCGACCTGCAGGCGCTGGATGCCGGTGAGCACCGTGCCGCCGAGGCCCCCAGCGCCGATCATGGAGGCGATGACCACCATCGACAGGGCGAGCATGATCGTCTGGTTGATGCCCTGCATGATCGACGGCAACGCCAGCGGCAGCTGGATCTTGAACAGCAGCTGGCGCGGGGTGCAGCCGAAGGCCAGGCCGGCCTCCACGTGCTCCTCGCTGACCTGCCGGATGCCGAGGTTGGTTAGGCGCACCGCCGGCGGCATGGCGAAGATCAGCGTGGCGATGGCGCCGGGCACGGTGCCGAGGCCGAAGAAGATCGCCGCCGGGATCAGGTAGACGAACGGCGGCATGGTCTGCATCAGGTCCAGCACCGGCCGTACCAGCATCTCGACGCGGTCGCTGCGTGACATGGCGACGCCGATGGGCAGCCCGATGATCAGCGCCGCGATGGAGGAGGCGACCACCAGCGACAGGGTGCGGATGGTCTCCGGCCAGAGTTCCATGCTGAAGATCAGTGCCAGGGCTATGACCGAGAAGATGCCGAAGCGCCACCCGACGCGCCAGAAGCTGACAAGGATCAGCAGCAGCGCCAGGACCCATGGAGGCGGGAACCAGAACAGTGCCTGCACGGTTTCGGAGAGCAGGCCGAGGCCGAAGACCGCAACCGAGACGCCAGCGGTGATCAGGCCGGCGTTGCGCCCACGGCTATGCCAGATGCCGATGATCAGGAACAGGGCCACGAGCCACAGCGGATAGAGCAGCAGGAACTCGGTGGCGTCGACCAGCCCGCCGATGGTGCCTTCGATGGCCTGCAGCAGCGGGTCGAGATTGGCGCTGATCCAGTCGACACCGCCCTCGATCCAGTCGCCGATGGTGATGTTGTCGAGGATGTTCTCGCTGAACCACTCCGCCGTGCGATCCAGCGGCCCGATGGTCTCGTGATCTTCAAGCTCAGGTGTATCGTCGTCCATAGGTATGCCTTACGCCTGTTGGGTGCGGTCCAGGGTGAGTAGCAGCTGGCTGCGCGAGATCGTCCCGACGTAGTTGCCGTCCTCGTCGACGACCACCAGCGGATGCTCGCTCTCGGCGGATGGCCCCAGGATCTCGGAGATGGCGGAGCCTGCCTGGACGGTCTGCACGTCCTTGAGGAAGGCGTCCCCGTAGCTGGTGCTGCCGCTGCTGCGGATGACCTCGGTGAGGCTGTCCACGGAGACCAGGCCCTGGAAACGGCGGTTGCGGTCGATGACCACGCCGATATCGCTGGCGTAACGCTTGAGGCGTTCCAGGGCGGTCTGTACATCGACCCCGGGGCGCTGGATGACGGTGACCCGCCGGCGCTCGGCGATGTCGGCGGCGTTGTAGACCTGGCTGACGTCCACGCCGTAGAAGAAGGAGCGGACGTACTCATTGGCTGGGTTGGAGACGATCTCCTCGGGCGTGCCGATCTGCACCACGGCGCCGCCCTCCATGATGGCGATGCGGTCGCCGATGCGCATGGCCTCGTCGAGGTCGTGGGAGATGAACACCACCGTCCGGCTCTGCTCCTGCTGCAGGCGCAGCAACTCATCCTGCATCTCGGTGCGGATCAGGGGGTCGAGGGCCGAGAAGGCCTCGTCCATGAGCAGGATGGTGGGGTCGGTGGCGAGCGCGCGGGCGAGGCCGACACGCTGCTTCATGCCGCCAGAGAGCTCGTCGGGGTAGCTGTCGGCGTTGGGGGCGAGCCCTACGGCCTCAAGGGCCTTGAGCGCCTTCTGCCGCTGTTCATCGTGATCGTAGCCGGCCACATCGAGGCCGAAGGCGGCGTTCTCGGCGACGGTCTTATGGGGGAGTAAGGCGAAGGATTGGAAGACCATCGCCATGTCCCGGCGGCGCATCTCGATGAGCTCCTGCTGGCTCATCTGGGTGATGTCGTTGCCGTCGAGGTAGATGTGTCCTGAGGTGGGCTCAATCAGGCGGTTGAGCATCCGTACCATGGTGGATTTGCCGGAGCCCGATAGGCCCATGATGACGAAGACTTCGCCTTCCTGGACGGAGAAATTGGCTTCTCGGACACCGACGGTGTTGCCGGTCTCCTTGAAGATCGCGTCCTTGTCGTACCCTTCCTGGAGTAGCTCCATGGCCCGTTCCGGTTTCGGGCCGAAAATCTTGTAGAGGTCTTCTACGACGAGTTTTTCAGTCATGCTGATCCGTCGGTTTGAATGGAGCGTGGCGTAAATGGAAACTTGGGGATGGAACGCCTTGCCGCGATGGTTGGGGAGCGGCCGAGGCAAAGCCCGCAGGGGGCTTCCGTCAGCTGGTTTCGGGTCCCAGCGGATCTGACAGCAGAATTTGCTTGAGTCATGCCGTATAAATTGAACATGCTTTTGAGCTGCGTTGCAAGTCAGGATGTTAAGATAGCCCTTCGGGGAAAGGGGGAAGGAAGCGGCACCGATCAGGGCCGATGGGGTGGTCTCTTGAGCGGCTGACCGGCGACTAGGCCGGGTGCCCCGGGGCTCACACAAGGACCGGCTCTCCCCTCCTCGGCTGGTGGGTCGCTAGCCTGAGGGCCGCTCTTCGGGGGGCAGCGCCGAGCCAAGGGGTGGTGGCGCCGGGGCCTCGGCGGCAGCCATCCGGATTGCGTGCGTAGGCCGCTTGATTTACCCTGCACAACCTGTGATCGCAAGGCGATCCACACGGGCATGGAGAGGTGGCCGAGCGGTCGAAGGCGCACGCCTGGAAAGCGTGTGTACCGAAAGGTACCGAGGGTTCGAATCCCTCCCTCTCCGCCAAGCGATGGTGGCTGCACTGGTCCCCCCGCGACGAGTCGCTGTGAACCCCGTCAGGCCCGGAAGGGAGCAGCGGCAGCGGCGGTCCTCGGGCGCCGGGGTGTGGCTGGTGTGGCCGCCTCCATCCAACCGGAGCCGCCGTCGGCATGACCTACCAAGCCCTTGCGCGCAAGTGGCGGCCACGCCGCTTCGACCAGGTGGCCGGCCAAGAGCACGTCCTGCGCGCGCTGGCCAACGCCCTGGACGAGGGGCGGCTGCACCACGCCTACCTGTTCAGCGGCACCCGGGGTATCGGCAAGACCACCGTGGCGCGGATCCTCGCCAAGTGCCTCAACTGCGAGCGTGGGGTCGGCGCCGAGCCGTGCGGCGAGTGCGATAGTTGCCGTGAGCTCGATGCCGGGCGCTTCGTCGATCTGATCGAGGTGGATGCGGCCTCGCGGACGCGGGTCGAGGATACCCGCGAGCTGCTGGATAACGTCCAGTACGCTCCCACCCGCGGGCGCTACAAGATCTACCTCATCGATGAGGTCCACATGCTCTCCGGGCACAGCTTCAACGCGCTGTTGAAGACCCTGGAGGAGCCCCCGGACCACGTGAAGTTCCTGCTGGCCACCACGGATCCGCAGAAGCTGCCGGTGACCGTGCTTTCGCGCTGCCTGCAGTTCCACCTGCGCCGGCTGCCGAGCTCGCTGATCCGTGAGCGGCTGCTGCATATCGCCGGCGAGGAGGGAGTCGTCGTCGAGTCCGACGCCGCGGCGCGGCTGGCTCGGGCCGCTGACGGCAGCCTGCGCGATGCCCTCAGCCTGCTCGACCAGGCCCTGGCCTTCGGCGAGGGCGCGGCACGGGATGACGAGGTGGCGGCGATGCTCGGCGCCATCGAGCGCGGCCATGTCCTCGATGTCCTCGAAGCGCTTGCCGCTGGCGATGGCGAGGCGCTGATCCGCACGGCGCGGCAGATGGCCGGCACCGCGGTGGATTTCGATGAGGCCCTTGCTGAGCTGGTGGCGACGGTCCATACCCTGGCCCTGGCACAGCAGGTGCCTGCCGTGGTCGACGAGGACGAGCCCGAGCGCGAGCGGTTGATGGGGCTCGCCGGGCGCATCGCCGCCGAGGACCTGCAGCTCTATTACCAGATCGGCATCAACGCCCGCCGCGACTTGCCTTACGCCCCGGATCCGGCCACCGGCTTCGAGATGGCCCTGCTGCGTATGCACGCCTTTCGCCCGGCTGAGACGCCGCCGCGGGCGCTGTCCGGCGGGGAGCCGCAGGGGGAGGCTGCAGCCGCAGGGCAGGGCGCCGGAGGGGGGCATCCGGGCCCGCCCGCGCCGTCCTCCGGGGCGGAAAGGCAGGCGGGCGAGTCCGCCCGCTGGGGCGAGATTGTCCGCGGTCTCGACGGTCCCCTGCGCATGTTCGCGGCCCACTGTGAATGGGGTGGTCGTGAGGGGCAGCGTGTTATCCTTCGCCTGGATGAGGCCCAAGCCTACCTGGATAGCGCCGAGCGCCGCGAGCGGCTCCAGGAGGCGCTCGGCGAGGCCTTCGGTGAGGCCATTACGCTGCGTGTCGAGATCGGGGCTACCACATGGACCCCGGCGATGGCCGAGCGCCAGCAGGCGCAGCAGCGGCAGGCCGAGGCCGAGCAGGCCCTGGCGGAGGACCCGGCGTTGCAGGGGCTGTGCCGGGCCTTTGACGGCCAGCTCCACGGTGTGCGGCCTCCGGATGGCGATGCAACCCACTAGCGCACAGGCAAGTATCGAGGTGAGTGGCGATGAAGGGCGGACTCAGCAATATGATGAAGCAGGCCCAGAAGTTGCAGGAGGACATGCAGAAGGCCCAGGAAGAGATCGCCGCCATGGAGGTGGTTGGCGAGGCCGGGGCCGGCATGGTGAAGGTGACCATGACCGGGCGCCATGAGGTACGCAAGGTCGAGATCGATCCCTCGCTCTTTGAGGATGACCGCGAGATGGTCGAGGACCTGGTGGCTGCGGCCTGCAACGACGCGGTGCAGAAGATCCAGCGCGAGAGCCAGGAGCGCATGTCCAGCATGACGGAAGGCCTGGGCCTGCCGCCCGGGATGAAGCTGCCCTTCTGAGCAGCGGTCGCCGATGAGTGCCTTCTCGCCGCGGCTTGAGGAGCTGGTCGAGAGCCTGCGTTGCCTGCCAGGGGTGGGCGCGAAGTCGGCGCAACGCATGGCCCTGCACCTGCTGCAGCGCGATCGCGGTGGTGCGCATCGGCTGGCCCGAGCCCTGGAGCAGGCCGTGGAGACGGTGGGGCAGTGCTGCGACTGCGGCCTGCTCACCGAGCAGGAGCGCTGCGGGCTCTGCGCCGATCCGGGGCGCACGCGGGCGGTGTTGTGCGTGGTCGAGAGCAGCGCCGATGTCTTCGCCCTGGAGCAGGCCACCGATTATCGGGGGCTGTACTTCGTCCTCGGTGGTGCGCTGTCACCGCTGGATGGCCTCGGCCCCGAGGAACTGGGGCTGGATCGCTTGGAGCGGCGTCTCGACGGTGGCGAGGTCGAGGAGATCATCCTCGCCACCAATCCCACCATCGAGGGCGAGGCCACCGCCCACTACGTCCAGAGCCTGGCCGCCGAGCGCGGGGTGCGCACCACGCGGATCGCCCACGGCGTGCCCATGGGCGGCGCGCTGGAGCAGGTGGACCAGGGGACCCTCTCCCACGCTTTCATGGGACGACGGGTGTACGAGGGGTAACACCTGGTTTAAAGAAGGAGACGGTATGACGGACTGTATCTTCTGCAAGATCGTCGCCGGCGAGATCTCGTCGGAGATCGTCCACGACGGTGAGCGGGTGATCGCCTTCAGTGATCTCCATCCGCAGGCGCCGACGCACGTCCTGATCATCCCGCGGCGCCATGTGCCGACCCTGCAGGATCTAACCCCGGAAGACGGCGAGCTGCTCAACGAGATGTTCACCGTCGCCCGCCAGATCGCTGTCGACGAGGGGCTGGCGGAGCGCGGCTACCGCACGGTCTTCAACTGCAAAGATGAGGGTGGCCAGGAGATCCACCACCTGCACCTGCACCTGCTAGGGGGTCGGCAGATGACCTGGCCCCCGGGCTGAGGCGCTGTGCGCCGTGCCGTCCCGGGAGCTAGGCTGACGCGAGCTGGCTCCCGCCCAGCGCGCACAGGCGCCGAAAGGCCTTGAAGCTTGCCTCGTCCAGCGCGTTGTCCACCCGGTGGCGGTCTGCGTAGACCATGCCCTGCGGGGTGCCACCGGCGTAGATCGAGGCGAGGAAGCATGAGCGCCCCTCAGCAAGGGCGTGCATGGCCTGAGGCAGGCGGTGCTGGACTTGCCGGTAGCGCTGCGGGGTGAGCCAAAGTGCCATCGGCTTGGCCATCAACTCCTGCAGCAGCGAGCGCTGCGAGAGATCCACGCGGAAGCGGTGGAAGACCGGGTCGCCGGCGGCACCGAGGACGCACCTGCCGGCTAGGGTCTCGCCGTCCGGGCGCAGCTCGGCGTAGAGGACTCGGCTTAACCCGAGGCCGTCATAGAGCCCGGTGAGGATGAGGTGCACGACCTGATACCTCGGGGTGATCCGCTCCTGGCCTCGGCGCAGCGCCGCCTCGGCGCGCGTATAGTCGCCCGTCTCCAGCTCGTGATGCACCCGTTGCAGCACGTCCGGACGCGGTGCCAGGCAGACGCCGCCCTTGGCGGTGCCGTCGGAAAGGTAGGGGTTGTCCGCGAGCTCGTTCGCCTCGGCCACGGCCCCCTCTTCTTCACTGAGCAACGGGGCGAAGGTGACCGGCTTCCACGGTAGCAGCGCTGCCGCCTCTTGGGCGCCGGCGGTGATCTCCGCCACCGTGGTCTCATGATCGAGCTCGAGGAGCTCGGCCAGGGCCTCTGTCAGCGGCGGCATCTCGGGGTGGCGCCAGCCCTGCCGGGCGAGGGCGGCGAGGCGGGCGGCGAGCCCGACCGCCCAGCTGCGCGGCGAGCGGCTGTCGGCGGCCAGCGCCTCGCTCGACTCGGTGACCAGCTGCGGCAGCTGCCACTGGTGGGCGAGGGTGAGGTTGAGCTCGCCGAGGGAGAAGCCGAGCGCGACGTACTCGGCCTCGGAAGCGTAAGCCGGCTCGGGGGCCATCTCGTGGATTGTGCGCATGACCGTGCCCTGGTCATGGATCCACATCACCAGCTCGGCGGTGTGACGGAGCATGGCTGCGGTGTAGACCTCATTGGGCAGGAGGTCAGCGAGCTGCCAGGCCCAGCGCCGGGCTTGGCAGGCGGCGTGGATGGCGCGCTCACAGGTGAAGAGGTAGCCCCGGTAGTTGGCGCGGGTCAGGCTCTGCTCGGCCCGTGGCAGGCGCTCGCTGAGCGCGCGGATGTTGCGCACCCCGCGCAGCAGCACGACCTCCTCCATGCTGTGGATGTTGGTCTCGAAGCGCCGTGAGGCGTGGGCGTTGACGTCCCGGATCAGCGCCAGCACGAGGGCTGGGTCGATGTAGATCTGCCCGGCCAGCTCGCGCGGGGCTAGCTCGTAGTCGAGCTGGTGCCGCGGCAGCCGCGGTAGCTCGATCGGCTCGAGCGCCGCTACCCAGTCGGTCAGGCGGCGCGGCGTGGGGGTAGTTTGGCTCAGCATGGGGTTATTGTAGGGGCGCGGCCGCGCTGCGGGAATGGTGGCGTTGAAAGGCGCTGCTCCGACAGGGTTGATCGGTTAGACTGGCCGCGTTGAGCCTGCAAGCCAGCCACAAAGGGGGCGGCAAGGATCCATGCTGGTCATTATAG
>JBKGYE010000062.1:0-8806 GCA_046546255.1 Halorhodospira sp. | reverse complement strand
TTCAAGTCGAGGCAGCGCTCCACCTGGCCGTATACCTGCAGCCCAGTATCCAGCTCATGCTTGACGCGGACCCCGAAGCGCGAAGCGTTACTCGCCAGGTCCCAGGCGTCGTAACGCCCCCCATGGTCGTAGTCGACACTGACGTCCGCATGGCCGTAGAAGGAGAGATCCACCGCCGCCGAGGCAGCACCCGCAGCCGCGAGGGCGCCAGTCACCGCAAGCGCCGCGATAGCGGCACGCACCAGGCTGATCATCACGCTTCCGCTCCTCCTCGTTGTCGCCACCTCAGCGCGGCTTAGGCACCAGAGCGCCGAGCATCCCCATAGGCCCACACGATCAGAGCAATGCCGGCAACAATCATGGGTAGGCTCAACATATGTCCCATGGTTAGCCAGCCGAAGGCGAGATAGCCGATGTGGGCATCCGGCATACGGAACAGCTCAGCGAAGCCGCGAAAGAGACCATAGCCGAGCAGGAACAAGCCTGTCACAGCCCCTCTCGGTCGCGGCTGCGCAGAAAACCACCAGAGCAGGACGAACAGAACCACCCCCTCCAGCCCCATCTGGTAGAGCTGGGAGGGATGACGCGGCTCATCGCCGAGCGGCGGGTAGATCATGGCCCACGGGACTTCGCTAGGCCGCCCCCAAAGCTCACCATTGATAAAATTCCCCAAGCGCCCGGCCCCCAGACCGATGGGCACCAGCGGTGCCACGAAGTCACCGAGACGCAGCGGCGAAAGCGCCATGCGCCAGGCGTAGAGGAGCAAGGCCAGGGTTACGCCGAGGAGCCCACCGTGGAAGGACATGCCGCCTTCCCACAGGCGCAGCAGCGCTAGCGGATCCGCCAGCAGGCCCTCGAAGTTGTAGAAGAGGTGATAGCCGAGCTTACCCCCGACGATCACCCCTAGCGCCCCGAAAAAGACGAGATCGTCCACCTGCTGCGCACTCACCGGGCTAGCCGGGCGATGCGCTCGCCAGCGCCCTAACCCCCAGGCTGCGAGGAAGCCGACCACATACATCAGCCCGTACCAATGGATGGCTACGGGCCCCACCTCAAGGGCCACCGGATCGATATCAGGGTAGATCAACATGCCGCGTAGGCTATCAGAAGGCAGTGCATCTGTAGCATCCCAAGGCCCTGGCGACGACACTTGGGTGCAGCGCTAGCCGTTGTGCCCGAGCCGCATCGACAGATCCAAGGCACGGACATGCTTGGTCACCCCCCCCACCGAGATGCGGTCCACCCCCGTAGCGGCGAGCTCACGGATCGCTTCTAGGTCGACGCTGCCCGAAACCTCCAGGCTGACCCGCCCCGCGGCCTGAAGGACCGCAGCACGCATCCCCGAGGGCTCAAAATTATCCAGCAGGATCACGTCAGCCCCTGCGGCGATGGCCGCTTCCAACTGCTCGAGATCCTCGATCTCTACCGTGACCAACGCCCCTGCAGCGCGCATGCGCGCCAGCTCCACGGCCGGTGTGATGCCGCCGCACGCCCCGATGTGGTTCTCCTTGATCAGGTAGGCGTCATAGAGGCCAAAGCGATGATTGCCCCCGCCCCCGCAGCGCACAGCATACTTCTGCGCCGCCCGCAAGCCGGGCACCGTCTTGCGGGTATCCAGAACCGTCACCCCGGTCCCGGCCACCGCATCGACATAACGGCGCGCCTGCGTAGCCGTGCCGGAGAGGAACTGCAGGAAGTTCAATGCCGTCCGCTCGCCGGTGAGCAAGGCTCGCGCTGGCCCCTGCACCCGGCACAGGGTTGCCCCCGGCACCACCTGGTCACCGTCGGCGCATAGCCAGCGCACCCCCACGGTGCGATCGAGCTGATGGAAGACCGCCTCGAACCAGTGTGCCCCGCAGAGCACCCCCTCCTCGCGAGCGACCACCACCCCTTCAGCCGTGCGTGAAGCAGGCACCAGGGCGGCAGTCAGATCACCGGCGCCCACATCCTCGGCCAAGGCGCGGGCAACATCGGACTCGATTCTCTCACGCAAAGGCTTTGATCCGTTCATGCATCCATACTCGGCGTTGAGCGGGCATCAAGCAAGGAAGGGCCGATGCCAAGGGATCACGGCAAGCTCGAGGCGATCACCGCACGCATCAACAGCGCCTTCAGGTAGTCCGTCTCGGGGATCGCTGGATGGATCGGGTGATCCGCCCCCGTACCGCCCCGCTCTAGGGTACGTACGGAACGGTCGAGGTGGCGGGCTGCCGCGAGCACGATCCCGGAGAGACGCTCCTCGGAGAGGTGTGCGGAGCAGGAGCAGCTGAGCAGCACACCGTCGCGGCCGAGCAGGCGCAAGGCCGCCTCGTTGACATGGCGATAGCCGCGCTCGCCGGCCTTACGGTCGCGGCGGCGCTTGATGAACGCCGGCGGATCGACCACCGCCACGTCGTAGCGCTCGCCCTCCTGACGAGCCGCCGCCAAGTAATCGTTGACCTCGCCCTCGACCACGCTAACCCGCTCCGCCACGCCATTGCGCTCGGCATTGGCAGCGATACGCTCGCAGGCCTCCGCCGAGCGCTCCACTGCCACCACCTCCCGGGCCCCTGCCGCAGCTGCGGCAATCGCAAAGCCGCCGGTATAGGCGAAGGCATCGAGCACCCGGGCATCAGCAGCGTAAGCCGCCAGCCGGCGGCGATTATTGCGCTGATCGTAGTACCAGCCGGTCTTCTGCCCGGACAACGCCGGCACCTCGAAACGCAAACCGCCCTCACGGACCTCGAGGCTCTCCGGTCCCGGCTCGCCATACCAGGCCACCCGCGCCGCCAAGCCTTCACGCTCGCGGACCGGGCTGTCGGCACGGATCAGGATGTGGCGAGGGGCGACCACCCGCTCCAAGGCCTCAGCGATCTCCTCAAGCACCTGCTCCATGCCCGCTGTGTTGGGCTGGACCACGCAGACCTCACCAAAACGATCCACCACCAGCCCCGGGAGACCGTCAGCCTCGCCGTGAACGAGGCGATACCAAGGCGCCTCGAAGAGCCGCGTGCGCATGGACAGCGCCACTTGCAGGCGGTGCACCAAGGTGGAGCGATCCAGCCGCACCCGGGCATCACGGCTGATGAGGCGCCCACAGATCAGCGAGTTGGGGTTGATGTAGGCACAGCCAAGGGGACGCCCACGCCCATCTTCCACGACCACCTGCTCACCGGGGGCGATACCACGCAGGGGCGTCCGCCCGGTATCCACCTCATTGCTAAAGATCCACAGATGGCCGGCGCGCAGACGCCGCTCCTCGCCGGCCTTCAGACGCATGACGGGTAATTGCTGCATGGGGCCTCCTGAGCGAGGCGGTATTCTGTAGCGGTGCCCGCCATGACGCAATCCGCGACTCGCTCCTTCCGCGAGCGCCTCCTAGGGAAAGCCAGCCCTCTCCACCAACTGCGCCTTGCGCACGTGCATGCACAGCTCGCCATGGCTACGGCGCTTACTGTTAGACTGAAGAGGCCTATCGGTCAGCTGGAGCGACACCTGTGCGTAAGAACATCGCCCCCCTCGTCCTGCTGCTTACCGCCCTGGCTGTTGTCTTGCCCGCCACCCCAGCCACGGGCGAGGAACGCTGGGTCGGCGATCAGCTCACCATTTCCTTCCGCAGCGGCGCAGGCAGCCAGTACGGGATCGAGCGCTTCCTCCGTACCGGGGCATCAGTCGAGGTCCTCGAGCCGCCGGAGGACGCCGAAGAGCAGTACGGCGAGGCCGCGCTCGAGAACTGGATCTATGTCCGCGACCTCGAAGAGGACGACGAGGGCTGGGTCCAGGGGCGCTACCTGATCGATGAGCGTCCAGCCCGCGTGCGCATCGGCGAAGTCGAGGAAGAGCTCGTGGAGGCTGAGGAGCAGATCGCTGACCTGGAGGATGAGGTCGCAGAACGTGAGGCCGAGAAGGAAGAGCTGGAGCAGCAGCTGGCCTCGGCCCAAGACCGGATCGAGACGCTGGAGGCGGACCTGGAGGAGGCCAGCGAAGGCTATGAACTGGTCGAGGCCAACGAGGAGCTACAACAGCGGGTCAACCGGCTCCTTGATCGCAATGAGGAGCTGGATCAGCAGAACGAGGAGCTGGCCCAGCGCAGTCGGCAAGAGTGGTTCCTTGCCGGTGCCGGGGTGCTCTTCGGCGGCGTTATCCTCGGCCTGATCCTGCCGCGTCTGCGTCCGCGCCGCCGCGACCGCTGGGGCAGCAGCCTGTAGCCTTGGCCACCGTCCCCCACGATCTGCAGACCATGATCGCCGAGCTCGTCGCCGAGCCGACGATCAGCAGCATCGACCCCGCATGGGACTACGGCAACCGCGGCATCATCGAGCGGCTGGCCGAGTGGCTGAGGCCGCTGGGGTTCGACTGCCGTATCGAGCCGCTGCCTAGCGCCCCCCACAAAGCCAACCTGGTCGCCACCCTGCCGGCGGGACTGGCGCCCTCTCATGGCGGCCTGGCCTTATCCGGCCATACCGACACGGTCCCCTTCAATGCCGCACGCTGGTCGAGCGACCCCTTCCGGATCCGTGAGCAAAACGGCCGCCTCTACGGCTTGGGGATCACGGACATGAAGGCGTTCCTTGCCCTGGCTGTAGAAGCAGCGCGTGGCCTCGACCCGAAGCGGCTGCGGGCGCCACTGACAATGCTGTTCACTGCCGATGAGGAGAGCGGCATGGATGGCATCCGCGCCCTGGTGGAGGCCTACCCGGAGGGACTGGGCCCGAAGTACGCCGTGGTCGGCGAGCCCACCCGCAACCAGCCGGTTCACATGCACAAAGGCATGATGATGGAGGCCATCCACAGCCAGGGCCGCTCCGGTCACTCCAGCGACCCTACCCTGGGGCGTAACGCCTTGGATACCATGGCCCGTGTGCTCGACACCCTGATCGCCTGGCGCCAGGAGCTCACCGAGCGCCACCGCGACCCGCGCTTCTCCATCCCGTACCCTACCCTGAACCTTGGCTACATTCGTGGCGGGGACAGCCCCAACCGCATCTGCGCCGAGGCGGAGCTGCACTTCGATCTACGCCCCCTCCCTGGCATGACACCGAACGCCCTGCAGCGAGAACTCGACCAGCGCCTGCAACAGGCCTTGGGCGATGAGGCCACCTACCTGACCCGGCGCTCCCTCTTCCCACCGCACCCGCCCATGGCCACACCCCGGCACGCGGAGCTCGTACGAGTGGGCGAGCGGCTTACAGGGGCGACCGCCGGGGCAGTCGCTTTTGCCACAGAGGCACCTTATTTGGCCCAGCTGGGCATGGAGACCATGGTCCTCGGCCCCGGCGAGATCGAGCAGGCCCATCAACCCGACGAGTCCATCGCGATCGACCGCCTGCCCCCCACGGTGACGCTGCTCCGGGAAATGATCCACCACTTCTGCCTGTGAACCATCCGTCATGCGCTTTGCCGATCTCAATCCTCAGCAATTCGTGGCGTGGTTTCGCCACGCAGCTCCCTATATCAACGCCCACCGGGCACGGACCTTCGTGGTCGCCTTCCCCGGCGCTGCCGTCGAGCCCCCCCAGGTGGCCGGCCTGGTCCACGACCTCGCGGTCCTCGCCAGCCTGGGCGTACGCCTGGTCCTTGTCCCCGGGGCCCGTCCCCAGGTGGAGCGTCGCCTGGCGCGCCGGGGCCTGGAGCCACGATACGCCCACGGCAGCACCGGACTGCGGATCACCGACGCGGAAGCCCTGGCGTGCGTCCAGGACGCTGTCGGCGAGGTACGCACCACCCTCGAGGCGCAGCTATCCACAGGCATAGCGACTTCTCCCATGGCCGGGCTACGCCTGCGCGTCGTCTCGGGCAACGTCATCACAGCCCGCCCGGTCGGGGTCCGTGACGGCATCGACCATCTCTACACCGGGGAGGTGCGGCGGGTGGATGAGACCGCCCTGACCCGGCACCTGGACAACGGTGATGTCGCCCTCGTCTCTCCGCTGGGCTACTCCCCCACCGGCGAGACCTTCAACCTCTCCGCCGAGGCGGTAGCGCGCGCTGTAGCCGAGGCGCTGGCTGCCGACAAGCTCATCCACCTGAGCAGCCACGCCCCGCTACGCGACGCCGACGGCACCACCGTGCGCGAGCTGACCCCGCATGAGGCACGCACACGGCTGGAGGCAGCAGCCCCCCCTGCCCCCGAACCGGCACAGCGGTTGCTGCACAACGCCCAGCAGGCGTGTGCCAGCGGCGTACGGCGCGTCCACCTGCTCGACCGCCACCAGGAGGGTGCGCTGCTGCTGGAGCTGTTCACCCGGGATGGGGTCGGCACCCTGATCTCCCCGGAGCCCTTCGAGACAGTTCGGCCTGCAGAGCTCGACGACATCCCGGGCATCCTCGCGCTTATCCGGCCGCTGGAGGCATCGGGCGCGTTGATCCACCGGCCACGGGAGATCCTGGAAGCGCAGATCGACGCCTTTACCGTGGCTGAGCGTGATGGTGCCGTCATCGCCACCAGCGCCCTCGTCCCCTGGCCCGAGGACGACGCCGGGGAAGTCGCCTGCCTAGCGGTGGAACCCGATTACCGCGGCGCCGGCCGGGCCGAGGCCCTGGTCCGGCGCCTCGAGCGGCAAGCCCGAGGCCATGGGCTGCGCCAGCTCTTCGTCCTGACCACCCGAGCCGAGCACTGGTTTCGCGAGCGCGGCTTCGAGACCGCCGCCCCCGAGGCGCTGCCAGAGGCCCGCCGCGCCCTCTACGACCAGGCGCGCGGCTCGAAGGTCCTCATCAAGCGCATCGGCTAGTCCGGCCTGTGTTTCGAGTACGCACAATCATTCATTATCATGTTGTGATACAGGCACCCGGTCGGCGCACAGTCCCCTGCGCCCGCCGCACCACCACCAGCAGAGTGGCGCGTGACCGGATGCGCGGATCCTTGCCAGCCCCTCAGCCGTCCGCCAAGAATGGAGCCGCCTCAGCCCATGCAAGCCTATCTCGACCTCCTCCACCACGTCCTGGAACACGGCCACCGCAAGGAGGATCGTACGGGCACCGGCACACGGTCGATCTTTGGCCACCAGATGCGCTTCGACCTGCAGGCTGGCTTTCCGCTGGTGACGACCAAGCGGGTCTTCTGGCGCGGCGTCGTCGAGGAGCTGCTGTGGTTCATCCGCGGCAGCACCAACGCCCATGAGCTTGAGGAGCGGGGGGTACGCATCTGGTCGCCGTGGGCGGGCCCGGATGGCGAGCTAGGGCCGGTCTACGGCGCGCAATGGCGCAGCTGGCCAACCCCGGATGGTCGCCGGATCGATCAGCTCGCCGAGGTCCTCGAGCAGCTGCGCGAGCACCCGGATAGCCGGCGTCATGTGATCAGCGCCTGGAACGTCGGCGAGCTCGAGCAGATGGCCCTCCCGCCCTGCCACCTCCTGTTCCAGTTCTACGTCGCCGACGGCCGGCTCTCCTGCCAGCTCTACCAGCGCTCGGCGGACCTGTTCCTGGGGGTGCCGTTCAACATCGCCTCCTACAGCCTGCTCACCCACCTGGTCGCGCGCCATGTCGGGCTGGACGTAGGCGAGTTCATCTGGACCGGCGGCGATTGCCACCTCTACTGCAACCACCTGGATCAGACCCGTGAGCAGCTGGCCCGGGAACCACGGCCGCGGCCGACACTGCACATCGACCCGGCGGCGACCGACCTGTTCCGGGTGTGCTATGAGGATCTGCGCCTGGAAGGCTACGACCCGCACCCGGCGATCAAGGCGCCGGTGGCGGTCTGAGCGTATCCGCGGCGAGCGCTCCGCCGCACTGGCAAGGCGGGCGAGCCGGGCGCTGGGCAGCCAGCGACCCGCTGCCCGCAGGACCACCACTTGCATGAGCACGACAAAGGAGTCGAACCAGCCATGAAGAGAGTACTGCTAACCCTGGCAACCGCATCCACTCTCATCGCACCGCTGGCGGCCCACGCCGAGGACAGCGAGCGCAAGCCGCTGGAGCTCTACGGCTGGGTCAATCTCGCCCTCAACAGCGTCGACTATGACCAAAGCGACCGCTACTCGGACGAGTACGGTGGCTCCAACGACGGCGACCTCACCCTGACCAACAACACCTCGGCCATCGGTGTGCGCGGTGCCCAGGCGCTTGAGGGGAACCTCACGGCGGTCTATCAGTGGGAGGCCGGCGTCTACTGGAACCAGCACGACGGCAACCGCGGCCTGACCAACCTCCAGCGCGACAGCTTTGTCGGGCTCGAGGGCCGCTACGGGCGGCTGATCGCCGGCCGCTTGCCACTGACCAATCAGCACGGCCAGGAGATGAACCTCTTCAAGCACCAGCTCGGCACCGTCGCCGAGTTCATGGCCTTCGGCGGCGCCGACCGGACCGACAACCCCCTCATCCCGAGCCGCATCAGCAACGCCCTGCAGTATGCAGTCACGCTGACCGACACCGTCAGCGCCAACCTGACCTACAGCCCCAAGGGCAACGACGACAGCGACCAGGTCGACGGCGACGAGGAGAAGGACGGCCTCGGCGGGCAGCTGCGCTACGACGACGGCACCTACGTAGCCCTGCTGACGATCTTCGAGGACGAGCTGATCGGCGCCGATGACCCGATGATCGCCGTCAACGGCAGCTGGGACTACGGCGGCGGCCGGCTCCTCGGCGAGCACGCCCAGATCGACGACACCACCGCCACCACCCTCGGCGCCACCTACCGGCTGCCCCGCGGTGAGCTCAAGGCGCAGGGCGTGATCACCAGCGACTACGGGGACGGCACGAACATCGACGACCCCAGCATGTACGTCCTCGGCTACGACCACACCCTCGGCGACCAGACGACGCTCTACACCGTGGCCGCCTTCGGCCAGGACGGCGCCACCCTCACCGGATACGGCTACGACTC
>JBKGYE010000061.1:0-8846 GCA_046546255.1 Halorhodospira sp. | reverse complement strand
CCCGCCTCGCCCTGGTCAACTTGGGCTTGGTTGTTCACCAAGCCCCGCCCTTCAGAGCGGGGTATGTTGACCGCCTGCTCGCTCCGGCTGCTGTCCGATCACCCGCCGTCCCCACAGCATCGCGGTGCGCTCCTAGAAGTAGGTCGCTACCGCCTGATCCAAGGTCTCACGCATGTCCGGATCATCGGTCAGCGGCCGCACCAGGGTCATCTTGCAGGCCGTACGCGGCTCGATGCCGCGCTGGATCAGGCTCGCGGCGTAGACGAGCAGACGGGTGGAGATCCCCTCATCGAGGCCGTGGCCCTTGAGATTGCGGCCGCGCTGGCCGATCTGCACCAGCTTCTCGGCGCTACCGCGGTCCACCCCGCTCTCCTGGGCGATGATCGCGGCCTCGGTCTCGGGATCCGGATGATCGAAATCCAGGGCCCCAAAGCGCTGCTTGGTGGACTGCTTGAGGTCCTTCATCAGCGACTGGTAGCCCGGGTTGTAGGAGATCACCAGGTGGAAGTCGGGGTGGGCCTCAACCAGCTCCCCCTTCTTCTCCAGCGGCAGCGTGCGCCGGTGGTCGGTCAGGGGGTGGATGACCACGGTCGTATCCTGGCGGGCCTCGACGATCTCGTCGAGGTAGCAGATGGCGCCGATGCGGGCCGCCGTGGTCAGGGGGCCGTCCTGCCAGCGTGTGCCCTGGGCGTCGAGCAGATAGCGTCCTACCAGGTCCGCCGCGGTCATGTCCTCGTTGCAGGCGACGGTCACCAGGGGGCGACCCAGGCGCCAGGCCATGTACTCGACGAAGCGCGACTTGCCGCAACCTGTGGGCCCCTTGAGCATGACCGGCATGCGGGCGGCGTAGGCAGCCTCGAAGAGCGCGATCTCCTCGCCGACGGGCTGGTAGAACGGCTCCTCGGCGACGCGATACTGCGCAACATTGTGCTCGTCCATGGGATCCTCCCGAGCTTGGCTGATCGGACGGCGCACCCCAGAGGGCCAGGTAGCCGCAGGAGGCGCTCGCCGGGGTAACCGCACCTGCGGGCACCCCGGCCAGCACCCTCGGCCCGCCACGGGCCGAGGATGAGGCCTGCACACCTGGACTCAGGCGCGACTCATGTCGCCACGATGGATGACCATCGCGAGGCCCTGGGTCTGGCGCCGCCAGTCGTAGCCGATGAGCTTGACGTGGTGCTCGGGGTGCTCCTGGTGGCACTTCTCGGCCTCGGCAAGGATGGCCTCGACATCCGTCTCACCGAACATGGGCAGCTTCCACATGTACCAGTAGTGCTCCATGGCGTTCTCGGGCTCGACATGCTCGATGGCCGGCTGCCAGCCCTGGCTGACGATGTACGCGACCTGCTTGCGCAGCTCCTCCTGGGAGAGCTCCGGCAGGTAGGAGAAGGTCTCGAAGCGACGGCTGGTCGGATCGGAGAGCTTCGACTTGTAATCCTGGATCTCGCTCATGGCTCGGTCTCCTCAATCGATTCGGTGGCCGCCGGCTGCAGCCGCTCCGGGCGGCGTCACCGCCCGGCCAGCCACAGGCAGGCGCTGGGGCCTTAGCGGTGGGTCGTGTCGAGCTTGTCCACGGTCTCGTACTCGAACTTAACCTCTTCCCAGGTCTCCATGGCCGCGCGCAGCTCCGGGCTCTCCTTGGCGGCCTGCTTGATGATGTCACGACCCTCGCTCTCCAGGTCGCGACCCTCATTGCGGGCCTTGACACAGGCCTCGAGGGCGACCCGGTTGGCCGCGGCACCGGGGGCGTTGCCCCACGGATGGCCCAGCGTACCGCCGCCGAACTGGAGGATGGCGTCGTCGCCGAAGATGGAGACCAGCGCCGGCATGTGCCAGACGTGGATCCCGCCGGAGGCGACCGCGAAGACCCCGGGCATGAAACCCCAGTCCTGGTCGAAGAAGATGCCGCGGCTGCGGTCCTCCTCGACGTAGCGCTCGCGGAGCTGGTCGACCCAGCCCAGGGTGGCGGCGCGATCGCCCTCAAGCTTGCCCACCACGGTGCCCGTGTGGAGCTGATCACCGCCCATCAGGCGCAGCACCTTGGCCAGCACGCGGAAGTTGATGCCGTGATGGGGGTTGCGGTCGAGCACGGCGTGCATGGCGCGGTGGATATGCAGGAGCATGCCGTTCTCCCGGCACCAGTGTGACAGCCCCTGGTGGGCGCAGAAGCCAGCGGTGATGTAGTCGTGCATGATGATCGGCGCACCGAGCTCCTTGGCGTACTCGGCGCGTTTGTACATCTCCTCCGGCGTCGGCGCGGTGACGTTGAGGTAGTGCCCCTTGCGCTCACCGGTCTCCGCCTCGGCCTTGTGGATGGCCTCCATGACGTAGTCGAAGCGCTCCCGCCAGCGCAGGAAGTTCTGCGAGTTGACGTTCTCATCGTCCTTGGTGAAGTCAAGCCCCCCGCGCAGCGCTTCGTAGCAGGCCCGGCCGTAGTTCTTCGGCGAGAGGCCGAGCTTGGGCTTGAGCGTGCCGCCGAGCAGCGGCCGTCCGTACTTGTTGAGCTTGTCCCGCTCGGACTTGATGCCGTGCGGCGGGCCCTGGCAGGTGAGGACAAAGTGCAGCGGGAAGTGCACATCCTCCAGGCGCAGGGAGCGCACCGCCTTGAAGCCGAAGACGTTGCCCACCAGGGAGGTGAAGACGTTGACAATCGACCCCTCCTCGAAGAGATCGATCGGGTAGGCGATGAAGGCGTAGAAGGCCTCGTCGTCGCCCGGCACGTCCTCGATCCGGTAGGCCCGACCCTTGTAATGGTAGATGTCGGTCATCAAGTCGGTCCAGACGTGCGTCCAGGTCGCCGTCGAGGACTCGGCGGCCACGGCGGCGGCGGCTTCCTCGCGGTCGACGCCGGGCTGCGGCACGATCTTGAAGACCGCCTGCAGATCGCTGTCCTTGATCGGGTAATCCGGCTCCCAGTACTCGTTGCGGTACGTCTTCACGCCCGCGGTATAGGTCTTACTCGCCATCACTCCTCTCCTCCAGCGCTACCACGCATCGTTAAGAACCCATAGGCTTGGGGTCTACGGCCAGATGGGCATTCGATGGACCGCTGCCCCTTGCGGTCTGTCTCGTGACAGCATAGCCTTGCCGAGCCAGAAGAAAAAGAAATTGTTTTTGCTATTTTGATAAGCTTTACATTATTAACAAAACCAAAGGGGAGGCCCAGGAGGATGAATATCACACTGCGCCAGCTGCAGGTCTTCGAGTCCGTCGCCCGGCATCTGAGCTTCACCCGTGCTGCCGAGGAGCTCTACCTCACCCAGCCGGCGGTTTCCATGCAGATCAAGCAGCTCGAGCAGCAGGTGGGGTTGCCGCTGTTCGAGCAGATCGGCAAGCGCATCTACCTCACCGAGGCCGGCGAGGAGGTACGGCGCTATGCCCAGCGCATCGCCGTGGAGCTGCGCGAGCTCAGCGACGGGCTCGAGGCCCTGCGCGGGCTCAACAGCGGCCGCCTGCGGCTTACGGTCGCATCCACGGCGAACTACTTCGCCACCGACCTGCTCGCCGCCTTTACCCGGCGCCAGCCCGGGATCACCTTCCAGCTGGAGGTAACCAACCGCGAGGGGGTGATCCGGCGCATCCAGGACAACGAGATGGACCTAGCGGTGATGGGACGCCCCCCCCAGGGGCTGGATGTCTCCGCCGAGCCGTTCATGCCCAATCCGCTGGTGGTCATCGCCTCGCCGCAGCACCCGCTGGCCGATGGCAGCCGGGTGGCGCTAGAGCGGCTCCAGGACGAGATCTTCGTCTTGCGCGAGCAGGGCTCGGGGACGCGTAGCGCCGTGCAGCGGGTGCTGGAGGAGCGTGGCCTGAGCCTGCGTGGCGGCCTGGAGATGACCTCCAACGAGGCCATCAAGCAGTCGGTGCAGGCCGGACTCGGCCTCGGGGTGGTCTCCATCCACACGGTGGCCCTGGAGCTGGAGCTCGGACGACTGCGGGTCCTCAATGTGGAAGGATTCCCGCTGCAGCGCCAATGGTATCTCGTCCACAGGGCCGGCAAGCGGCTCTCGCCGGCAGCTGAGGCGTTCCGCCAGTTCATCCTCGACGAGGCGCACCACCACTGGCAGGTCCCGGAGACACCCGGCGTGGTGCCTCCGCAAGAGGCGCCGCTGCAGGCCGTGAACTGAGCCTTATCCGGAGCATCATCAATCCTTAGTTCCCCGCAAGGCGCCACGGCCGTAGGTTGCCGTGGCGCCGCGGGACCGACGCCGGGAGGAACACCGACATGAACAAGACCTGGATCGCGCCATCTATCCTCTCCGCCGATTTCGCCCGCCTAGGCGAGGAGGTGGGCACCGTCGTCGACGCCGGGGCCGACGTCATCCACTTCGACGTCATGGATAACCACTATGTGCCCAACCTGACCATCGGCCCGCTGGTCTGTCAGGCGCTGCGCGACTACGGCATCAAGGCCCCGATCGACGTCCACCTGATGATCAAGCCGGTGGACCGGATCATCCCGGATTTCGCCGCCGCCGGCGCCGACTGGATCACCTTCCACCCAGAGGCCAGCGAGCACGTGGACCGCTCCCTGAGCCTGATCCGAGAGCACGGCTGCAAGGCGGGCCTGGTCTTCAACCCGGCCACCCCCCTGGACTACCTGCGCTATGTGGCGGACAAGGTGGACATGGTCCTGCTCATGTCCGTCAACCCGGGCTTCCCGGGGCAGAAGTTCATCCCCGGCACCCTGGACAAGATCCGGGAGACCCGCCAACTTATCGATGAGCTATGCCCACAGGCCCGCCTGGAGGTGGACGGCGGGATCAAGGCCGACAATATCCGTCAGGTGGCCGAGGCCGGAGCCGATACCTTCGTGGCCGGCTCGGCGGTCTTCGGTGCCGACGACTATGGCGAGGCGATCGCTCAGATGCGCAAGGAGCTCGAGGCTGCGCACCGCGCCGGTTGAGCTCGCGTGAAGGGAATTTTTAGGTAAGCGAGCAAGAGGGTGAAGCCATGTCCGAGAAGCATCCCATCATTGCGGTCACAGGCTCCTCCGGGGCGGGGACCAGCACCGTTAAGAATGCCTTCGAGCACATCTTCCGCCGAGAGCAGGTCAACCCGGTGATCATCGAGGGCGACGCCTTCCACCGCTACAACCGCCAGGAGATGCGCGATCAACTAGCCCGGGCGGCCGAGGAAGGACGCAACCTGAGCCACTTCGGCCCCGAGGCGAACGTCTTCGACGAGCTTGAGACCTCCTTCCGCCGCTACGGCAAGGAGGGTATCTGCCGCCGCCGCAAGTACCTCCACAATGAGGAGGAGGCGGAGCCGTACGGGCTGCATCCCGGCGAGTTCACCGCATGGGAAGAGGCCGGCCAGGAGAGCGACCTGCTCTTCTACGAAGGCCTACACGGCGGTGTCGTCACCGACGAGCACAACGTGGCGCAGCACGTGGACCTGCTCGTCGGCGTCACGCCCATTGTGAACCTGGAGTGGATCCAGAAGATCCACCGCGATGGCGCCGAGCGCGGCTATACGGCGGAGAAGATCGTCGACACCATCCTGCGCCGGATGCCCGACTACGTGAACTACGTGACGCCGCAATTCTCGCGCACGGATATCAACTTCCAGCGGGTACCGACGGTGGACACCTCCAATCCGTTCATCGCCCGCGACGTGCCCTCGCCGGACGAGTCGTTCACGGTGATCCGCTTCCGTCAGCCGGAGCGCTTCGGTATCGAGTTCCCGTACCTGCTGAGCATGATCCCGAACTCGTTCATGTCGCGACGCAACACCGTCGTGGTGCCCGGCGGCAAGACCGGCTTCGCCATGGAGCTGATCCTGACGCCCATCATCCACGAGTTCGTCGAGCGTAGCCGGCAGCTCAAGGGCTAACGCCCGACTCCGACGAGCCCGGCCCCCTGCCGAGGGCCGGACGCCACGGCCTCTTCAAAGCGGGGCGTTCTCAGCGCGCTGAGAATGCCCCCTCGCTGCATAGCGGCGCTACGTCGGCTTACTCCTCCTCTTCGTCTTCTTCGTCTTCTTCGTCCGAGTCCTCCTCTTCGTCCGAGCCTTCCTCGGAGCTGTCGCCCTCCATATCCTCGAACGACTCACTCTCTTCCATGTCCTCCATGGAGCCATCCTCTTCCATGCCCTCCATGGAGCCATCCCCTTCCGTATCCTCGAACGAGTCGCCGCCCTCCTCCGGGGCCGCCTCCTCGCCCTCGGGCGACTCCTCAAACTCCTCAAGCTCCTCGAAGTCGTCCTCGCCGCCGCCGCAGCCGCCGAGCACCAGGCCACCGGCCAGCGTCGCTGCCCCAACCACCATCCACAGCTTCTTCATGGTGACTACCTCCTCATCCGTCTTGTTGGTCAATCTCTGCCAGCTTAGGCGGGCGAATGGCCCGCCTCAAGGCCAAGGACACCCCGGGGCTGCGTCAAGTTCCCCGCCCTCGCCCTCTTGGGACCGGCCCCCGGAGCGGGCATAATCAGGACCGATTCTGGACAGCGCAACGATGGAGGCGGTCGTGACACGCAGCTCTCAACCGCAATTCAACGGTAGCTACCCCCTGCGGCGCCCACGGCGGATGCGCCGTGATGCCTTCTCCCGGCGGCTGATGCGCGAGACCCGCCTCGGGCCCGAGGATCTCATCCAGCCCGTCTTTGTCCTCGACGGCGAGAACCGCACCGAGCCGGTTCCCTCGATGCCCGGCATCGAGCGGATGACCATCGACCGGCTGGTCCAGGAGGCCCGCGAGCTGCTCGAGCTCGGCGTGCCCGCGATGGCCATCTTCCCGGTCACCCCGCCCGAGGCGAAGAGTGAGGATGCGCGCGAGGCGTACAACCCCTCGGGGATCGCCCAGCGTGCCGTGCGCGCGCTCAAGGAGGCGGTGCCGGAGATGGGCGTGATGACCGATGTGGCCCTGGATCCCTTCACCAGTCACGGCCAGGACGGGCTCATCGATGAGACCGGCTACGTCCTGAACGAAGAGACCGTCGAGGTCCTGGTCCGCCAGGCCCTGTCCCACGCCGAGGCTGGCGCCGATATCGTCGGGCCCTCGGACATGATGGACGGCCGGGTCGGCGCCATCCGCAGCGCCCTGGAGTCCCACGATCACCGCAACGTGCGCATCCTCTCCTATACTGCGAAGTACGCTTCGAGCTATTACGGGCCGTTCCGCGACGCGGTGGGCTCCTCGGGAAACCTCGGCAGCTCGCCGGCCGGCCCCGGCAAGGACAGCTACCAGATGGACCCGGGCAACAGCGACGAGGCCCTGCACGAGGTCGCCCTCGACCTGCAGGAGGGCGCAGACATGTTCATGGTCAAGCCGGGCCTGCCGTACCTGGATATCATCCGTCGCATCAAGGACGAATTCGGGGTACCGACCTTCGCCTACCAGGTCAGCGGCGAGTACTCCATGCTCAAGGCAGCGGCGCAGAACGGCTGGCTCGACGAGCGCGAGTGCGTGCTCGAGGCGCTGACCTCGCTGCGCCGCGCCGGCGCCGACGGTATCCTCACCTACCATGCCCGTGCCGCCGCCGAGTGGCTCCGCGACGAGGCGAGGTGAGACCGTGAAGAGCTATTTCGCCCGGATCTTCGGCTCCTCCCCGGTCGCGCCGCTGCAGCAGCACATGACCGAGGTGGTCGACTGCGTAGAGGTCCTGCCGGAGCTCTTCCGGGCGTCGGCCGCAGACGATATCCAGCGCATGCGCGACGCCCACCGCCAGATCGTCAACCACGAGCACGAGGCGGACCGCCTGAAGAAGGAGATCCGGACGCACCTGCCACCGGATCTGTTCATGCCCTGGGACCGGCGCGATTTCCTGGAGCTGCTGCGGGCCCAGGACCGCATCGCCAACAAGGGCAAGGATATCGCCGGGCTGATGACCGGCCGCCAGATGCAGTGGCCGGAGTCGCTGACGGAGGCCACCCTCGGGCTCCTCGACCAGGGTATCGAGGCCGCCCGCCAGGCCAAGGCCTCGGTCCGCGGGCTCGATGAGCTGGTTGAGGCCGGCTTCCGCGGGGCGGAGGTCGAGATCGTCGAGAGCCTGCTCGATAAGCTCGATGACGTCGAGGCGGAATCCGACCGCATCCAGGTGGATCTGCGCTCCCAATTGTTCCAGATGGAGCGCCAGCTCTACCCGGTGGATGTCATGTTCCTCTACCAGATCATCGAGGCCCTCGGCACGCTCGCTGACCGTGCCCAACAGACCGGCGCCCGCTTCCAGCTCTTGCTCGCCCGCTAAGGCGTGGAATACGCGACCCTCTACCTGGTCTTGGCGGGCGCCCTAGGCATGTTCATGGCCTGGGGGATTTCGGTATCGCCGGGCTCGGCTAGGGAGCGGTCCACTGGCCAGCGGTAGGCAAGGTGGCGGCGAGCTGGGTGACCTCGCCGCTGCTCTCCGGGCTGGTCAGCTTCGCCCTGTTCCGCTCGGTACAGCTGCTAGTACTGGACCGTCGCCAGCCGCTGGAGGCAGCCAAGCGCTGGGTACCGTTCTACCAAATCGCGCCGCAGTGCTCCGCCTATAGCCGCGAAGCGGCTTAGGGGGTGGTGAGGCGGCGCATGGCGCGTAGCGCCATCATTCGCACTCAGGGACGCTCAAGGTAGAGTGGCGCCATGGTCCAGCGCAAGGTCACATACCGGCTTGATCCCACGGCGGCCCAGCTTGCTGCCCTGGAGCACCAACGCTGGGTCCATTGCCTGCTGTGGAACGAGGCACTGGCCGAAAGGCACCGGGCCTGGGCCGAGCAGCAGTTATCCGGTCGGGAACCGGCCGAGGCGTGGAGGGCGGTAAGACCGAGTCATCTCCCGGATGACCCGGCACGCCCCGTGAAGCGCGAAACTCACGCCATAGCCTGAAAGGCTTGGCGGGAGTAGTTCATTGGAGCTTCGGCTGAGGCCATC
>JBKGYE010000060.1:0-9138 GCA_046546255.1 Halorhodospira sp. | reverse complement strand
CTAGGCCGGATGCGCCCAGTCCACCCCGCCCGAGGCGGGGGTTCTTTCTCTTTCCCCCGCACGCCGCGGACAAGCACATGCATCCGCCGGCTCAGAGGCGTCCGGCACTGTAGTAGAGCCGCACCGTGTGGCTTGCCTCAGCGAAGACCAGCCAGCGCTCGATCAGAGTACCGAGCACCGAGGAGGCCACTGCCACATAAGCCCAGAGCGCCTCGGCGCCTAGGGCGACCGCTGCCAGTGCCGGTATCGGCACTGCAAAGGTGGCGAGCAG
This sequence comes from Halorhodospira sp., assembly GCA_046546255.1. GTDB lineage: Bacteria > Pseudomonadota > Gammaproteobacteria > Nitrococcales > Halorhodospiraceae > Halorhodospira. Next base: position 8,867 of record JBKGYE010000060.1, on the reverse strand, counting down.
GGCAAACCCGCGCAAGGCGCGTCCCCACTGTGCCGACAAGGGATACTGGAACTCTTCGGTCAGGAAGTTCCCCGCCGTGTGCCCGGCATCCATCAAGCGCACCGAGCGCCCGCTCAGCCCCAGAGCCGTAGCCTTGCTGGAGCCGCTGGGGCGAGCGGCGTTCCAGAGGTACCAAGCGCTCTTGGTAACCGCGGCCACAGCCAGTACACCGACCCCCATGGTGGCGGCGGGAACCGGATCGGCACGGAAGAAAGCACGTACGGCTGTGAGCACCGCCGCCCCCAGACCGAGCCCGATGAGCAAGTAGTTCACCGGCGTCAGCCCCTGGCTCCATTCGCGAATGGCACGCACACAGGCGTAGATCATGCCAGTGGCCAGTACCGTAGCCAGCGCCAGCACTGCGGTAAGCACGGCGAAGGTCACGGTCCAGGCATTGTGCTCCAGCCCGAGCACTAGATACGGCCCGATGTAGAGCAGTGCTACCGGGTAGAAGAGCACTGCCAGGACCGCCTCGCGCGAGAGCCAGGAGGTCCGGAAACGCATAAAGGAGCGCCAGGCATTACGCGGGTTGGCCAAGTGACCCGCAGAGGAGATGAGCCCGACGGTAATCAGCACGGCGGCGAGCACCACCGCAACAAGCAGCTCCTGCAAAGCCACAGACCCGCCAAGCGCCAGCAGATCGGTCAGGATGAAAAGCGCTACAAAGCCGTAACCGGCCCCGGAGAGGACCGTGAAGAAGACGACAGACCAGGCCGGATGCATGGCAGGATCTCCTCTCAGCGGTAGACGACGCGATTACGCCAGTGCTGTACAGCGGCAGGGTCAGGGCGTGCCTGCTGAGCACCCCCTTCCTCCCTACCCTCGGGCTCAACGTCCGGTGCCGGCCGGCTACCCGCCGGGGGACGCGGCGGCAAGTAGCGATTGACAGGGTGGCAACCCAGCTCCGGGAGCATGACAAAGCCACGGCGCTCGCGCACCAGCCGGCTGACCTCGGAGCCAGGATCGTCCAGATCACCGAAATGGCGGGCACGCGCTGGACAGGAGAGGACGCAAGCCGGCTGGCGTTCGGCCTCCGGTAGCCGATCGTCGTAGATCCGGTCGATGCACAGCGTGCACTTCTTCATGGTACCGCTGGCACGGTCAAGCTCGCGGCAACCGTAAGGGCAAGCCCAGGCGCAGTAGTTGCAGCCCATGCACTTGCTCTCATCCACCAGCACCACACCGTCGGTCTCCCGCTTGTAGGAGGCCCCCGTAGGACAGACATCGACACACGGCGGGTCGTCGCAATGCATGCAGGAGACGGGCACATTGACCGTCTTGTTGTACGGGTAGGTGCCCTCCTCGTAGTGACGGACCCGATTGAGCATCACCCCGCTCGGCTCCGTCCCATAAGGGCGATAGTCGCTGAGCGGCCCTACGGTCCCCGAGGTATTCCACTGCTTGCAGGCCACCACGCAGGCATGGCAGCCGACGCACGTATCCAGATCAATCACCAGTCCCAGTCTCATCAACGCCCCCGGCTCAGGATATCGCGCATAGAACGATGCAACCGCGCTGCCTGGTGCGTGGCGTAACGCAGCAGCTGTAGCGGACCGTTCTCCACCCCTGGCGGCGGTCGCAGATCCGGCCACTGCGGCTGGCTGATACCAGCTTCTTCCGGGGTTGCCTTGCGGATGCTTACGCACAGGTCGTACCAGGCTGCCTGGCCAGTCACTGGATCAGAGTTGCTCAGCGGCTTCTCCTGTGCCTCACGCGGCAGACGATCGCCGATCAGATGGTTGAGCAGGAAGCCGCGCCTAGCCTCCGGGCCTGCCGGCTCCAGGCCCCACGTTCCGGAACGCTTGCCGATAGCATTCCAGGTCCAGACCGTGTCGGCCTGTACCCCCTCGATGAGCTGGACGGGCACACAGATTCGGCCCAGATGGGACATCACCCATACCCAATCGCCATCGGCCAATCCCAAGGCCTCACCGCGGGCGCGATTCATGTACAGCACGTTCTCGGCCATGATCTGGCGCAGCCAGGCGTTCTGGCTATCCCAGGCGTGATACTGGGTCATGGGCCGTTGCGTGACAGCGTGGAAGGGGTAAGCGCAATGCCCCACCCGGGCCTCCTCCAGCGGACGGTAGTAGAAAGGCAGCGGATCGCAGTAGGTCCGGATGCGCTCGCGATCCTCTTGATCCCGCGGCTGTGGACCGTCGTAGAGCCCTTGTGCGGCTAGGCGGAAGCGTTGCAGCGGCTCCGCATAGACCGACATGACGATCGGGTCAGCGGCGCCGTTGAGCCCTGCCTCCACCGACCACTCCAGGTAGCCCTTGTTGGCGAAGCGGTAAAATTGGTGGGGGAGCGGCAGCTTATGGTGGAAGAAGCCACCGTTGTCGATATAGCGCTGCCATTGCCAGGGATTCGGCGCCCCGCGCATAGGCTGGCTGCCATCATCACCGCGCCAGCCGGCGAGGAAACCGACCCCCGGCGACTTCTCAAAGCGGACGATGAAATCCTGGTAGTCCCTATACCGCGGGGATCCATCTTCAACGGTGAACGCTGGCAACCCGAGCCGGGCCCCAAGTTCAATCATCACATCCTGCCACGGCCGCGCCTCGCCCTCGGGCTCAAGGACCGGTTGCCGAATGGCGTCCGCCGGACCTTCGGCCGTAGAGATGGGCCGGTCGAGCATAGAGATGCAGTCGTAGCGCTCTAGGTAGGTGGTGTCGGGCAGGACCAGGTCCGCGTACTGAACGGTCTCGGAATGGAAGGCGTCGACGACCACGAGATAAGGGATGCGATAGGTGCCGTTGTCATCCTTGGCGCGGAGCATCTCCTCGGTGCCGACGGTGTTCATGCTGGAGTTCCAGGCCATGTTCGCCATGAACAGCATCAACGTATCGATGGGGTATGGATCCCCGTCGTAGGCGTTGCTGATCACAGCGTGCATCTTGCCGTGGGCAGAGAGCGGCGCCTCCCAAGAGAAGGCCTTATCGATACGCTTCGGACGACCCTCGCCGTCGATGACCAGATCCTCCGGGGCCACCGGAAACCCCAGCGGGGGCGCACCCAGCGGGGTGTCGGGCGCGGTGTCCTGGGCCGGCCGTAGCGGCGGCGGCACTGGCTTGGGGTAAGGAGGCTTGGCCCGATGGCCACCGGGACAGTCCACCGAGCCGAGCAGAAGCTGCAGCAGATGCAGCGCCCGAGCCGCATGGAAGCCGTTGGAGTGCGCCGAGATCCCGCGCATAGCGTGCATGGAAACAGGCCGTCCGATGAATCGGTCATGCTTGCGCCCGGCCCAATCCGTCCACTCGCACGCGATCTCGATGGTCTCCTGGAAGGCCACATGGGCCATCTCGGCGGCCAGGCGCTCGATGGTTTCCGCCGGCACCCCGCAGATCTCCGCGGCCCGCTCGGGGGCATACGACACATCCAAGTACCGCTCAGCGAGCAGGGTCATGGCGGTCTTCACCGGACGACCATCCGGGGCTGTATAAGCACCGAACAGGGCCGGTGCGATCTCCGCCTGGGTGCCGTCCGCCATCCCTGCCCGCTCCAGGTCCCAGACCTGCGGCTGGCCGTTGTCGTCGCGCAAGAACAGGCCGTCTCCGGATTGCCCTGGCGTCTGGACGACCAGATAGGGTGCGTTGGTGTAACGAACCAGATAATCCCAGTCGAACTGGCCATCACGCAGCAGGCAATGGATCATCGACATCGCCAGCATGCCATCGGTACCAGGGCGGATGGGGACCCACTCATCAGCCACCGCCTGATAGCCCGTACGGACTGGGTTGATGGCCACAAAACGTCCACCACGGCGCTTGAGCTCATCAATGCCGAGCTTGAACGGATTGGAGGCGTGATCTTCGGCAGTACCCCAGAGCACGAAGTAGCGGGTGCGCTCAAAATCGGGATCGCCGAACTCCCAGAAGGCGTGCCCGAGGGTATAGAGCCCGGCGGCCGCCATGTTTACGGAGCAGAAGCCGCCGTGGGCAGCCCAATTGAGCGTGCCGAACTGCGTCGCCCACAGCCCGGTCAAGGCTTGGAGCTGATCCCGTCCGGTGAAATAGGCGAGCTTTTTCGGATCCTCGGCACGGATCCGGCGTAGCCGCTCGGTGAGCTCGTCCAGAGCCTCCTCCCAGGAGATCTCCTCGAACGCCCCCTCCCCCCGCTCCGTCCCGGGCTTGCGCCGCAAGGGACGATGCAGCTTGGCGCGGCTGTACTGCTTCATGATGCCAGCGTTGCCCTTGGCGCAGAGCACCCCCCGGTTGACGGGGTGCTCCGGGTTGCCCTGGATAAAGCGCACGCGGCCCTTTTCAAGGGTTACCTGGATGCCGCATCGGCAGGCGCACATATAGCAGGTGGTGTAGCGGACCTCTTGATCGTCCCGCGGCTCCAGCCGCGCGGGATCGTCCGCCACCTCGGCTTGCGGGGTGACGCTCATGGGGAGCCTCCTGGCCGGGATGGATCGAGACCACCGGGCCGCCGCAAAGGCGGCCCCTGCATTCAGGCGCGCTTGAGTCGGAAGTGGTAGGTCCCACTCTCTTCCTTCTGCTCAAGCAGCTCGTGCCCGGTCTGCTTGCTAAAGGACTCGAAGTCCTTGACCGATCCCGGGTCCGTGGCCGTGACGTATAGCACCTCCCCGCTGTTCATGCTAGCCAGCGTCTTCTTGGCCTTGAGGATCGGCAACGGGCAATTCAGCCCGGTGGCGTCGAGGGATTGATCAAAATCCGCCATCTCCCTGCTCCCTAGTTGGATCCGTGGAAATTGTCGGTGCAACCTGCCAGGCCATCGGCATAGCCAGCCTCGTAGAGCTCATTGATGCGTTGCTCCTCACGCTTGGGATTGCGGAGATAGCCGCCAATCCAGCCGGCCATATAGTCCGCGTCAACGCGTTCGGTCTCCATGCGCCGGACAGCCTCGTAATACTCGCGGTTCATGCCTGCCTTCCCCTAGATGCCTGGATGGGATGCTCGCGACACCCCCAAAGAATGCCCAGGTGCTGATATATGGAGCAATCGACCAAAGGGGGGACGCGCCCTGCCGCCACCTACCCCAGAGGGGGTATTGCTCGACGATGCCGACCACAACCCCACGCATACCTCCCCAAAAGGGAATACACCCCCTCTAGCAGCCACCCCCCAATGGGTATTCCGCACCCGCACGCACATCCCTAGCTTTGATTCGGGACAAATCGGCAAGGACACCCAAACGGACAAGGAGCCAACCTGATGCGGCTATCGCGGCGCGACTTTCTGGAGCTGATGCTCGCCGCTGGCGCGGCGGGAGCCATGACCCACCCTGGCCGATCCCTGGCCGGTTCCTCTAAGCGCTCCGGTGACTGGCGGGAGATCCCGGCGGACTTCTACGACGTGCCGCGCAAAGGTAACGTGCACCTCCTCCATTTCTGTGACCTTCACGGGCAGCTCAAGCCGGTCTACTTCCGCGAGCCCAACATCAACCTGGGGCTCTACGAGTTCAAAGGCCAGCCGCCACTGCTCGTCGGCCAGGAGCTGCTGCGCCACTACGAGCTCGACCGCTTCAGCCCGGAGGCGCACGCCTTTACGCACCTCGACTTCCGGGAGGCCGCCGAGTACTACGGCCGGGTCGGGGGTGCCGCGCACCTGGCCACGGCTGTCCAGCGTGTCCGTGCAGAACGCCCTGGCGCCCTGCTTCTCGATTCCGGCGACACCTGGCATGGCTCCGGGCCAGCCCTGTGGACCGAAGGCCAGGCCATGGCCGATTTCCAGAAGCAGCTCGGCGTGGATGCCTGCACCGGACACTGGGAGTTCATCTACGGGGACGAACGCGTCCAGGAGCTGGTCAAAGACCTGGAAGAGGCTGGCACGAAGTTCCTGGCACAGAACGTTGTTGATCGCGACTGGGTGGAGCCGATCTTCGAGGCCTATACGCTGGATGAGCAGAACGGTATCCCGGTTGCGGTCATCGGCCAGGCCTTCCCGTTCACGCCCATCGCCAACCCTGGCTATATGTTCCCGCAATGGTCCATGGGGCATCGTCTTGACCGGCTGCAGGAGCAGATCGACCAAGCCCGCAGCGACGGGGCAGAGGTGGTGGTGCTCCTCTCCCATGCAGGCATGCTCACCGATATGGCTTACGCCCGGCAGCTGCGCGGAGTAGACGCCATCCTTGGCGGCCATACCCATGACCCCGTCCCCTATCCGGAGCAGATCGAAGACCCCGACGGCGAGCCGACGCTGGTCATCAACAGCGGCTCGAACGGCAAATACCTCTCCGTACTCGATTTAGAAGTTCGCGACGGGCGGATTCGAGACTTCCATTACCGCAACCTGCCGATCTTCGCGAACGCCCTTGAAGCGGATCCGGACATGCATTCGTTGGTGGAGACCATCTACGAACCCTACCAAGACCGCCTCACCGAGGTGGTCGGTGAGGTGGACGGTGTCCTCTATCGTCGCGGCAACTTCAACGGCACTTTCGACGAGGTGCTCGCACAGGCGTTGCGCGAGGGCCGCGATGCCGAGGTGGCCTTTACCCCTGGCTTTCGCTGGGGGCCGAGCGTTCTTCCCGGGGAGGTCACCTTCGAGGATTGCATGAATCAGACTTGCAGTACCTACTCCGAGACAACGCGGGAGAAGCTCACAGGCGAGGAGATCAAGAGCATCCTCGAGGACGTGGCCAACTCGATCTTCAATGAGGATCCGATGCTCCACCGCGGGGGCGACATGGTCCGTACTGCTGGACTGCGCTATGCCATCGACCCGACCCGCGGCAAGGGCAAGCGCATCAGCGAGCTAGAGATCAACGGCGAGCCCATGGAACCGAAACGCAAGTACGTGGTCGCCAGCTGGGCCGACGTCAACGAGCCGCAAGACGGACCGCAAGCCTGGGACGTGCTGGCTGACTACTTCCGGGAGCACAGTGCAGTCAGCGTCCAGGAGCCCTACGTCCCGAAGATCAAGGGGATCAGCGATGACAACCCCGGCCTGGCCCTCTAGAAGCGTTAGCGGCTTGACAGTCGGCACGCTACTTCTGGGCCCGGCCAAGGCAGCCGATGAGCTCTTCATCCCGGAGGCCGAGCCAGTGGCCGATGGTATCTACGCCATCGTCGGCCCCACCGGCGCCCGCACCTACGAGAACCACGGCATGAATGCCAACTACGGCATCGTGGAGACCGGCGAAGGGGTGCTGCTCATCGACGCCGGACCGACCGCCTTCAGCGCCGAGCTGATCGAGGAGGCGATCGCCGAGGTCACCGAGGCCCCGATCCGCTGGGTCCTGAACCTCGGCGTCCAAGACCATCGTTGGCTAGGCAACGACTACTTCCAGCGTGAGCACGATGCCGAGGTCATCGCCTTCGAGGAGACCGTGCGCCAACAGCAGGAGTTCGCCACAAACCACCTTGAGGGCCGTTTGCAAGAGGCTGTCGGAGACCGCCTAGGGGGCACGGAGCCGGCCTACGCCGACCGCAGGCTGGAGGGCCGCGAGGCGACGTTGGAGCTCGGCGACATCGTCCTCGAGCTACAACGCACCGATGCCCATTTCCCGGGAGACGCCATGGCCTACCTGCCCGAGGCCGATGTCGCCTTCACCGGCGATCTGGTCTACGTGGATCGCATGCTCGGCGTCCACCCGTGGTCGAGTGTGGAGAACGGTTACGAGGCCTACCAGGAGCTGACGGCCCTCGACCCGGAGACCGTCGTCCCCGGCCACGGGCGGGTCAGCGGCATGGAGCGCGTGGCGCGAGACACCGGCGCCTATTACGAGTTCCTCGTCCAGGAGGTGGGCGCCGCTGCAGAAGATCTCCTCCCCTTAGAAGAGGTCGTAGAGCGCCACCGCGAGGAGCCAGCCTTCCAGCATCTGGAGCACTATGAGGGGTGGCACACCACCAACGTCAACCGCGCCTACCTAGAGTTCGAGTGGTAAGGCGCAACGCATCCGACGAACCCATCGCCCCACACTGGGCCAAAATGGAGGTATCACCATGAACCAGGAGCGAGTCAACCCCCAACGCCGCAACCTCCTGCGCGGAGCCCTCGCGCTAGGGGGACTGAGCACTGCCGTAGGGCTCGGCGTCCTCGCACCCTCCCGGGCACTGGCGAAGTGGCGGGAGCAGGCGATCATGACCACCAGCCTCGAGGAGGGGCTCAACGATATCCTCGACAGCTCCGAATACGAGGAGAGCGATCAGATCAGCATCGATGCCCCGGAGGTCGCCGAAAACGGCGAGACCGTGCCGGTCACAGTGGAGTCCTCGCTACCCAACGTAGAGAGCATCACCCTCTACGTCCCGGAGAACAACGCCCCCATCTCCGCCGTCTTTGAGCTCGGGGAGCGAAGCCGGCCGCGGATCTCCCAGCGCATCCAGATGGCGGACACCTCAGAGGTTGTCGCCATCGCCAAGAGCGAGGGCAAGCTCTACGGTGCCAGCCAGAAGGTCCGGGTAACGGTCGGAGGCTGCGGCGGCTAGCTTCCCCTCCGACGGCAAGCCTATAGGCCACAAGCCAGAGGCGTTGAGTCCACTAACCGCAAGGAGCACGCCATGTCTTCCATTCGCGCACGCGCAACCCTCAACGACGGTCTCGCCGAGGTCCGCGCCTTGATCAGTCACCCTATGGACGCACCCGACGAAGAGAGCGGTGAACCCGGCCACTTCATCCAGGAGGTGACCGCCGAGATCAACGACGAGCAGGTCCTCCACGCCCACTGGGGACCGAGCATCTCGCCGAACCCCCTGATTGAGTTCGAGGCAGAGGCCGAGGCCGGCGACACCTTGCGCATCAGCTATGTCGACAATCAGGGGGAGAAGGACAGCCACGAGATGGAGATCGGTTAGGGGCCTACTGTGGTGTGACCGGATCCGACGCGGCGGCCGGCGGCCGCCGCGCGTACGGTTATCG